>NZ_RYDP01000002.1:0-349689 GCF_003970395.1 Flavobacterium sp. GSP27 | reverse complement strand
ATTACTTGTCAAAATTTCTTTTAACAGGATTCAAATCTTTGGAAAACAATCTGTTTTGCTTTTTGTCATGTACTTAACTAAAAATTAATAAATGTTTGTATAGCATACATTTTTTATTGGTGTAATTTTATTGGCTATGAAAAATGACACTAAAAAAGGTTTTTATTTCAAGCAATACGAAGCCCCCTTTCAGTCTCCGTTTGATAAGCTCTTTGGTATTTTTAAAGAATTAATTACACATACTTCAGGAGATTTTGATGAAGCAATCGACTGGTTGCGGGAATTGGACAAAGAATATAAACTCACTGATGAACACTACAGTATTGATGATTTTATTGAAGATTTAAAGAAAAAAGGATACATCCGAGATGAACTTAAAGAGGATGGAACTGCTGGAATTGGTATTACTGCCAAGACGGAGCGCGCAATCCGGCAACAAGCCTTGGACAATATTTTTGGTAATCTGAAACGCTCCGGAAGTGGCAATCACAAGACTAAACATTCCGGAAACGGTGACGAACATACCGGGGAATTTCGGGAATTTCATTTTGGTGACGGACTCGAACGAATTTCCTTGACCGAAAGTTTACGCAATGCCCAAATCAATAACGGAGTAGCAGATTTTATGTTGACCGAAAATGATTTAGTTGTCGAAGAAACGCAATATAAATCACAGATGAGTACTGTTTTGATGATCGACATCAGCCACAGTATGATTTTGTACGGTGAAGATAGAATTACTCCCGCCAAGAAAGTAGCAATGGCTCTTGCTGAATTGATTACGACACGTTATCCAAAAGATACTTTAGATATTCTGGTTTTTGGAAACGACGCTTGGACCATTGCAATTCGGGATCTACCGTATTTAAAAGTGGGTCCTTACCACACCAATACAGTTGCCGGTTTACAACTAGCCATGGATATCCTGCGCAGGAAACGAAACACCAACAAGCAAATTTTCATGATTACCGATGGGAAGCCAAGTTGTGTCCGCGAAAAAGACGGTTCCTATTATATGAACAGTAACGGACTCGACGAATATATTGTGGATAAATGCTACAATCAGGCGCAGCAAGCCCGAAAACTACACATTCCAATCACCACATTTATGATTGCGAATGATCCGTATTTGCAAAAATTCGTCAATAAATTCACCGAATCAAATCAAGGAAAAGCATTTTATACCGGATTAAAAGGACTGGGTGAAATGATTTTTGAGGATTATGAAACCAATCGTAAAAAGAGAATAAAATAGTAATTAGTCACAGTCTCAGTTGTCAGTTCGAGCGCAGTCAAGAACAAATTGACAGTTAACAATAATAACAATTTTAAAAGCAATATGAAAATAGAAAATATAAAAACTCTCGGAGAATTAAAAAAATCAGGTTACAAAAGTATAAACATCAAAGATGAGTTGCGTACGAACTTAAGAAATAAAATTAAATCAGGACAACCAACTTTTGAAGGTGTTCACGGTTTTGAAGATACCGTAATTCCGGAACTAGAACGTGCTATTTTGTCGCGTCACAACATCAATTTATTAGGGCTTCGTGGTCAAGCCAAAACCCGATTGGCGCGCAAAATGATCGAATTGTTGGACGAATACATTCCGTTTGTGACAGGTTCCGAGATTAATGACGATCCGTTGCAGCCCATTTCTCGTTTTGCCAAAGATATTATTGAAACTAAAGGCGATGCAACTCCCATTTCCTGGCTACACCGAAGCGACCGTTTTTTCGAAAAATTAGCTACGCCGGATGTAACCGTTGCAGATTTGATTGGAGATGTCGATCCAATTAAAGCAGCAAATTTAAAACTGTCCTATGCGGATGATCGTGTGATCCATTTTGGGATGATTCCAAGAGCGAATCGTTGTATATTCGTTATCAACGAATTACCGGATTTACAGGCGAGAATCCAAGTAGCACTATTTAATATTTTGCAGGAAGGCGATATCCAGATTCGTGGATTCAAATTGAGAATGCCCCTTGATCTGCAATTTGTATTTACAGCAAATCCAGAAGATTACACGAATCGAGGGAGTATTGTAACCCCATTAAAAGACAGGATAGGTTCTCAAATCCTGACACATTACCCGGAAACCATTAAAATTGCCAGAACCATTACAGAACAGGAAGCAAAGCTGGACGCCATACAAAATAATATGGTTTACGTGCCTTCGTTAGCGAGAGATTTATTAGAACAAATCAGTTTTGAAGCAAGAGAAAGCGAATATATTGATAACAAAAGTGGGGTGAGTGCCAGATTGAGTATTACCGCTTTTGAGAACTTATTAAGTACTGCAGAAAGAAGGGCTTTGAAATCCGGAGTAGATAAAACAACGTTGCGATTGTCTGATTTTATGGGAATTATTCCTGCTATTACCGGAAAAGTCGAATTGGTTTACGAAGGAGAGCAGGAGGGAGCTGCCGCCGTAGCACAACATTTATTGGGCGATGCGATCCATACTTTTTTTCCTGCATATTTTCCAAAAATCGAAAAATTAGAGAAAGAAGGTGTCAAAAATGCCTACACGGATATCATCGAATGGTTTTTTGCCGAAAGTGGTTTCGAATTATCAGACGATTGTTCTGATGAAGAATACGAAAGAATATTAGGAAGTATTGTTCCTCTTGAAATTTTAATCAAAAAACACCAACCGCAACTGGAAAAAGAAGATAAATTTTTCATGAAGGAATTTATTCTTTGGGGATTGGTTGAATATAAAAAACTAAGCAAAGACCGTTTTTCTAAAGGATATCAGTTCAAGGATATTTACGGAAGCTTTATTAGTAAATTGTAAATAACATACGTTTTTTACACTATAAGTCATTTAAGGAATCACTATTGTGTAGTTCCTTAAATGACTTTTTTGTTTAAAAATTGATGTATTTTTGGCGTTTTTTCTAGAGTATAAAGTAAGCGTCCCATTTATTTATTTCTTTATCGGCGTTACTGATTTTTATTAGTCTACCTTGCCTCATTGACCGTCTAAGCAGTCAAAAAGAAAGACATGGAAAATAGCTTTGAAGCCTTGATTGCTACTTATATTGAAAATAAGGTAGGCATATCCGAACATTTTTTGAGTACCGATTTAGCTAATAATCTAAAACAAAATTTGATTGTTTTAAACCAAAATAGTCTGTTGACGGAAGCAGGAATTGGTAACGCAGAAAAGGTTTCTTATGATGGTGCAATACGAAGCGATTCCATTTATTGGTTGGATAAAAAACACAACAACGCATTCGAAAATGAGTTTTTTGCTCAAATAGAAGCTTTTATTATTTATTTGAATGAAAGTTGTTATGCTGGAATAACGGGATATGAATTTCATTATTCGTTGTATGAATCGGGCGATTTTTATCTCAAACATTTGGATCAATTCAAGAATAATCCCAGCCGAAAATACTCTATGATCAGTTATCTGAACAGCAATTGGCAAGAAAGTGACGGTGGTGAGTTGCTGATTCATCAAGCTAATAACAATCAAAAAATAGCCCCAACTCAAGGTAAAACAGTTTTCTTTAAGAGTGACGAATTAGTTCATGAAGTTTTGGTCACCCAAAATACCAGAATGAGTATTACGGGATGGTTGAAGAGTGATTAATATTTCTAAAAAAAAATACTCAGTTTCCCTTTATCCGCGTAACTATTTTTTGAAGTAATCGCTTTCCGTCCCTTTTGTCTTTAGGAACTTCAACCGCTTTTAGTTCCGTTTTGCTTGCAATAAATTGATAGCTGAAAGCAAATTGAGGGTTTTTTGAATCGTCATTTAACAGTCCAAAGCGCAAATCATTGAAATATAAAGATTGATTTTTTTTAGAAATAATATACCAGCCTTCGCTCGCTTTTTTTAGTTTTTCAAAATCTGAATTTCCTTTTAGCTGCGATTCTAGAAATTTATTTTTGCTATAAGCAGTAAATAAAATGGGTTGCGTGTCAAAAAGAGAGTAGTCGCCTAATGCGTAATTTTTTGCTGTGGCTACGTTAGCATTCCACAAAATGAGGTTGAAAGCGGTGGGTTTTACGATGATTTCAGAATACTGAATTTTTTGTTTTGTTAATGCTTTTTCAAATTGGTTCAAGGCATATACTTTTATAAAACAGGACAAAAGGAGATACGCACTACTGATGGATAATCCTCTAATTATATATTTTTTGCGAAGTACTGCGTTTTTTGTTTTCCAAGTCACAATCAATGTAATAATTAGTGGAATGGTGTACAACGGGTCAATTACAAAAATGGTTTTTAACGCAAATCTATAGTCTAAAGGCCATAAAATTTGTGTACCCCAAGAAGTGAACATGTCCAATAACACATGGGTAAACAAACACCAAAACGCCATACGAGTTGCCTGAAAAAAGTTGATTTTATCTCTTTCTATTTTTGAAATAATCCAACCCAAAACAGGCGATAAAAATAGAAAAAGAAAAAGAGAATGACTGATGCCGCGGTGAATCAGGATGGCATCTACAGGATTTAAAAACAATCCCACTACAATATCTAAATCGGGAATTGTGCCCAGAATTGAACCATATAAAATTGTTTTATTTTTGAGCTTTTTGCCTGCGCATACTTCGGCAATGGCAATTCCTAAAGCAACTTGAGTAAAAGAATCCATTCTGTAAAAGTAGCTGAAATCAATAGATATCTTGATGACCAGTAGTAAATTTTTGGTGTGAATTACACTTTTTTTTATTGTACTTGAAAAAGTATCTTAAAATAAAACTATACTGATCAGTAGAGATTTTAAAATAAATATGTGCTATCTTGTCCCATAATAAATAAACCAAGCTATGTATAAAATTCATACTATTGATTTACACTTTCAATCCGAAAAACATTCTATTGGTGCTTTTTTAATTGAAACCGAAAAAGGTCCGATACTTATCGAAACCGGACCGGAATCTACTTGGGAGTATCTTGAAAAAGGAATCCAGAAGATAGGGTATGAGATCAAAGATATTCAGCATGTATTCCTGACGCACATTCATTTTGACCATGCCGGAGCAGCTTGGAAATTGGCACAAAATGGCGCTAAAATATACGTACACCCCATTGGAATTCCACATTTAGCTAATCCAGAAAAATTATGGAATTCGGCCAAAATGATCTATACCGATAAGATGGAGCTTCTTTGGGGGACAATGGAATCTATCCCAGAGCAACAATTGATTGGGGTTACGGACGGTGATGTTGTAGACTTGGGAGATATTCAAATAAAAGTATGGTATACACCGGGTCATGCCGTGCATCATAATTCGTATCAAATTGAGGATGTGATATTCACTGGGGATGTGGCCGGAGTAAAAATAGGAGATGGTCCCGTTGTTCCTCCTTGTCCTCCACCGGATATTAATATTGAATTATGGAAACAATCCCTTAGAAAATTAAAAGATTTAAAGCCCAGAGCCTTGTATTTAACACATTTTGATTTTCAAAAAAATCCGGATGAATTACTATCAGGATTAGAAATAGTTCTGGATGATTGGGCTAGTTTTATCAAACCTTTTTATGACAATCAAACTCCGCCAGAAAGTATAGTTCCTCAATTTATGGAATACACCCGAAAGCAGTTTTTGGACAAAGGACTCGATGCGGAAGAAATTCAAACCTATGAGTTTGCTAATCCAAGCTGGATGTCTGTAAATGGTTTATTGCGGTATTGGAAACTCAAAGAACAAGGAAGGATTTAAGATTGCCATAATTTGATGGCTAAATTCTCCTTTTGTACTACTGAAACCGGATGCGTACTATTCTTGTTCTGGAAATATTACTTTCAATACTTTCATAAAAGAGCAAAAGGAAAGACAATAAATGGTAGTTTTACCCTCTAAAAATTCGCTATGCTATTTCTTGTTTTAAGTATTATTTGCAGTGTCACTGTGGGAGTGTTGTTTAAAATGGTTCGCGGATATGAAGTCAGTCCTATTCAAATTGTTGCTTGGAATTATGTATTTGCGCTTATTCTTTGTTATTTTTTCTTCAGTCCAAATCTTACCAATATTGGCACTTTAGCACCTTGGGGAATTTATGTTTCTCTTGGGGTTTTGTTGCCAGCAATCTTCCTTTTTTTGGCGGCTTCAATCAAACAAGTAGGGATTGTAAAAACGGATGCTGCTCAAAGGCTATCTTTGTTTATTCCTATTTTAGCGGCTTGGCTGGTCTTCAAAGAGGATTTTACTATCCTAAAAATAGCGGCGCTTTTGGCAGCATTTCCAGCGCTGTTGCTAATCCTTGCTAAACCTTCTGAAAACACAAAAAATAAATGGATCTATCCTGCAGTAGTGCTATTAGGATTTGGAATTATAGACATCCTTTTCAAGCAAATTGCCCTTCACACCACTTTGCCATATACAACGTCATTATTTGTAGTTTTTGGAATTGCGTTGTTTATTATGATTGGCGCTGTTATTTATAACGTGATGATAACTAAAGTCTCATTAAACTTCAAAAATATTATTTTTGGTGGTATGGTAGGTGTTTTCAACTTTGGAAACATACTCTTCTATCTAAAAGCGCATAAGGCTTTCGCTGAAAATCCTTCAACGGTTTTTGCCGGTATGAACATGGGTGTAATAGTAATGGGAAGTCTTGTTGGGATTTTTATTTTTAAGGAAAAACTAACTAAAATGAATTTTGCTGGACTTTTTCTAGCTTTAATAGCGATTGTTTTAATCGTAATCTCGCAGATCATTTAAAGAATAAGTTGCAACTAAAAGAGTTTTCATATACAATTTTTGGTTTTTTTGATTGCATTTAAGGCAAAAGTATCCGATCTAAAAGCGGATCTACAGTCGAATCAAAATTCCATAAAAAAAAGGTTTCATAAAAAAGTGATATTTTTTGCATTTAATTTTACAGAATCATTGTTTTTTTTATAATTTACCGTATAAGTAATAACCATGGTATAATGTCGTATTTTAAAATCAGGATAAAATTATGTAACAATCTGATTTAAAGCTGTTTTACTTAAAGTTAATTCTTTTGACTTTACGACTTTTAAACTTTCGACTTACTTACAATAAGTTATTGGTCCGAAACTGGTGTAATGGAATAGAAAATTAAGCACTAAATATTCAAATATATGTTGTTTTATATAATTGCAAGTTTAATGCGATTTTCAAGGTTGGTTCAGTTTATTTAACAATTTCAAAAATAAATAAATAAATAACAAGATAAATGATTAAAGGAAAAAAAGCAAAATGGATTAGGAAGTCTCACCGATATTTAGGGATATTTTTGGGTCTTCAATTCTTAATGTGGACTATTAGTGGACTATATTTTAGTTGGTCAAACATTGATGACATTCATGGAATGCAATTTCATAAAAAAGGAATTGTTGCTGAGTCGTTTTCAGGTTTAATTAGTCCTTCACTTCTTCATCCTTCGATAGCAATTCAATCTATCGAATTAAGGAAAATAAATAATCAACCTTTTTATTGGGTGAATGAGAAGATGCTTTATAATGCGAAAACTGGAAAATTAAAAAATGGGATCTCTAAAAAAGAAGCATTGTCAATTGCAGATAAATACATTATATCGGGTTTAAAAGTAAAAGAAATACAACTCATTAAAGAAGTAGGGAAACACCATGAATATAGAGAGCATTTACTACCTGCCTACGTTATTTCATACCAAGAACCGGATAATTTAAAAGTTTATATTTCAGTCAATGACGGAGGTTTTCAGACGATTAGACATAGAAATTGGCGATGGTTTGACTTTTTATGGATGACCCATACCATGGATTATGAAGGTCGAGATAATATGAATAATATTGTTTTGCGACTATTTTCATTGTTAGGGTTAATAACTGTTTTAAGTGGTTTTTTACTTTGGTATATCTCTTCGCCTACCGTTAGAATAATCTGGAAGAAAATAAAAAAATAATTTAACATAATAAAACAAACCATAAAATCAATTTAAAATCAAAAACTATGAGAAAAATAATTCTAATACATTTCTTTATTTTACAAGCATTAGTAATTTCGGCACAAGAAAAAGTTCAAATAAAACTAACTTCGGCAAGTCCATCTGCATCATTTGAACAAGAATTGGGTAGCACAATGATTAAAGTTTCTTACAGCAGACCACTAGCAAGAGGCAGAAAAATATTTGGTGAATTAGTGCCTTTTGAAAAACTTTGGCGAACTGGCGCTAGTGATTGCACTTTAATAACTACTAACGAAGATATTGTATTTGGAAATACTACTTTAAAAATGGGTAGCTACTCAATATTCACAATACCTTCTAAAAAGGAGTGGACAATAATTGTAAATGCAGATACAACATTACACGGCGAAACTGGATATGATGCCAAAAAAGATGTTTTTCGTTTAACAGTTCCTGTAGAAAGCATATCTAATTTCTATGAAACATTTACAATCGAAATAAATGATATTAACAGCAAAGGAGAGGGGTTTCTAAAAATAATATGGGAAAATTCGATGATTAAAATTCCATTAAAAAGTAAAGCAGATGAAACTATTTTAACAGTAATAGATAAAAACATCATTAAAGAAAAAACCCTTGATGCTAATTTATTATTTCAAGCAGCAAACTATTATTACAGTACAAACAGAGATTACAAACAAGCAGTGGCTTGGCTTTTAGAAGCCGCAAAATTGGATCCAGATAATTTTTATTATCCTAATTTGAGACAAAAAATAGCAACGGAATTAAAAGACTATCCAAGTGCAATTGAAGCAGGTAAAAAAGCTTTATCTATAGCAGAATTTAAAAAAATGAAAAGTGTAGAATCACTCAAAAAACAAATTTTAGAGATGGAGTTACTATTGAATAAATAAATTAATTTTAAATCAAAAATTATGAAAATGAAACACACAACAGAAGAGCATACACAAGAATCAAGTTTAACTATGTACAAAAAATTGACGATTATGATAGTGGTGTCATTTATAGCTATGTACATACTAATGTATTCAATGGTAGATATTTTATCTATATTTATAAGGGGTTAGAAGGGTAGAGGTGTACAAAAGGAGTACTGATTTTGATCAAGTAACTATCTTTAGTGTTAGTAAAAACAATTTGTATTTTTTATTCATTCAAAAACTGCTGAGTTCTATACTTTGTTTTTATGATAAAAAACGTTCTTTCTGTGATGGAAAAAATATTGAAATGAATCGCTTAGCTTTTGACAACTTTTATTCAATTTTGTTATATACAAAGCTAAGTTGCTTTTCATTCAAGTCTAACACTGATACAAATTTATCATTTATATTTTAGTTAATTTTACCGCCTTAACAGTAATTCGTCCTTTTGTTTCTTTAATTAGATGCTATGTCACGTCCTAACAATGATTTTACTGCCATAACAGTAAAATAATAAATTTTTTAATGATTTAAGCCGTGCGTGTTATTAAATTGTATATTTTTACCGCTAAAACAGTATATAATGAATGATTTTGATTTAGGTGCTTTAATTAAAGACCATCGAAAAAAAGCAGGACTTACACAGCTTGAACTAGCCGACTTAGCTGGAGTAGGCAAGACCACTGTTTTTGATATTGAAAAAAATAAAGAGACAGTTCGTTTGAATAATCTTTTTGCAGTACTCCGAGTGCTAAATATTAAAGTAGAATTCAAAAGTCCTTTAAATAAATAATTATGAGAAGAGCAATTGTATTTGCACACGGAAAAAGAGCTGGAATTTTAACGGAAATTGCTGCTAACGACTATCATTTTGAGTACGATGAAAATTATGATGGCGAAGCGGTTTCATTGACTATGCCTACAACTCAGAAAAAATATAGCTATACATTTTTTCCACCGTTTTTTGAAGGGCTATTACCTGAAGGTGTAATGTTAGAGGGATTACTACGTATTGTCAAAATTGACAAAAAAGATTACTTCTCTCAACTGATAGCAACGGGAAATGATTTAGTGGGAGCAGTAACGGTTAAATTGATGGAAGATGAATAGATGTCCTATTACGTATGACTTGTGTGGTACAGATAAGTACAGTG
Organism: Flavobacterium sp. GSP27; assembly: GCF_003970395.1. Classification (NCBI taxonomy): domain Bacteria; kingdom Pseudomonadati; phylum Bacteroidota; class Flavobacteriia; order Flavobacteriales; family Flavobacteriaceae; genus Flavobacterium; species Flavobacterium sp. GSP27. The sequence continues at coordinate 339,697 of NZ_RYDP01000002.1, read as the reverse complement.
AAAAAGGATTACGCATGATAGCTCCTAAGCTGGCTTATTTAAATGATTTACCTTATACAGCTGTTGAACTTCGTCAGGAAGCCGCAAATAGAGCTAAAAAGCTATCCATTCAGGGAGTGCAACCAAAGCTTAGTGCGGCTATTTCAATAGTGGATCAAGAATTTAAAATTGTGGACCAATTTGGAACGTACATTATTAAGCCACAAAATGATTTATTTCCACAATTACCGGAAAATGAAGATGTAACTATGCGAATGGCGAAAGTGTTTGGTTTAGAAGTGCCATTTCACGGGATGCTATATGGCAAAGATGGTAGTTTGTCTTATTTCATTAAACGTTTTGACCGCTACGGTAAAGGAAATAAGTTCGCAACAGAAGATTTTGCTCAATTGACTGGGAATACAAGAGACACAAAGTATCGTTTTACGATGGAAAAATTGATTCCTGTACTTGATGAATATTGTTCATTTCCCGCAATTGAAAAAGCTGATTTTTTTAAAAGATTTCTTTTTTGCTATCTGACCGGAAATGAAGACATGCATTTGAAAAATTTTTCGCTAATTACCAAAAATGGAAAAACAACACTGACACCTATTTATGATTTTCTAAATTCTACAATAGCGATTAAAAATCCTGACGAAGAAATTGCTCTAACTTTGAAAGGAAAAAAAAGTAATTTAAGAGCAACTGATTTTATAGATTACTACGGCAAGGAAAGATTACAACTCAACGAAAAAATTATAGCAAGTATTCTCGAACAAATGAAAAAAGCAACTCCTGAATGGAAGGAGCTGCTTGAAATTTCTTTTCTTACTGATAGAATGAAAGAGAAGTATTTGGAGTTGTTGGAAAGTAGGGTAGGGATGTTTTAGTAATCTCCGCAAAAATGCGGTGAATAAGCAACTTATTCACCGCATTCATTAAATTTGATTAACAGGTAGTTTTTGAAGTGTAACAAATGTATGAATTAAACTTAATAGAAGAAAACTAAAATACTGCTAAATCAATGGGAGTCAACTAATAGAAAGCAAAGTAAAGTTAAAGAAAGTGCTTTTATTTCCCGATACAGAATATGAAGTAGTCAATATTCACAGTGCTTAACGAAGATTGGGCAACAAATAGCCATCAAATAATCGATAAAAACCATAAATACAAGACAATAATTAACAATATTTATTAAAATTTACTCACTAAAGAAAAAAGTCCTTTTGATGTGATTTTAGCTTCTAAACTCCATTCTTGGTACAAAGGTAGCATTTTACAAAATACATTGCTATAAGGTTTTGCATATCCTTCTCGAATCATTATTTCATTCAAACTTCTACCGTCATCTAGTATCAAATAGCCAAGGGATCTACCGTATTTGTCAACTAAATTATTTTCTTCCTGAACCAACGTACAAATATCACCTAAGTTAACTTGGTCTTTTAAAAAGTTAAATGATAGGTATCCCAGTTTGATTAATAGAGCAGCTGGCATTTGTAGTGCTTTTTCATCATTTTTAATTTTGTTGCAATAGGTCATTTCAGGTGCGTCAATTCCATATAAACGAATTTCAAACTCTCTTTTTGTTAGATAATCTTCGGCAATTAATCCGTCTCCATCTACAAATCTTTTTACTTTAAGAATAATATTTTGTGTCATAAGTTTAATAGCGTTATAATGCTTTAAATAGCATTATTTAAGTAATTGATTGTTATTGTTTTACGTTGTAAATTTAATAAATATTTTTAACATAAAACATATAAAAAAATGGCAAGACAGAAAGGACATATTAAATATGTCGGAACATTGGGAGAAGTGAGACACTTCAAAATTAAAGGTAATGAAGGCTACTTTGCAGGTTTAAAAGGTGGACCAACAGGGGAGCAAATAAAAAACGATCCTGGCTTTATTCGTACTCGTGAAAATATGAGTGAATTTGCTGCTTGCGCTAATGCTGGAAAAGCAGTTCGAGTTGGTTTATCATCATTAATGAAGCAAATGTCGGATAGTCAACTTACAGGAAGACTTACGGCAATTATGAAAAAAATAAATATTGAAGATGGTTCAGAAGCGAGAGGACAAAGAGCAGTTTTAGTTTCGCAACAACCTCAATATTTGAAAGGATTGGATTTTAATCGTAACATTTCATTTAATGGTATTTTCAGAGCTCCATTTACATTAAATGCTACGGTTGACAGAAACGAGAGTACTTTTAGTATTCCAGATTTCAATCCTCTAAATTATTTAAACATTCCATCTGGCGCAACACATTTTAGAATTATCAATGCATTATCCGTTGTTTCAGATACTGTTTACAATCCTACTACGGGATCTTATGAACCAGCTGAGCCTCTTTTAAATGAAGTATCTAATATTGCGTATTCGGATTATACTCCAGTAGATTCAGTAACTGCTCTAATTGATGTAACTGCTACTTTACCGGATGCTCCAACTATGACAATCAATGTTGCAGTTTTGGGTAGTATAGGAATTGAATTTTATCAAATGGTAGGTTCAAATTATTACCTATTCAATTCAGGTAACGCTTTAAAAATACAGGACGTTTTCTAAAAACACCATCAGTTTGCAAGTCTGCAAAGTTCGCAATATTGCAAAGTAAACCCTTTCGAAAGAGAGGGTTTTTTGTTTTTGCACTAATTTGTCTAAAGTGCGCAGTCATATAGGACTTATAGCGCATTTAAGTGTGGAATAAGTGTTGGTCAATCTATTTGCAGTAATGATGCAAAATAACTCTTCTTAGTTCGCTAATTAATTTGATATTTTCGTAAAATTGTTCTTCTTTGAGTTTCAGTATTTTCAATGCTTGAACATTTTTTTTGTGCTGCTCGTGTTCTTCCATCATTTGGTTCACTCTTAGGTTGAATTCTTTTTTGAAATCTGTAATCCGTAAAAAAGGAATTACGGAACCGTAAAGCGATTGGTGCCAGAATTTGGCTTTCCAAAGGCTGTAGGCTAACCAATAAACAGTTTCGGCTTCTTCGTCGGAAGGAAATATGATAACGAAGCTGTTGGTAAAAGGTTCTTGTTGGGGTTTTCCAGCGTTCAACCCTTTGTTGAGAATGAATATTTGGTTTCCCTTATAGGCAGTGTTTTTTTGGTGTGTTTTGATGATGAAATTCGGCATAGTGCTTTGGTGTTAAAGATTCGACCTTAATTTTTCGAAAAGAAAAAAGAGAAAAAAAGAAAGCTGCTACATTAGAGGAAATGACGAACGAGAACGGAGGGAGGCACGACCGACTGAAAGTGAGGAATGGACTCTATATTTGCTGGGTTTTTTTATCTTTCTTTTCGATAAAATGCACAATAGTTCTCGTGAAGATTTTAAACACCCCCAAGCACCGCAGAAAATGATAATTGTAGCGATAGCGGAAATTATTGTTTTTCGAGGAGCGCAGTGGCGGGGTTGCGGCAATCGAACAGCCACTCTAGACCGAGAACGAAACGTAGTCCCGTCTTTTTACGGGACGAAGTGATAGAGAAGGGATAGAAGCGTGAAACGGCGGGGAAAAAATAAAAGATAGCCTTTGGCGTTCCTTGATTTAGGGCAAAGCGACCGAATCGGAAGTGAATATTGAGAAGTTATTTGTGAGTAGTATCCAAGAGTTTCTTAAAAATCAAAATGAGGTAAGCGGTGCCAACCCCGATGGCTGTGCGAAGGAGCAACCGCTGAAAAAGCAGAGGGCGGCATACATAATACGGCTGGAATGCAGTGAAACGAATGAGAGAGCTTTTAGCGGAATGGAATGGAGCGATAAGCGAATGAATGACTGTAACGAAATGAAGCGGTATTGTGGATGCATAAGCCCGACCGAACGCAGGAAGAGAGCGTGTGAAGATGAGGAACGAAACAGTGCTAAAAAATAGCTGCTTATTTTTAAGCTGCTGTTTTTGTAGTGCTGTGAAGTGTCTGTGGAACGGAGAGAAACCTAACTATTGAATTGAAATAATAAATAGCTTATTTATGGAAAATAGTCTTAAAAGAATGTAAGGTTGACCGACTGGAACAGCCGAACGGAACAAAGGGAACGACCGTAGTGAGACCGCTTGTTTGCTCGTGATGTTAGTTACCATCTTTTGTATTCTAATGTTTCTCTATTTACTTTGTTGAATGTTTCATCTTCTTTTTCAGTAAAAGGGTCGTACCATTCTACTTTAACATTTGCCCATTTTAGCCAATTGACAACCTCTTCAGTTAAAGAGTTATTTTCTTTTGCTTTGATTTCTACCTCAGCGATATATTTTCTTAAAATTTCTGCCTGATGCCACCTGTTCGCTTTTTGGAATAGGCCTTTAAACTCTTTTAGTTCAAAGTTTCTTTTAGCTTCAAGTTCCTCTTCAATTTTACGCTCACGTTCGTATTCGATATGTCTAATTTCGCTTTCAATTGCATCTTGTTTTTCCTTAACGGCTTGTAATTCTAATTTGGCAATTATGTTAGGGATTTTATCTTCTAATTTACTAGTATTAGAATCTGTCCATTCTTTTGCGGGGTAAACATCTAGAGTAAACGATAAAATATTTGAAGGGTATAATTCTGTTGAATCATAATATGTGCCTTTTACAATTTTTCTTTTCAATCTTTCTCTAAGACCTATACTTAATTCAGTAGAATCAATTACTATTTTAGTTCCTTCTTTTACAATTATAGTATGACCTCTTTTTTGTATTGCTTTTATAAAAACATCCATAAACAGTAATGCTCTTTTTACATTTTCTGGTGCTACAGTAATATTGATAATACCAGAGGAAGTATTTAAAAGTCCTCTTATATTATGATAATAAGAAGGTTCTTTAGTTTTTAAGTCATTTTTAGCATCAATAATTAACTGAGTGGGTTTTGTTAATTTTTCGGGAAATATGATAATATTTTGTAGAGTGCTTTTTATTTCTTTCGTTAGTTGATTTAATTCGTTTCCTTCCCCATTTATAATAGTTTCAGAATCATCTCGGAATATCAAAGTTACAGAATCATCCACTGTGTTGTTTGCAGGTAGTTTTTCTTTAATAACCTTTTTGTTGAATTGAATTTTTTGCCAATGACCATTTTTGGGTAATGGTATATCCAATTTCTTGCACACTTTTCTTAAGCCATTATCTGAAAGGTTATATTTCTTTGATAATTTAGACAAGGGATTTTCCCAAACTAAAACGTAAAGTTCTTCTCTTGTTATGACTTGTGTGTTTTCCATTATTTACATTATAAAGTGATCTATAAAATGATTATCAACGGTTAATTAAAAACGGAGTAATTTTCTAAGTAATAAAGCAACAAAGCTACTTGAAAAAGTAAATCCTAAAATTTGAAGAATAAATACAAATAATTTAGATACGAATCCTAACGGGTAAATATCACCATACCCAACAGTTAGCATTGTTGTATTATTAAAATATATAAAATTAAAAAGTTTATCGTACCAAGTGGCATGACATAGATTAATTCCAAACTCAAAATTAAAGTTGAAAATAACAAAAATTATAGAAAACAACAAATTGAAACCTATAAATGGTAAAATTAAGTTTTGGGGCTTTTCACCATATCCAATAAAATATTTGAATAACCAGTTTTTACATTTACTTAAATTTAAAGTGTAATAATCTTCTAGTAGTTCATAATAATTTTTAAAATATCCATTATCTTTGGCAATTAAAACATGTTTTAAACACATTTCTTTGTAGAAGTCTAAATTTTTATGCTTGTAATCTTTAGGGTCATTTTTAAATTGAATTTTAAAGAAATGAATGAAAACAAAGTAATTATAAGGGTTTAAACTCTCTAACTCATTAAATGTTTTAATATTACTATAATAAATATGCTTTATCATTGTGCTATCCCCAGTTAAATGACCAATACTCATGAATTTTAAAAATGTTTCTCTTTTAGAAAACCAAAAATTGATTAGCATTACAGGATGTATATTTTTATAGTTGTTAAAGATTGATTTAATTGAATCACATATTTTATGATGTAAAATATTGTCCAGTTTTTCTAATTCTTCCTTACTAATTTTAGCTTCAACAGAATAGGAAATAATGTGCTGTATAAAAGTATTGTAGTATTGTTCCAAATATTCAATATTGGTTTCATCAATGAAATTGGTTATTAATAACCATATCTCATTAATTTCCTCATTTTTACCAATGAGGTTTTCAAAGCAATTGGCTAAATAATTTAGTTTATTATCAATTTCTCTATATTTAATATCTTCTTCACTATTGTTATTCTCTTCTTCAAATTTTAATATATCCAAAGCCACTTTACTTATTTTATAATACTTTTTTTGAAGGTATTCTTCATAAGACAAACCAAATAGATTTGGGTCAGGAATTCTTTTTACAAAATCAAACATTGCTATTGTTTTAAATGAAATATAAATTTAAGTACGCGTTATTATTTAAAAGTTCTTCTTCTAATATTAATTTGTAGTGATTGCCACCATGTAATAATTTGTCTCGATTAATTTTATCTAAAGTTATATCTAAAAAGGTTTGTTTTGAAACTTTACCGATAGAAGCATTAATTGAGTTAGTCATTTCACTAATAATAGTGTTTGTTTTACTTTTAAATCTTCTGAACAAGTGTAATTTTCCATAATGACTTTCAATTATACTAAACAATTGAACATTGATATTATTACTATTTGACAACCTATAATCTGCTACAACGACGCCATTTGTAATTTGAATATCAACAAATAAATATTGAGATGCTGGTAAAATATCAGTATATAAATTTAAAAATAGCCTATCATTATTGTTTTTAAATCTATCTAATTTATAACCATTACATTCTGAACATGCTGGTAATAAGTTTTTAGGATTTACTGCAAATTCAGAGAATTCACTTTTAGGAATAATATGATCTAAAGTATTTGCTGAATTTATTGTACAGTACTGACATACATTTGATGCTCTATTGTCTAAAATAGTTGTTGCATTATTTTTAAAAGTAACTAGTTTTTTTGCTTTTGGATTATATAATTTTAAAAGATCATTCTTATCTGCCGTAATATAGCCATAAGGAACAAGTGAAATATGATTATTTGTATTCTGAGCAGTATCAAATGAATTGAAGCATACTTTTATATTAGGTGTTAAAACAGTTAGTCTTTGTTTATAATTTGGGTCTTCTATGGTGTTTTTTTTTGAATTTACTACATCATCTAAAAAATCATGTGTATTTCCATTAAATACATTAAGATTTTTCATTGATGATACTTTTTAAATAAATACGAGCATTTAAACTTAAAGGAATATTTTCAGATTCAATAATTGATAGTATTTCATCAAAGCTCTTACCTGTTTCAGCTAATCTATATAATATTTTTTCATATTGGTTTTGAATATCCCTATTGCCAAATATTTCTTCCGTTATCATAGTAAGATTTTCACCAAAAGTTTCTATCAATGGTTTTCTAAGTGAGATAATATTACCTTCTCTTTCGACTATATAAACATTTCTAGATAGTAATTCTCTGACTATTAAGGGTGAATGTGTTGCAATAATACAGTATGATTGAAATTCCTTCGTTAGTTCATAAATTGTATTAATTAATTGTGATATTGCATTTGGATGTAAATGTGTTTCCGGTTCATCATAAATAATGAGTGAATCAAATCTAATATTTGCTACAATTTCAGTTATTATATAGAGTAAAATACTTTGACCAGAACTTAATTTTTTCGACACACTATTAAACCCTTTAATATCAACTTTATAGTTCCATTCATTTTCATCCTCAACTATAAATTCACTAATTAATTCTTGTTCCATAAATAATGGAAGAAGAATTAACCATTTATCAAATCTATTTTTTTTTATTATTTTTTTCCAAGAGTTATGAAACCTCAATTTCAGTCCTTTCTCTGAATATAACTCACCTTTTGGGTCTCTTATACCACAATACACATAATTAAAATCAGCAGTTTTTTTTGGAATTTCAAAAGTATCAAAAGCACTATATGATACCGCTATTACTTTACTGAATAATGGTGTTTTGGGAATGAAAACATCCTCTTTTTTCTTTGATATATCAATAGGTAACGTAGTTATTAATTGAGTTTTCCCAGTTCCATTTTTTCCAATTAAAGCGAATATTCTTGATGGAATATTTTTTTCACTATCAAAATCAAAATCAATTAAAACGGAGTCATCTGAAAATTTCGGTTTAAAGTTATATTTAAAACTATATAAGTTTTTTATATCATAATCTTCCAAACGATATTTAGCCTCTCTTAATAATTGTTCTTGTTCGTCGAACCTAATCAAAGAATTATTAAAATAATACTCATTCTCAAATTCTTCCAAAATATCAGAAAAAATAGCAGCATCTTTTAATGCCCAAAATATACTATAATAAGCTTTACCAAAAAGTGATTTAATATTATCATAGTAGCTGAACTCAATACCTAATGAACAAAAGTTTTTATCAAGGTTATAAAATGTATTATTTAAAATATCTGGAGTATTTTCAACTTCTTTGTTTATTATTTTTACCGAACCTATTTTTATACACTCATTTATTGATGGGTAGAAAAACAAAAAATAATTTGTGAATTTGAAGAGGTCATTCCAATCTCTATTATTAACAAGAACAAAACAAGGAAATATATTAGGTTTATTGTGAGCGTTTATATTGTCGGAATAACCATTTGGTGTATTTTCAACAAAAAAAGGAATTTTATTTTCAATAATATTTGGTGGAGTGATATTGTTATCATCATATATATCTACATTATATATTGGTAGACCATTATCATGGTAAGAAGTTAATATGTAATTTAACTTTTCTTTTTCAAGATAGGGATTAATTAATATATAAAAACGTAAAATATCGTCGTCATCGTTTCTAATGCTTGGATGAATAATTTTATTTAAAAACTCGATAAATATTTCATTATTATCAATTATGTTGAACCTTTCAGTCAATACATATTCGTATTCCCAATCGTAATTGTTCACTAAATGTTGGTATGCATCATCATAGGCATTACTAAATCTAGAGTCTTCAGATGGCAATGCTTTTAAGTTTAGCATTTCGTCTAAAAACTTGATTATATTTTCATCACTATCAGGTCTACCAAATAATTCTTTTTCAGGCAATATTGCCCGTATTATATCTAATTTTAATTTTTTTGATAATTCTAACATTTTAAGTTATTTACGGATGTTTTCATTTAATTGTATTACAAAAACCAAAGGTTATTCTTTCCAAAGTCCGGTAGTTTATCTCCTTCAAAGAAAGGAAATATTTCTGCTGCCATTTCAGGGTATTTTATGGTTACGGGTAAGTTTTGTTGTTTTACGGATTTCCAATACATACGACTGAATTGATATACCTGATCTATTAATTCTTCAATTACTGTTCGATCATCAAAATAGTTGTCTACCGTTGAAGAAAAGGAAAGTTTGACAGGAAACGGATTGTCATTTACTATATCATCTGCTTTATATCTTATGTTGTTGAATAATAAATATTGATCCCAACCAATTTTTAAATAAGTACCACTTAACGGCATTAAGTTTTTACTATTGAGGTCGAAAGCAACATTATCTTCGGATGTTGTTTTATTTATTGTTACTACGACAACAGGGATGTTTAAATTCAATTTATTCAGCATCTCCAAAATAGGTTGCAATTCTTTATTGCTTATCTTTTTGTAGAAATGAATAATTAGCCTTTTTGCACTTTCTCCATTATCTACAACATATTTTAATATTTGCTTTCCAATTGTTCCTGCTAATAAATCGGTTTGATTTGCTTTGAAACAATCAAAACCTTTAAATTCCCCATTATTATTGAAACAAAAGGCACTTGCTACATATTTAATATTGTGATTTAATGAAGTAAAAGCACCTACACCAACTATCAATTCTTCTTTGGTATCTCTGTCTAAACGCCACGGAATGCCATCTATTTTAGCTAATAAAGCAATTGCAATGTTTGGTAAGTAGTAACTAAAATCTTTATGGCCAATGTTTTCTTTATAGATTACTTGTGAACTTATATCGTGTTTTAATAACTCTTCTTTGACTTGATAGTAAAGCATTTTTTTCTGTAGGTCAGTTTCTGTTTTGTGAACTGGAGTTACATAAATTGCTACGTACTTTGTGTTGGGCTTTTTTTCCAGATTTAGTAAACCTTGTTTAACAGCACTTAATGCCGTTTCTGTATTATCAAATGAAATACTTGTGCCTTCATTTATTAAAAAAGGTTGTTTTATATAGGTTTTGAGTGATTTAAAATAGAGGTGTCCTTCGGGAGATTTGTACCCTTCAGTAAAATAGGTGTAAAGCGTTTTTACAGCGAAGTTTCTATCTGGTTTATGATAAATAAAAAAGAATTCAACATTTTTATGTGGACTTGCTTTATATGGTCCTATATTTTTCATTCCGTTATGAGGAACAATATCTGTACCGTTAAAGAAACGTAGTTTGTTTGAATTGAAAGAAGTTCTATGAATATGGTGTTGTGGTACTTTATAAAAGCCTTCTTTTGCAAGCGGGATTATTGCTCTAAATTCTTTAGAATTCAAGTAGATATCATATAAATCATTTATGTTTTTAAAGTAGGGAAGATATTTATTACCTCTAGTAAATGGTGGACGATCAATTTTAAGATAATCTCTAATCGTATTTGAAAGTATGGGATACAACTCTTCAATATGTTGTTTTACCGCATCTTCTGCAAATTCATATTTAACTACTTGTTTATTGAATTTAACGAGGTTAATTAGTTCAGGAGGGAAGTTATCAAATTCTGCTATTGATTTGTTATATACTGTCGTATTGCCATCATAAGATATTAATAATTCTGGAGATGCTGTAACTTTCTTGAATTGTACTTTTACAGTAAAACATTTGTACGAAGTATACGCAGTCGTTGTTTTGGCTTCATCTTTAAACCATATTTGTATGTCTTTTACGAAACTTATTTTTACCACATCGGCTACAGTTTCAAAATAATCATAAATTAATCTAGTGTAATAGTGTGCAGCTAACCTTGTGTTTTTGGTAAAATCTACTGTTGCTTTATAATCGCAATTTAAGGTGTCTTTGAAGTTTGTATATAGTTTGTTACAATCTTGCATTTCTGCATTAAAATCATCCCAAAAAGATTGCGGATATTCTCCTTTCCAAAGGGCATAGAAGCCTTTTTTATCTTGTTTGTAAAAACCTATTTCAAGTTCTTTTACTGAATGTTCGAATGGGATGATGTTAATTTTAAGATTTTCCAAATTTTAAATGTTTTTATCCAAATAATACTGATGTGTTTTGCTATTCTAAACCTTATTCAAATAAAATCATTTTGCAGTTTATAATTTTACGGTTTACCTCAAATTTTTAATAAACGGACTCAATGCGTTTTCAAACTTTGGAAGATTAGTAACCATAAATTCATTCATTGTTTCCCAATCAGATTCATTGTATAAATTAACGCCTTGTTCTTCTATTTTAATACGGCACATTTTGTTTTCTGGAAGTTCTTCCCAAACTAAAGCGCTACCAAAGGATTGTTCTATTGCTTCTTTGTTTTTATGTAATTTTTTGAAGTATATTTTGTTCGTTTCCTTACTTGAATTTAGAATGGACAATTCAATTCTTACATACGATTTTGTTACTACAAATGTATATGAAACACCTGCAGTTCCAGCTCCAGTAGATAACCAATGGTCTTTAGAAGCACTTACATTATTGAATAAGGTTGTATTATTTATTAATGGCAATAGTTGTTGCCAATACCTTTTTCTAACACCAAATCGATTTGGTTCTGATTCGTTTTCTGTTCCTATTGCGTATTTGATTGACAATTCGTCCTCCATATCAAACAAAGTAAGCAGTCTTTTTAAACTACTAAACTTATTGCTGCTGTCCATATTAGCCTCAACAAACCAACCATTTGTTGCTTCTTGTGGTGATCTAAAATCAGAAGCGTTTCTGGTAATTTTGAAAATATCTTGATTGTTTACAAGCAATTGCGAGTTCTTTTCATAAAGATTTCTTATCACATCTACATACATTTGGGAAACAGTATTCTCTATCACTGTGGTGTTTTCAAAGATGTAATAATCTAGTTTTTTATTTTTGGGACTTTCAGCATCAAAAATATTTTGTTCATCTGATAAATCATCACTATCAATAATTACAACATCAGGGTATTCCCAGATTTTTAAAAACCTTTCGTAAATGATGTTTAGACGTTCCTCATATTTGGAAACATCCCAATTATCTATTTTTTGTAAATACGAGTTCAACCACAATCTGCTGTAATTGTAGCCTTGCTTGTTACCGTCCTTATTCATTTCCTTTTTGGCCAAGAATGATTTGTTACTTAGCGCACTATTATTTCCAGAAAGTGTTAGATTTCCTATCGTGTTTAAATGTTTTTCCTTGAATGAAAAATACTCTTCCGATGATAAATCTGTACTCCAAATCTCATTTGGGTTTCTTGGGAAAATGTGTTCTATCGTAATGTTTTCATTGTTGGTATTGACATATTCACGGTTGTTGTAATTCTCCAACATTTCAAACAGATAGTTTCTGTTTTTAGGTTGGGTGTTATACAAATCCTTATCCTTTAGTGCTGTTTTTAAATCTTCATTTGTTGGGAATTTTGCACTTCCTTTCTTTTTGAGCAATACTTTAGCAATAGAATCATAATATTCCTCTGTATCTACCTCTGCATACAGGCTCATAAATATTTTATTTAGGGCATTGGTTGGAAGACCTACAACAAACCTTCTCCAAGTATAGCTTTGAATTAGTTTCAGGATTTTTATTAAATCCTCTTTACTTAGCATACCATTTTCAGCATCCTCAAATACTTGTAATAAAAAAGGATATGCCACATTTATTTCTAAACGATTGATGTATTCTAATTCTTTTCTGATGCTTGCATCTGAAACCGTAGATGGATTGACTAATTTTTTATAATGAACGGATAAAGATTTTATGTTTTCTAATTCCTGATGATAAACCTCTTCTTTTTTATTGCTATACAGGCTTTTAAACTCCGCATATACTTTGTTTTTATTTGGTATTTTCTTGTTGCGTAGTGTCAGGTAATCTCTGATAAATTCTGAAACTAACGAGTTTTGTTTTACGATGTCTTTTGCATTTTCTTCAATTGGGTTCCAGATGGTTTCAAAAATCCTGTTTTGGTCTTTTGGAGGTAAGTCCATTAAAATAAAATTACGAATCAAATCTGATTGTGATAAATCTAAGCCTGTTGAATTTAAACTTTCAAAAATACGTTGTGGATCGTCTTTGTCTCTTTCTAACGAGATTTCTACAAATATTAAACGATTTAAACCTCTAAGTATCAGATCAAAATTTTCATCGTTGATAGCGCTTCTAAAATAGTTGTAGTTCTCTATCACATTTGAGAATGTAGCAAATTCATTTTGTGTTCCTAGCATTATTGCTTTAAATGCCAATGAATTCGTATCTGTTTGTTTTAGCTTTAATTTGCTTGATTCATTTTGAACATATTGATTGGTCAAAAACATATTGTACAATCTGTCCGCATCCTGTGGTTTACTGTTTTCTTTTGCAAAACGATACAATGCCACATACAAAATATTGATTGTCGTTAAACGCTGTTGCCCATCTATTATAACTAATTCTTTTACTTCGCTGGTGCTATAAGTTCCTTCGTGAACAAATACTATGCTCCCAATGAAATGCGTTCCTCTATCCTCTGTTTCAACCGATATAATATCATTTAGTAATTCTTTGCACTCTGCATTTTTCCAGTCGTAATTTCTCTGATATACTGGTATTACAAATTGTACGTTAACTGCTTGTAGGAAGGTAATTATTGGTAATTCGTTTGCTTTCATGACTTAACTTATAAAGAGGCTATTTAAAACAGTAGTATTAAGTTATATATTAAAAGGACTATTTGATAAAATATGTTGATGTAATAGTAATAATGTGTCTTTGTACCACTTGTGGGCAGCCGGTTTATTTTTATCACTTTTACGATTAATTTTCCCTAGAGGAGATTCCAAAAAGAAAGTAGAATATGGTTTTACAGTATCTGTAAAATAACTCCTTTCCCGATTAATATCTCTGCATGATGTAATAACTATTTCAATATCGGTATTTATATTTATTAAATTAATTAACTTATCCATACATGCCTTATCGTCTGTAGCGGAATGAATAATTATTTTTCTGCCTTTATAAAATAAAGCAATTGAAAAATCCTGATATTCTCCTTTTGAGTTGGGAAGAAAAGGAGGTAATGGATTTCCTGAAGTATCAGTGGTAACACTTCCGCTAATTGTTATCCATTCTACAATTTTATTAATCGCAGTTGTTTTACCTGTGTTTGGCGCACCCGAAATAACTAAAAACTTCATAATCTTTTTTTTATAATATTTAAATTAACCCAATATCATTTTTTCTACCTCTTATTCTGCATTTTCAAGAATTGGCAACGTTTTTTGTAATTCTTTTAATTTGGCTGAGTACTTGTTATTACTTTTATTCAACTTGATATTTCCTATCGATCAAAAATTATATTTTATCAAATAACTAAATTATATTTTTTTATCAAAAAGTCATTTATTTCATCCTTTGTTGAGCCATTAGAAAGAAAATGTTTTTCATTATCATTCAAATCACAAATTCCAAAATTCTTAACATAATTTTTAGCATATGAAAAATACCCTCCTGAATATGGCTTACTGGTATTTTTCACGTAATATTCGAAGACTTTGGACTCTAGTATTCTTTTTAATATTTTTAGATCTTCTGATGACTCATTAAAGATTGCATATCCACAGTATAAGAGCATATCTTTCTGATCAGTAAAAACAAAATGAGGTTTTTTACCCATATAAGGGAAAAGTAGTTTAAGACCTTTATCAGCTAAAGCTTGTGTTCTCCCAAAAGCATACCAAGCACAATAATTACCCTCACCTTTATCTCTTTTTTCCAAATCTTTTTTATTGAATAATAAATACTTATAAGCTTTTGGGAAATTACTTGAAAGATATTCTTCAGTCATTATGGAAAATGGGCTAATTCCATTTGTATATGGATAAATCAACTTTTCCTTAATAGATTCAATTTCGTGCTCGTACTTTAAAATGTTAGGTTTAATAATATCTTTACATATTGCTTTTTCAATTTCAAACTTTATCCCATTTTGCATTAAAATATAATAATCATTCTTTCCTTCTATTGGTTTAAATATATATATGTCGTTTTTTAGAGTTGCGATACCATTTTTTATAACATACTTATCTCCCAGACTCTTACCTGCAGATTCTATTTTCTTAATGTTTTTAATTATTTCGGTATCATTTAATAACCAACCTTTATGAAAATCTAAATCAAGATAAGGAATTTTATTAAATTGATTTTGGACTTTATTAACTAATGATTTTCCAGTTTCTTTTTTAAAATAAATTGATTTAGACTTCTCTTTAGAAATAAAGCAAATACAGGTATATGCTGACTTACCAATAAATATTTTTTCGTTACCAAAGTCTATGATTTCAATTTTATATTCTTTTTGCCCTAAATACTTTCTTAGTTCTCTTGCATTTACACTTTTATAAAAGGAATTAACCGTTATATATCCTAATACTCCTTTTTCGTTTAGATTTTTCAACCCAATTTCAAAAAAAGGAATGTATAGATCAGGATTACCAGATTTAGTGACTGCCCAATTTTTAAGTAATACTTTTGAATCAATATCGATATTTTTGGCTCTAACGTATGGAGGATTACCAACTATTAAATCAAATCCTTTATTAAATTTAATTTTTTCAATACTATTCCAATCAAATGAAAGTGCATTTGAAATGTAAAGATTAAAATCAAATTCCTCAACATCCTCACTATAATAAATTGCTAATAATGAAAGTAATATTCTTGCTCTTTCAATGCTACTCTTGCTAATATCTAATCCAAAAATATTATCTTTAAAAATATCATAAAAGGATTTATTAGTTTCTAGTTTAAGTTTATTTACAATCGTAAATAAAAATGCACCACAACCACATGAAACATCTCCGGTAATTAATTCTCGATATGATTTACTGATTTTATCAAGTGATTTATCAACTATGAAGTTTTTTATATAAGTAGGAGTGTATACTGCACCATTAGTAGTTTTTTCAGAACTTGGTATTGCAAGTTCAAATCCCTCAATTAAATCATCAAAATTGAAGGCAAAATCAATTTCATCTATAACTTGTGATAGATTTGAATTTTTTGAAATTAAAAGAGACCTGATTAAATCATTTTTTTTAACCTCAATTTTATTAACTTTAATAAATATAGATACAATAATTTTATTCAAAGTAGTTTCCTCATCTTTGTAGTTATTGATTATATTTTTAATTTTTTGATGCATTCTTTTTCTTATTTTAGAATTTCAATTCTATTTATATTTCTACCTCTTTCATTAAAAAAAGCCTCTTCTTCATGAGTAAGACCATATATTTGATAACATAATTTATCTAATTCAAGCCAATGTGCAGAGAGTAATGAGTTCAATGCTCTTTTTTCATGTGGTGATGCCGCAACAAATCTATTTTGTAACACTTCGATTTTTTTTGCAATATCTCTTAAGTTCTCTTTTATTTCGTTATTACTTATAAAAGTGTCTTTAGGAAATGGAACCGGTTCTAAAAACTGTTTATTAAATTTAAAATACCCTTTTGATTGAGGGTTTGCTATTGATCTTGCAAGAACCGAGAAAACAACTGAATTGATTATTGCTGACATAGCATATAGATTCAATTCATCTATTACCGGTAACTCAATAAAATTTACATTAGCATTATCACAGTAATGTTTTTCAGAAAAAGTTATTGCTGCAAATGTATCTAATGAAGTCATGGGAATATAGACTTTTGGAAAATTTCTACCAATGTTATTTGCTCTAGTGTATAAATGCCATCGCTCACCAGTAAAAGTTTCAACTAATTTTTGAATAGTTGGTTTATTTCTAATTAAATATTTTCCTGCTAAAGGATATAATAGACAAAATTCAGTAAATAAAATTTCCGATGAAATTCCATTTTCTACTTTATAAGGAAAAATACAATATGACTCAGCCAAATCACTTCTATAAGGATAGAAATTTTCATTTGGTAGTAAATGGCAACAAGCTTCTAATTCTATTTCAAAACTATCTTCTAAATGTGTTTTACCAGTTAAAACACCATCTTTAATAGAAATTGGTCTAATGTGATAAGCCTCATTTTTTAGTGCTTGAATACCCACTCTAACACTAGCAAAATCCCCTAGATTTCCAAAACTAGAAAGTCTTGATTTAATAGCTATAAGTTTTGTGTCATCAAAACTCCAAGGATTTGCCCCAATACTACTAGATGGAAGTATCAAATAATCATCTGGAGAAATCTCTGGTAATTGAGTTCTTCTCAAATCTGATCCAAGTAATTCTACTTTACCTGTAAAACATTTATATGAGAAATTTTCTGAAGAAGCTCTATCCAATATTAATAAAGCTACATAAGTCATTCTGTCTCTAAAAATATCAGTCTGATCAAAGTCAATAATTGATGAAAGATAATTTTCATTAGTAATTATTTCTCTAATTTTTTTTCCATAAGTTGTTTTAAAAAACCTTTTTTGAATTATAAATCCTAATCTTCCATTTTCATTAAGCAGATTTATTGATTTTTCAATAAATGGAATTGCTAGATCAACTTTACCATTCTTTGATGATGGAAATTTTCCTTTTATGTATTTATGCATAAAGGGTAAATCAGCATTATAGTTTTTTACTTCTACATAAGGAGGATTGCCAACAATAAAATCAAAACCTCCTTTTTTGTCAAAAATTTCTTTGAAGCCATTTTCATCATTCCAATCAAAAATATTTGTCTTTATTAACTCCTCTATATTTTCTGATAATTTAGGATATAAAATTAATATGTCTGACTCAACAAGTGAGTTACCACATTTAATATTGTTACCTATACCATTTAATATTTTTGTTCCAAAAACTCCTATTTCACTATATGATTCTCTGTAGTCGGAAGTGTCTATAATTTTTAAGGATAAAGACATTTTAGCAACTTCTACAGCTTCTGGGTCTATATCAACGCCAAAAATACAATTATCTATTATCGCTTTCTTAGCTAAAACATTCGCTATAACTTCACCTCTTTCTGTGATGTGAAAATATTTAGAAAAATCAGGATGTGCTGTTGTTGCATAAAGTTCTAAAAAAACATCCTCTAAATAATCGTATAATATTGTTGCGAAAACACCACTACCACAGGCAATATCTAAAACTTTTACAGATAGCAAGTTTTCGATACCTGATTCAATTAATTCATTTCTATTAATTGTTCTTCTAATAATTTCTTCAACGATATATTGTGGTGTTGTAACAGCGCCATTAGTTTTTAAGTATTCGTCTTTAATTTCATCTTTAACTGTGTCATCTTCAATAACTAATTTTTTTGAAAGAAATAGTTCATAAATATCACTTAAAAGCTTTGTTGGAATTACCTCAAACTTATAAGGTGAAGGATAATATAGGTGTTGAATTAATGTGTTAAAGACTTTATTTGAAATCTTTAACTCGTTTATAGAATTTATCCTGTCAAATAGTGGACCATCATAGTGTTCATAAAAATCAAAGTATGAAGATTTTTTAAAAGATTCCCAAAAGCCCTGCTTTTGAAAAGAAAGCAACAATCCATCCTCTTCCATTGATCTCGCTTCACAAACTCGAATAAATAAAACTCTATTTATAATTATTTGAGTTATATAACTCAAATTGGTTGAGTTATTGCCAATGTATGATTTATTGTTATATAAAATATCAGTTGCTAGGGCCAAGCGAAATTCGGAAAGTTGAGCTGCGAACTTAACATCAGGTGTAATTCTTTGAACATGTTTATTCCCTTGTAATGTTTCAGAATATAGTTCATTTAACTTCCCACTATAAATATTATCTTTTAATAAATGATCTTCTAAAATTTGGTAATTGTCAAGTAACGAATCTATTGTAAAGTACAATCTTCCTAAATTTGGATCTTGACCTTTTTCTGGTTCATAAGTACAGTCATATATTGCAAATTCTTCAAAATTTGAAATAAAAGCACATGGTGCTAATATTGACCATCCATATGATTTTATTTGAAATGCAGCATCCGAATCATTTAATAATTTTACAGTAATATCTTTTGCATCTAAAAAGGAAAGCTTTTGTTTAGCTATCTTAAAAGTATAATCAGGTCTTGTATTTTGCGAGCCAATATCTTTTACTCTTTGTTTCTCAGATTTAGATAAAACTTTTTCCTGTAATATTTGAGAAGTGTCTCTTACATCCCAATCAAATATTTCAAGTAGTTGATTTAACCATGTTCTTATAGTCTCTTCAGATGTTAAATCTAGTTTACCTATTTGTTTAAACCTATTGTATTCTTCAATGAGCCCCGTAAGTTTTTGTTTTCGTATTTCTGAACTCATTTTTTTTAATTATCAGATTAATTTTCTTGTTTTTAAATGCTAAATATAATTTGCACTTTTAAGTCATTTGGGCAACTTTCAAAAATAGTAAATATTAACTTGTTTTATCTTGTATTTATTAGCATTTACACAAACTTTTCATACACACCATATTCAGGCTGTTGTAAGTATTTCCCTAAGCAGGATTTTAGGAAAGTTCCCGCTGTTCTTTCGGCTATATTGAAATTCTTTGCTAATTCAATTGCTTCTCCACGGGTGAATCGTTGCGGTAGTGCATCAAAGAATAATTTTTTGTTTTGCCCTGATTTAAAAACTCCACCTTCTTCTTGTTTTGGCAAGTTTTCGAACATTATGATGCTGTGTTGCAAATAGGTTTTTATTAGCGTCAGAGCTGTTTCAAAATCAATATCAGAACAATACACTTCTTTGTGATGATCCTTTGTATCAAATTTTCTAATGGCTGTAAATATCATACACAAACGAAATAAAATGATTCCTAGCCGCTTAACTACACTTTGAGCATCATCACTAACAAAAGTGCTTATTTGTACTAAATAGGCACTAAAAATAGGGTTAAATTTATCCCATTGTTCATCGGTTAATAATAAAACCATTTCGTCTCTTTCGAAGAATTCTACCATTTTAAAAACTTGATTGGATTGTGTTTTGAAATATTCCGTTAAATTCACAGGATTGCCTTTGGGTGAAGGATCTAGCCAAACGGCATCTGTTTTGAATACATAAAAAATAAAACGACTAAATAAGCCATCTTCTGCCGATGCAATAATATTAAAGACCTGTTTTGGAGTTCCTGACAGCGCCACTGAAAGTTGTGGTTCGTTTACTTCAACAAATTCTGCATCCGTTTTACGGCTTACTGATATTTTTTCGTGATGAAATGATTTTCGAAGCATATCAGAATAAGAACCCCAATCATTTTTAAAGGTTTGTCCTAAAGTATCGGCTTCCGTTTCGCAAATAATTCCTTTTCCTTCGTTCCAATCTAAATGCTGAATTATTTTTGCATTACTGGTATTTGCCGGAATATAAACTACTTTGAATTTTGGCTCTTGTGGCATTTCTTGATTTCCTTCTAATTTATTTTTGCTTTTTAACATTTTGTAGGCCGCCAATTTTTCTTCGTATATTTTGCGAGCTTCTTGTGATGCTTCTAGAAGATTACTATGGTATTTATCGGCTAACGCTTTAGCAAATTTCAATGCTCCTTTTCCTGATGCGGCTGGTGCTAATATGAAAGAAAATAAACTTGGATAAACCACACTGCCGCTATACAAACCAGAAACATTGGGTAAACACCCCGAAAGAATGGCTAATGCACCTGTTAGAAAAACATCTTTTTCTCTCGCTTCTTTGAATGCTTTACAGCTTTCGAATAATATTGGCGGTAAATTGTCATAAACTGATTGCAGAATTATCGGTGTACTTTTTAGATAATCTTCTTCCTCGACTAAGGGTTTAGTAGAGGTTGTTTCTTTTATCACAATCTCTTTAGTTTGCATCTTGGCAAAGTCGGCAAACTTAGCAAAATCAGAGCTTTGGTTTTTGTAGGCACTATTGACTGTAGTTTTAATTTCTTTTTCGTCTAAATCGAAATTAGTAATACAATAGTCTAGCACATTAGATTCGTCTATCCCAAAACGATTGGCATTAGACGCAAATAGATGAATAAAATTGTTTCTATTTCCTTTACTGTATTGCTCTTTTTGTTCTGTGAATTTCAGGCAATTGTCCAGTAAAGTGTCTGTGGATTGAAATTGTACTGTTTCTACTTTTTGTTTTATCGGAAGTTGTTTTGCTTCTTCCTGAACTTCGAAAACAGTTGCGTTTTCATTTAGATGTAATTCTGGATCAGAAGAAACAAAACACAATCGGGTACTATCTTTGCATTTTGGATCAAAATCATAGCCTGAAAGGTTTTTGTAATAAGTTGCCACTTGATTATAAGCAATAGTGTGTTGTGTTGCATTGGAGTTGATTTTAATGAATACTTTAATTCCTTCGCCACTTGGGCTAATAAACGAAGCAAAAGTGTATTTGCATTCGTTTATCAGTGTTACCAATGTGTAGAGTTCTGTAACCGGAATGTGGTCAAAGTCTAATCCTATTATTTGGGAATAGGAGAGGAGGTTTGCTTTGGTTCTGCTTGTTCCAAAGGTGCCAGACATTGTAAATCCAGTTAATCCGCTTTTGATTTTATCGGCCGTTTTTTCGTCTCCTTTATGTAATGCGTATCGGATGGAATTGATGTCGCTTAGGTATTTTTTGGATTTGATTTCCTGAAGTACTTCAACGAGGTTTCTATCTTCTAACTTTGTCCCGAAATTTTGATACACACTGACCATCAGTTTGTTGTTTGCTACTTCACTCATTTCTTCTTCGGGTTATAGTTCTCGTTTAATAAGTCTTGAATGTCTATCAGGCGATAATATATTTTATTGCCCATTTGGGAATAACCGATATATCCCGAGTCTCTCCAAACTTGTGCGGTACGCCTACTGATGTTCATCAATTGCAGGAATTCTTGATTGTCGAAAAAAACATCTTGAGGTTCTAGATGCTGCTTTGTTTTTACATTCAAAGCCAATTCGCTAATGCGTGAATGAATTTTATCCAGCATTTCTTCGGTGGGAGTGTAGTATGGCATCCTATTTCCTTCTATTGGTTAGTAAATAGTTGGCTGCCATAGTTTCAATTTCGTCCGTAGACGATTGACGGTTCCGTTGTAACCATTCGTCTAATTCGGTACGATTGAAATACAATTTTTTTCCTTGAGGGCAAAAGTGAGGTATTTGCTTTTGGCTGGTCAATTTGTAAAGGTGTGACGCGCTAATGTCTAAATAGCTGCAGGCATCATTGAAGTTAAGCACTTCTTTCATCAAGAGGTTTTGTTCCCCGATCCTTTGCTCCAATCTTTCGAGCTTTTCTAAAATTAAGTTTTCGTTACTCATTGTGTTACGTTTTAAGTGATTTAGCATTCATTGCTGAGGGCTAAATTATTTCGTAACACACTGGTAATTAATTGGTATGTAAGGACTTACTATGTAAACTTACTGTACTTACTGTTTTTATTTATAATTGATTAATAATGTTGTTAATAGTTTCAATATTTTCAGGATAGTCACTAACCTTTTTTTCTAAATTGCTTTTACTTAATAAGATTTCGGATTTAGAATAAAAAAGTTTTGAAGCCGCTAGTGAAGTCGCCCCAAGATTATTAAATTTTGGTTTTAATTTACGCCAAACATGATTGAATATGTTAGTTTGACATCCGATATGAATTTGTGGAGCACCTAAGTCTAAATTCTTACTGGTTAGAACGGTAACCAATTCATCAACGGATGTTTTCCCATCATATAGAAGCTCAATATGTTTGTTTAAAGCTAATAAAACTGATTTTAATTTTTCCGTATCGCCATTGAAACCAAATGAGAAACGAGTATCTTTTTCTAACGTATAATTATCAATGTCTAGAAGAATATCGGATACTGTTTGGAATTCAGGAGTAGTTTTATCTATGTTTAAGTCCGGAGTAGGTTGTTGCAGTAATTCTCCAAATAATTCGTTTATAGTAGCCGGTAAATCGTACAGGTATTGCGGGTAAAGTTTTTCGGTTTCTTTTAGAAAACGAATTACACTGGTAATGAGTTGAGGAATAACATACTCTTTTAACTCTGTTTTTTGAAAATGTTGTTGGTCTGTTCCAATTCTTAGTAATAGATCTTTACACGATTTTACTAGATTTTGAATGATCTCTTTTTTTTGAATTTCTTCAATGTCTTTATTGATACATTTAAAAACTCTGTCAGTTAATCGTGTAGTTTCATTGTATAGAAGATAGTGATAAAACTTCTGGGTTGAGGTTATGGGACCTTCTAAAGAAAAATCCATTAATGGATAAAGTATTTCGTGCTGAATATCGGTGTCTGGCTGTGCTAAATAGATTTCTAAACCATCTTCTTTGAATAAATTGGGTTTATCCTTTTGAAGCTCTTTTAATGCATTGTAGTACTCACTAATAGAATGTGTGGGTTTTATGAAGCTTGGTGATAAGTTTTGGCGGTAAAATTTTTCATTAACTGCATTACTTGCCCAAGGTTTTAATTCGCCATAAATAATGCTTTTAAAAATTGTTAGTTCCATATCAGAAATCAAGTTTAATTCTATTCGCCGCTTCCATTTTCTTTTCATCAATTATTTTAGCATAGACCTGAGTTGTTCGTATGTCTTTGTGCCCTAATAATTTAGATACTGTAAATATATCAGTTCCGAACGTCAATTGCAAGGTTGCATAAGTGTGTCTGGCACAATGAAAAGTAATTGTTTTACTAATACCCGCTTTCATAACCCATTGCTGAAGTTTAAGATTATGCCAGGCACTGTATTTTAATCCTTTGAAAACTCTTTCGATGGGTTCATCGATTTCCCCTAATAAATCACGAGCCTGATCTGATATAGGTAAAGTTTCAGCTCCTTTGGTTTTCTTTTGTCTGAAACGGATGTACCAACCATAATCATCAGAATGTTGAATTTCAGACCAAACCATTTTGTTTATATCCGACCATCTTAATCCCGACAGACAACTAAATATAAAAGCTTTTTTAAGAATAGGGATTTCACATTCGTGTTTCACAACGTTTTGTAATTCCTCATATGTCAGAAACTCTCTTTCGCTATCGCCTTGTGGTAAGCCGTCTACTTGTTCAGCTGGATTTGTTCTTATGATGCCATCTTTTACAGCTTGTTTTAAAGCTGCTCTGAACTTGTTGAAATAAGATTGAGCTGAATTAGCTGAAAGGTTTTTATCGCTAGGTGTTTTTGCAGTTTTAGTTAAATACTCTTTGAAGCCTTCAACGAACTTGCTATCCAATTGACCAAAAGAAATATCCCTCGGGCAAAACTTTCGTAAATGCTTGATAGTACTATCCCAATTATCATAATTACCTTTGCTTTCTAATCTCTTTTCGGCTAATGTATCCATATAGATAATGAAGAATCCTTTCAGTTTCTCTTTATCATTGAATCCATACATTCCGTTTTGTATTTCTAAATGTTTTTTGGAACGGATGCTTTCCGCAAGAGAAAGTATTTTAGTATTTTCGGTTTTTTGAGCAAAAGTTAATTTTCCTTTTTCAGGTTCCGGGATGAGGTACAAGTTCAAATATTCATAATCTCGCTTACCATTTTTATAATAGTCGAGGTAAAGGCTAATTTTGTTGCCTTTTTGTCTTTGTCTTAAAGTTACTTTCATAGTACCATCAATTAAAAAGTTTATCTATTTGTGAACGCTCAATTATTTTCTTCCTGCCAAACTTGTGAATTATCAAATCACCACGCTTAATCATCCTGTTTATTGTCCATCTGCTAACACCAATTAATTCGGCGGCATCTTGAACGCATAGATAGTTTTTTGATTGTAATGAGGCTGGATTTGCAGTTGGCAAGGTTTGCTGACTTTGCATTGTTTGCTGTTGTGCAATTAAAGAGTTTTGGATTTTCTCTTCTTTGGCTTTTTGTTTCCAGTGCCTAGAATTGCATTTTAGGCAACAATAGCGGGTTAAAGTAGTTTTAGCGATATAGGCTTTGCCACAATATGTACAGGTTTTCGGGATAGCCATATTACTACTCATAATCCAAATATTATGTAGCGAAATGTAGCGTTATGTAGCGAAATGTAGCAATAGGTAGCATCATCTGTCCACGGTTGTTGCCCATTCAATTTGGGCAACAAAAACGTACATTGGGCAACAACTGAACAACAAATATACCAAATAAAGAGATTATGGGCAACAAATAAGAGAAGAATGTTTGTTGTAAAGTCAACAAAAATAGGTAGTTAACAAATAAGAGAAGTGGAATTACTTTCCGATGCAGAAATTAGCAAAAATATTCCCTAACAATTCGTCATTAGTTACTTGTCCCGTAATCATTCCAAATTGGTACAAAGCTTCCTTAATATCTAATGCCATCAAATCGGAGGACAAGTTCGTTTCAAGACCAAATTTTACTTTTTGTATTTCATCTAACGCTTTTAATAAGGAATCGTAATGTCTGGTATTCGTTACAATTGTTTCATTATTTCGTAATGCTCCGGTATTGACAAATGAAAGTAATTGATTTTTTAAATCCTCAACGCCTAGTTTCTCTTTTGCAGAAATCAGTAAGATTTCAGGAATTTCTGATTTCAAATTTCCTATTTCACTTTCTTCTAATTTATCGGCTTTGTTACCAATGATTACAAGAGGTTTCAACGGAAACTGGTTTTTAATTTTTTCCAGTTCCACTTTTAACTTTAAACCAGAAACTTTAAACTCGGAACTGTCAAATAGAAAAACGACAACTTGCGCTTGTTCAATTTTTTCAAAAGTCTTACGAATCCCGATGCTTTCTACCACATCTTCCGTTTCCCGAATTCCAGCCGTATCAATGAATCGAAAACCAATGCCGCCAATCACTAACTCATCTTCAATGGTATCACGTGTCGTTCCCGCAATTTCCGAAACAATGGCGCGCTCTTCATTCAATAAAGCATTCAAAAGTGTCGATTTACCTACATTGGGTTCGCCCACAATAGCTACAGGAATTCCGTTTTTAATCACATTTCCTACGGCAAATGAATCGATTAATCGTTTTAGGACAAATTCGATTCGGTTCAGTAATTCATGAAATTGGGTTCGGTCAGCAAATTCTACATCTTCTTCGGCAAAGTCCAATTCGAGTTCGATTAGTGATGCAAAATTCAAGAGTTCTTCTCTTAATTTTGCTATTTCATTAGAGAAACCGCCACGCATTTGCTGCATTGCAATTTGGTGTGAAGCTTCATTATCTGATGAAATTAAATCGGCAACAGCTTCTGCTTGGGACAAATCCAGTTTTCCGTTTAGAAATGCTCTCAACGTAAATTCGCCAGGATCTGCCATTCGACAGCCTTTTCGAAGCAATAATTGAATAATTTGTTGTTGTATATAAGTAGAACCGTGACAGGAAATTTCGATCGTGTTTTCGCCAGTATAGGAATTTGGTCCTTTAAAAATGGAGACCAGGACTTCATCCAAAGTTTTGGAACCATCCATTATATGCCCTAAATGTAACGTATGCGTTTTTTGGGTTGTTAATTCTTTGTTTTTAATGGATTTAAAAACAGAATTTCCAATAGCAATGGCATCTTGTCCGGAAATCCGAATTACGGCTATAGCACCCGCTCCCGAAGGAGTTGCCAGTGCCACTATGGAATCGTGAGGTATCATATTTAAAGTCAATTTGGTGTAAAAGTAAGTAAATTTGACATGGCTACAAGTCTCTTGTAGTAAACCATTAAGGTTATTTTTTGTTAAAAATTAGCCAAAGTGATAATTATCATACTATTTTGTTTTTTGTTTTGTAAATTTATATAAATAATTAATTTGCAATAAATTAACTATAGTATGAAGAAAATCTTATTTCCTACCGACTTTTCGGAAGTGTCTAAAAATGCGTTTATCTATGCATTGAAATTGGCAGAATCTATTAATGCTGAAATAGTTACAATGCATGTGTACCAATTTTCACAAGCCAATTATGTTAATGTTTCTAAGTATTTACATGAAATTTATGAGGTTACAGAACTCAGTAATTTTGAAAATTATAAAGATGAAGTGCCACTTTTAAGAAAAATTGCGGAAGCAAATAATTTAGGTCATATCAAAATAAGCCATGTTTTGATTTTGGGAAATTTGGTTCCCGAAATTAAAAAAATAACTGAGAATGAAAATTTTGATTTCGTAGTTATGGGTACTAAAGGCGCCACTGGTATAAAGGAAACTTTTTTCGGTACGATAGCCACAAAAGTAATGAATGATGTCAAAGCATTAGTTTTGGCAATACCGGAGCATTGTACATATCATCCTA
Source organism: Flavobacterium sp. GSP27 (assembly GCF_003970395.1). Classification (NCBI taxonomy): domain Bacteria; kingdom Pseudomonadati; phylum Bacteroidota; class Flavobacteriia; order Flavobacteriales; family Flavobacteriaceae; genus Flavobacterium; species Flavobacterium sp. GSP27. The sequence continues at coordinate 312,318 of NZ_RYDP01000002.1, read as the reverse complement.
TTGAAAAAATACTGTTCATTACGCAATATAAATTGGAGGACACAGGGTCTTTTGTAAGAGTTCTGTCTTTGTCCAAAATATTTCAAGCACATATTGATTGCCTGCGTGTCGAGTCTCCGCATCATGAAGTTAAAGAGGACAGTAGAGAAGATTGGAAGGTATTAGTAGAAAATAATGGAGTTGCATTTCACTCCATTAAAGGAGAAGATGTAGAAGGAATTATTTTAAATTTTATCGATTTGCATAAAATTAATTTGATTGCAATGCATGTGTATCACAGAAATTTCTTTGAGAAACTTTTCGAAATTAGTCTTTCAAAAAAATTAGCATTTCATATCAATGTACCCATTCTTGCTATTCATGAATAAAAATATTCTGATTTGACTACGTAAAGACACCAATATTTTATTTTAGTAAATCAATTATTTTAATAAAAGATAAAATGAAAAAAATTCTATTTCCAACCGACTTTTCTGAAGTGGCTACTAATGCTTTTGTACATGCTTTAGAATTTGCAAAAATAGTTCAGGGCGAACTCGTTTTATTGCACACCTTTGAATTGCCCATTTATGACAATCAGTTTTTTCCCGAAAATTACGCCGTCATTTATGATTCCTTGGCCTTAGCTCAATTTGATATGTTTAAAGATGAAATCCCAAAATTGCGCGCCATAGCCGATGAGTGGCATTTGGACAAAATAAAAATGTCTCATAGGCTCATGGATGGGAATTTGCTTTATAATATTAAAAAATCAATTAAAGAAGATAAAATAGATTTTGTGATCATGGGTACTTCAGGAGCTACAGGATGGGAAGCTTTTTTTATGGGTACCAATACAGGTGCTGTTATTTCTGGAATAGATATTCCTATGTTGTGTGTTCCGTTAGAAGCAAAATTCAAAAAAACAGAAATTATTGGATTTACAACCCGTTTTAGAACTAAAGATAAAAAAGCATTGAAAATGGTGTTAGATATCGCTAAAAAAACGAAAGCTAAAGTAAAATGCTTGTATGTAAAAACTAGTGATTCCGATGTTTCAAATGATACAGTAACTGCTTGGGAGGAAGAATTTATTAATGAACCCGTTGAGTTTTTTGTGATCAATAGTGACGAAGTCAAAGAAACAATTCTGGATTTTATAATGTACAAAGAAATTGATGTACTGACTATGCTTACGTATAAAAGAGGTTTTTTTGAAGGGATTTTCAAACCTAGTTTAACAAAAAAAATAGCTACGAATTTTGATATCCCAATTTTAGCGATTCCTATTGATTGATTCAGTTTTAATTCAATTGAAATCTTGAATTCTATATAGTGCGGCATCGCCATTGCCTTTTAATTTAGTCTTCAAAGTAATCTATTTCGTTATATTTGCAATTCATTAATTGAATTATGGAAATATACAAAGCAAAAAAGATACGCTTTTCAACAGCATTGACTGCAATCAATAAAAAGTACAATAGTATAAGTATTTTAAGACTTCTTTCTATTGTACTTTTTTTGGTTTCTATTTATTACTACATCAAAAACAGCGAAATTATTTTCATAATTGCCGCCATTTTTCTTTTTGGACTATTCGTAGTATTTATGCGCATTCATTCTAAATTAGTTTTCGAAAAACATGTCAATCAAGCCTTACTTGATATTAATGAAAATGAAATTTCCTACCTGGAAAGAAATAAAATCCCTTTTGAAAACGGACAGGAATTCAATGATTTTCACCATCCGTATGCCTATGATTTAGATATTTTTGGCGAGCATTCTTTGTTCCAAAACTTGAATAGAACCGCTACTTTTATTGGTAAAAAAACATTCGCAAACCAGCTTTTATCAATTTTGCCCAATGAAGAGATTCTTAGAAATCATCAAGCGGTAAAAGAATTAACCAAAAAATTAGACTGGCGTCAGGAATTTTTGGCTTTCGCCAAAATAAGCAACGACAATCAATCGAATTATGAGACTCTGCTCAAGTGGTGTACATTTAATAGTACGCCCTTGGCTAAAATGAGTGTTTTCATTTCTTATTTTTCACCACTTCTTTTTCTGGGAGTTTTGATTGCCTATTTAGTAACTTCGACTACTGTTTTTGCTTCCGTTTTATCGTATTTATTTGTATTTAATTTAATTGTTTTGGGTCGGTTTATGAAGCGTATCCAGGCAGAAATTGCTAATTCTACGAATATAGATAAAACCATTCATCAATATAGTTTATTGTTGCAAAAAATAGAAAATGAATCTTTTCAGTCGAAAAAATTAATCGATTTACAACAAAAATTAATGTTCAAAAAAGAAAATGCCAGCGTGCATTTGAAACAGTTAGCCGGTTTGTTTTCTAATATGGACAGTATCTCAAATTTTGTTACGGCTATCGTATTCAATGGAACGTTCCTTTTTAATTTACATGTTTTAAAATCATTAATTCAATGGAAAAAAGATCATGCCCAAGCTTTAGAAAATTGGTTGGAAGTTATTGGTGAATTCGAAATGTTGAACAGTTTGGCCAATTTTTCGTATAACAATCCGGAGTTTGTATATCCAACATTGAACAGTAATTTCGAAATAGATTTCAAGGATTTAAGCCATCCTTTATTAAATGAAAAAACTAGAGTAGGAAATGACGTGCGTTTTCATCCCGAATCGTTTATGATTTTAACAGGTTCTAATATGTCCGGTAAAAGTACTTTTCTAAGAAGTTTAGGAATCAATATGGTTTTGTCAGGAATAGGTTCGTCGGTTTGTGCTCGTCAGGCTAGTGTACATCCGTTACCCGTTTTAGTTTCCATGCGATTATCTGATTCGTTGTCCGATAGCGAATCGTATTTCTTTGCCGAAATCAAACGCTTAAAGCAAATTATGGACGAATTGGAAAATAGACCGGCATTTGTTTTATTGGACGAAATATTACGTGGTACCAATTCAGATGATAAACGCAACGGAACAATTGAAGTGGTCAAAAAAGTAATTAGTAAGAAAGCCGTTGGAGCTATTGCAACGCACGATATCGAAGTTTGCCTGACAACCAATGAATATCCAAATATATTAACCAACAAATGTTTTGAAGTAGAGATTATCAATGATGAACTCCATTTTGATTACAAACTTCGGGACGGAATTTGTAAAAATAGAAGTGCTACTTTCCTGATGAAGAAAATGGGAGTGATTTAAAAATCCATTTTTCTAAAAAAATATTAAAAAAAATAAAATGAATTAATTTAAATTATTACTTTCATAATTCAAAAGAAAGATAAAATTTATGAAAAAAAATATATGTGTATTTTTGTTATTTGCCTTCACCTCGGCAATTTTTTCTCAGCACAATCAGTTGAATTTGCATAGTAAAGTTATTTACATGGAATACAAAAATTATAAATCATTGAAAAAAAGTGGTAATAAAGTTATAGATTCAATTGGTTTTAATATTGTCAAGAGTGATACATTAATCATTATTAATGGATATGATGAGAAAGGAGTAAAAGTTTTGTATGAAGAAAAAGATTCTATATTTTTAGAACGCTATAAACAATTAGTTTTCAATAAAAAATATCAAAAAAAAGAAGAGAGATTAAAACCAAGAATGAAAATTTGGAAAGATGAAGTAAAAATTTATTTTGACAAATCAGTTAGCCAATATAATAGTAAAAAGCTTAGTAAATTTATTCATTATCTTGATAACGAAATTGATTCACTAAAAATTACAGTGGTAAAAGATAAAGAAAAATCAAACTATTTAATTTATTCTATAGACGATACCAATGATGTCAATTTAGATATAAGAATTAAAGGGAATGACGGATATTATCTTTTATGGAATAACAAACAAAATATTTATAGTTGCTCATTAAAAATTAACGCAAAAAAAAATCTAAATGAAGAGCAGATATTAACTACTTTGAAAGTTAATTTTATACGATCTTTAGGTTATTTTTATCAAGAACTAGATTATTCAGATTGCAATAGTTACTTTTCAATTTGTAAATCAGATAAAAAAGAATTTGGAACGAAAGATCTTGAAATTCTAAAATATCATTATTCTTATGGAATTTGTAAAGGAACTAATTTAGAAACATTTGAAAAAAATCATAAAGATGCGAAAGAATCAATAAAAAAAGGAAATACAAAGTTTTATTTTATTCATAGTGAATAAGCAAAAAAACCGTCTCGTAATTAAACGAGACGGTTTTTAAATATAAAAATGGTTTGGTTAATAGCGTATTTTAAATTGAATTAACTGTTCAACATTACTGGCATTACAAGCATCGTTACCGTTTCACCTTCTTCTAATCCATCAACAGGAGTTAGAATTCCGGCTCTGTTTGGCAATGACATTTCAAGCATAATCATATCCGATTGTAAGTTAGTCAACATTTCAGTTAAGAAACGAGAATTATACCCTATTTGCATATCATCACCTTGATAATCACAAGTCAATCTTTCTTCGGCTTTGTTTGAATAGTCAATATCTTCAGCAGAAACATTCAATTCAGCACCTGCTATTTTCAAACGGATCTGGTGTGTAGTTTTATTCGAAAAGATAGCAACACGACGTACAGAACTCAAAAATTGAGAACGGTCAATCATTAATTTATTCGGATTTTCTTTTGGAATTACTGCTTCGTAATTTGGATATTTTCCATCAATCAAACGACACATTAAAACATAATTATCAAAAGAAAAAGTAGCATTCGAATCGTTATATTCAATTTTTACTTCAGCATCCGAAGTACCAAGAATATTTTTTAAGATATTCAAAGGTTTTTTTGGCATGATGAAATCAGCCACCTGAGAGGCGGTTACATCGGTACGCGCATATTTTACTAATTTGTGTGCATCAGTTGCAACAAATGTCAATCCTTGTGGCGAAAACTGAAAAAATACACCAGACATTACCGGACGTAAATCATCGTTTCCGGCCGCAAATATAGTTTTACTTATAGCAGTTGCCAAAACATCAGCAGGAACAAGCGTTACAGATGGGTCGTCTAAGTTAACCGATTTTGGAAATTCATTTCCAGGAGCATAAGCCAACGCATATTTACCAGAATTAGAACTGATTTCTATCGTACTGTTTTCTTCAACTGTAAAAGTTAAGGGTTGTTCAGGGAACGTTTTAAGGATTTCCAAAAGTAATTTTGCAGGCACAGCAACGCTTCCTTTACTTTCTGAATCAATTCCTAAAGTAGCAGACATGGTTGTCTCTAAATCAGAAGCAGAAACTGTTAGCACATTATGGTCTAAATCAAATAAAAAATTATCTAAAATAGGCAAAGTATTACTGCTGTTGATAACGTTACCTAAAACCTGTAATTGCTTCAATAAGTACGAACTCGATACTATAAATTTCATCTGTTTTGTTTTATTTTTTAAGGTATTTCTCTAAATTCGAAATACGTTACATTTTACAAATATATCGTAAACTATTCTAGTTTCGAAACTTTTTTATTAACATCTATTTGCTGTATTTTCTTTTTCGAAGAAAAGTAAATAAGATCCCAAAAAGTACCAAAATAAGAATTGGAAGCCCGATAGTTAGGATTTGTGTTCGGGTATAGTTTTCATAAACTTTTTCTTTATCCAATAAAGGTAAATCAAGATCTTTGCTTCGAATGTTAATAAGTCCTGTATCATCGAGTAAATAATTCACGCAATTTATCAGGAAATCTTTATTATCATACAAATTTCCAGACCTTTGGTCATAACCCAATTCTACGGGTTGAAAGTTTTTATCCAATTGGTTTTTTATCAAATCTCCATCCGAAATCACAATCATTTTGTTCTCTTTTCCTGTCGTTTGAAATGTTTTTTGTTTAAATGGTAACACTCGATTTTCAAACATAGAACGAAACGAACCTTCCAATAAAACAGAAAGCGGAATCTTTCCTTTGTTCAAGTAATCATTTGGCGAAGTTTCTTCGGCAACACTATTCAGGTTGATCTCTGTTGGAGTTCCTATTTTTTTCGAATATTGAGACGATTCCAACAGAATAGTTTTCTTAATTCCATTTTTCAAAGTATCGATTGGATTCGCAAAATCAAATTTGATTCCACCTAAATTTTTAACTATCGGATGTACACTATTTGGATACACTTGTGGCGCAAACTTCCAGTTGAATTCCTGAAATTGTGTCGCACTTCCTTGTTCTCCAGTGGCTAGTTTTATGGGGCTTCCCTGTTCGTCTTTTACTAAATCAGGATTGATTCGGATGCCGTATTTAAAGAACATATCATTTAAATTTAAATCTCTTGGATACGCTAAAGTAGCTCCTGAAGCATTGTACAAACTGTCCATTTCAGCCGTAACTTGGTCAATCAACCATAATGTTTTTCCCCCGTTGATGATAAATTGATCCAAAACTTGTTTCTCCGCATCGGTAAACGTTTCAGTTGGTTTAGCGATAACTGCCAAGTCATATTTTTCTAAAGCTTCTAAACTTCCAATCGGATTTTTGGCAACCGAATCTAAAGTAAAAGGACCAATATGGTAACTTTCGCGCACTTGCAAAAGAAATTTAGCCATCATGATATCTTGCAATTCACCGTTTCCTTTGATAACAGCAATTTTCTTTTGTTTGGCTTTGGTAATTTTATTCAATCCTTCAGCAATAGAATATTCCAAATGCTGAACAGATCCAATGACTTTTTGGGTAGTTGTAGCTCCCATAATATTTTTCAACAAGGGGATATTAACTTCTTTATTGTCATAAACGGCTGTGGCCCACGGGAAAACCATCGCTTGAGATTGCTTTCCTTTATCGTCAACGGTTATGTTTATTGGCGTAAGCCCTTTTCGATACAAGTCTTTAATATTGTCCATGCTGGCGTCATCATTCTCCAATGGATCTACGAATTCAAAAATAATATTGGAGTTATAGGCCTGAAATTCTTCCAGTAATTGTTTCGTTTCTTGTTGTAAACGCTTGAATTCAGCCGGTAAATCACCTTGCATATATACTTTTATAGACAACGGATTTTGGACTTGCTTTACGATAGTCAAAGAAGTAGGAGAAAGAGTATATCTGTTGTCTTTTGTTAAATCAAAACGATGAAAAAAGGAATTTCCTATTACATTCGCAAGAACTACAAGGACAAGGACAATCAATACTGATTTTAGGTTGTTTTTCTTAGAAGTAGTCATTACGATTTGAAAGATTTTAGATTATAAACAGTAAATGAAAGAAAGACAACGGTTATACTGGTAAAATAAAGAATATCTCTGGTATCTAATACGCCTCGGCTCATGCTTTTGAAATGATCTTGCATTCCTAATGACGCGATTATGGAAGATACATTTGGAACAACAGCAGCTAACCCTTCAAACCCAAAATAGAAGAAAAAACATAAAAATACGGCAATAATAAATGCCACAATCTGGTTATCCGACAATGTTGAAGTGAATATCCCAATGGCAGAATAGGCTGCAATTAAGAATAATAATCCAAAATAAGAACCAATTGTGCTTCCCATATCAATATTGCCTTCCGGCATTCCTAAACTCGAAATAACGGCTACATAGATGAAGGTTGGAATAATTGCCATGACAATTAAAAGTAAAGCACCAAGAAATTTTCCGTTTACAATTTGCCAAATACTCAATGGCTTCGTCAGCAATAATTCTATTGTTCCTTGTTTTTTTTCATCCGAAAAACTACGCATGGTTACTGCAGGAATCAAGAATATCAAAATCCATGGCGCTAAGGTAAAAAACGGAGTCAAATCAGCAAATCCGGTATTCAAAATATTATAATCTCCTTCGAAAACCCAAAGAAACAATCCATTAATAATTAAAAAAATGGCAATAACTAAGTAGCCGATGGGCGAACCGAAAAAGGATTTTATCTCTCGTAAAACTATTGATTTCATGTTTTATTTTTTGTTTAAAGTTTAAAGTTTTTTTAGTTTAACGTTGCTCAACTTTAAACTAAAAAACTTTAAACCAAAGTAACTAATTTATCCACGCTCCATGCTTCTGGTTTGTCGTTGAATAATTTCTTGGTGAATGTCCAAACATCGTAAAAAAGTTCGGAATTTCGGTAATTTTCTAAATCGGCTTCGGTTTCCCAATAACTATAGGTAAAGAAAATGCTTTTGTTGTTTTTGTCCTGATACAATTCTAAGAAACGATTACCGGGCGCATTTCGTATTTTATCTTTCATTAATTCAAAATTTTCTAAAAAAGCAGGAATATTTTCCTCATGAAAACTCAATTTTACTATTCGTACAAACATTTTGGATTTATGATTTTAGATTAAAGATTTTAGATTTTTAAACTGATTACTGAACACAGCTATCTGAATATTATATTTATTATATCTCTATAATTCAATCCCAATAAGCTATTCGCTGAACCTACTTTAGAAGGATTGCTTCTGAAAATTGCAATTTCAAGAAAACCGGCTTCATTGAAAATGGCTAATTTTTCTCCTTCATACGATTTAATCGGATATTTATCGGAACTGGCAATTGCGGAATAATTGGGCAAAATTGTTTTGATATTTTTAGTTTTCAAAACAATTTCATACGCCCTTCCTTTGGCGACTTCAATAAAATATTTTTTAGTAATATTTGTAATTACATTCCCAAAATGATCAATGTAAATCACATGACCTTTTAATGAATTCCCATCATCCGAAATAGTGGCTTGCAGATTTGTAACTTGCTTAATAGTGTGTATTTCTTTACCAATGACGTTCATCAAACCCCCTTTGGCTAAATGGCAGGCTACTTTTACAAACACATCAAGATCAGCCGCATCACTCGGTAAACGATCATGAATATTGATTGCCACCATTTTTTGCGGAACAATTTTTTGCGAAAGCATGCTTAAAATACCATTATCAGCAGCAATAAAATAATGATCATTCCATTGCATCACAATATGTTGGTTTTCCTTATTGGCTTCTATATCCACACCTATGAGATGAACCGTGCCTTTTGGAAAGCTAGCATATGAGGCACTAATTGCATAACTAGCTTCTAACGTGTTAAATGGATCAATATCATGTGAAATATCAATAATTACAGCTTCGGAATACTCAGACAAAATTTTCCCTTTCAGCGCACCTACAAAGTGGTCTTTCAAGCCATAATCGGTAGTTAGGGTAATTATTGACATAAATTTGTTTATAACTATTGGTGTTTTGTAAACCTAATTTTCATTAAATTTGAGAAACGCAAAGCTAATAATAGTAAATTCAAAAAAGCAAAAAACAAAAGACAAATTCAAATTAATACTACAATTATTCGCATTGATAACAAATTTATTGATTTACTTAATTTAATTTAAAAACAACCTCATTTGAACGAAAGAATAATCGAGCTCATAGACATCGCTCCAACAGACTTTTGGGGCGCTCAAGACACTCATCTTGAAACAATTAAAAAATATTATCCAAAATTAAAGATTGTCGCCCGGGGAACAACCTTAAAAGCTTTTGGTGAAAAAGAAGTTTTAGACGACTTTGAAAAACGTTTTCAACGATTAATGGTGCACTTTTCAAGATACAATAACATTGATAATAATGTAATCGAGCGTGTTATTCGTGGTGATGTTCAGGAAGACAAAAAATTTCAAGGACAGGATAAAATTTTAGTGCATGGTGTAGGTGGTAAAATCATCAAACCTATGACTCCCAATCAGCAATTGTTGGTGGATACCATGGAAAAAAATGATATGGTTTTTGCAGTAGGACCTGCCGGTACAGGAAAAACGTACACCGGAGTTGCTATGGCAGTGAAAGCGCTAAAAGAAAAGCAAGTCAAACGCATTATATTGACAAGACCAGCGGTAGAGGCAGGGGAGAACCTTGGTTTTCTTCCAGGAGATATGAAGGAAAAACTAGATCCATATATGCAACCACTTTACGATGCTTTACGCGATATGTTACCCAACGAAAAACTGGAAGATTATATTTTAAAGGGAATTATCCAGATAGCACCATTGGCATTTATGCGTGGTAGAACATTGGATAATGCTTTTGTGATTTTGGATGAAGCCCAAAACACAACGCATTCTCAAATGAAAATGTTCCTAACCCGTATGGGAAAAAGTGCTAAATTCATGATTACTGGAGACCCAGGTCAGGTCGATTTACCCCGAAGAACCATATCCGGACTCAAAGAAGCCTTATTGGTTTTAAAAGACGTTGAGGGAATCGGAATCATTTATCTGGATGATAAAGACATTGTGAGACACCGATTAGTTAAAAAAGTAATTGATGCCTACAAAATGATTGAGAATAATGATTAAAACAAAAGGAGGCTTTGTGAAAAAGCCTCCTTTTGTAATTTTTTTTATTAATCCTGAAACATAGCACTCCAATTCTTGAATTCTATATCAGAAAGTGTGTACTGATTTAAACTTTCAATAAAAGCTTGATAAGCGGTATTGAACAATGATTTTAGTTTGCAATCGTGTGATTGAAAGATGCAAGGTTTTGAATCGCAGTTGACGATGGGCGTATCGTCTTGTTCTAATAGGTGAATCAAATCGCCTAATCGAATTTCTCTTGCTTTTTCAGAAATCACTATTCCGCCATTTTTTCCTCTTTTGGTGAGAATTAATTGATTTGCCGATAAAAATTGAACCACTTTTATAAGATGGTTTCGCGAGATTTTAAATGTAGTCGCTAAATCATCTAGAGAACTTTGTGGAGTATCTTTTTTTTGATTTAGATACATCAAAACGCGCATACTAAAATCGGTAAAGTGATTCAATTTCATATTAAAATTTACTAATTAAGGCTTAATAATTGAGGGCCAAATTCTTCATACAGAATATTTTCTCTATTTACGCCAAGTGCAACCAAAGATTGATATTGAACTTTTATAAAAATAGCCGGTCCGCAAATATAATATTTTGCATCCTCAATAAGGATTTCTTCTTTTATTTGCTGCAAATCAATTCTTCCTTCGATAGCATTTGTTTCTGATTCGGGCAAAGTTTCATAAAAAACGAAAGAAGTTAACCACTCATTTTCGTTGTTTAATTCCTCGATAGTATCTTTAAACGCGTGAACATTTTCATTGCGACAACTGTGAATCCAAACTGTTTTATTTTTTTGAAGTGAATTTTTATTGGTTTCAACCATACTCATCATAGGAGTAAGTCCAACACCTCCACTAACCAGTACTAAAGGATTTTTTGCGTCTGGATCTGCAAAAAACACCCCCGCTGGTGCACTAGCTTCGATACTGTCACCTTCCTTTTTGTTATGTAAAGCATTGGAAACAATACCATCGGGAGATGTGTTTTGACTAATTTCTTTTTTTACTGAAATTCTATAATATTCATTATTAGAATAAGACGACAGACTATATTGTCTAGGCTGTTTATGACCTAATTCTGGAATATACGTACTCACAGATATATATTGACCCGGATAGAAATCAGCAATTTCTTTGTTGTCTTCCGGTTTAAGGTAAAATGAATTAATTTCGTCGCTTTCTTTTACAATTTTAGAGATTATGAAGTTTCTCCAGCCATTCCATCCTCCTTTTTTATTAATTGTTTTTTGGTACATTTCAGCTTCAATACTAATCATTATCTGAGCCAATTCATTGTAAGCACAGGTCCAGGCTTCAATTAATTCTACTGTTGCGAGATCACCTAAGACTTCTTTTATCGATCCGATTAAATGGTTTCCAACAATATCATATTGCTCTGGTTGAATATTTAAACTTACATGTTTATTTCCAATTGATTTTAACGTATTGATCAAAACAGTAGGATTTTCTATGTTTTCAGCATAAGCAAGTACAGCTCCACTTAAAGCATTTTGTTGTTTTCCACTAGCTTGATTTGCCATATTAAAAATGTTTTTCAACTCTGGATTATTGGATAGCATTCTTTGGTAAAAATAGGTTATCAAATCATTTCCATTTGTTCTTAAAATTGGCACAGTTGCTTTTATTAATTCTTTTTGACTTGCATTCATGGTATTGAAATTTATTTTTTACAAAGATAGCAATCATTTTCTATTTGTTGTATTTAAAATACAACAAATAAATAGCTATATTTATCAAAATATCGTCAAGAAAGGTTAACCTAAACTTTTTATAAATTTTTGCGTTTCTCTTTAAAATTGAATAAATTTGGAAATATTAAAAATGACAGTGAAAACCGAAAGATGCTACAAGAAAAAATAAAAGTCGTAATAAGCGATTTAGACGGAACGTTACTAAACTCAGATCACAAAATATCCCAATACACCAAAACTGTTTTTCAAGAACTCCATAATCAAAATTACCTAATAATTATAGCAACTGGTCGTCATCATCTGGATGCAATGCCTATTGTAGCAGGATTGGATGTTCCTGTTTATTTAGTCACTTCAAATGGAGCACGGATACATTCTCCTGAAAAAGAGCTGATTTTTTCTTATAATATGGAAAGTGAGGCCGTTAAATCCGTCTTGTCTTTAGATATTGATCCTGAAATTACAACCGTATTATTCAGAGAAAATGTTTGGCAAACGAACAAGCACAATGAAAAATTAAATGAGTTTCAACCAGAAGTAAATTATCATCCAGAACTCGTTGATTTTGAAAACTTAGAGGATTTGAGTGCTATAAAAGTATTTTTTACGCACGATCGACATTCAAAATTAATCGAATTAAGAGATCAAATTTTAGAAAATCATACCGGACTTTTTAGCCATGCTTTTAGTCTTCCGCTTTGCCTGGAATTTATGGACAAATCTGTAGATAAAAGTGTTGCGATTGCCAGAATTTTGGAACTGGAAAATTTTGTTTTTCAGCAAGCACTATCTTTTGGTGATGGCTACAATGATGAAAAGATGCTTAATTCTTCCGGTAAAGGTTTAGTGATGGGGAATGCACCTGATAGTTTGAAAAATAAATTGTCTCATTTAGAGGTAATTTTAACTAATGATAATGACGGAGTCGCCAAATATATAGCGCAGGAATTATTGAATAATTAATGTTTTTAACTAACCATATTTTCCCATTTTCAAAAAAAACTAAAACCAAATGAACAAAAAAATAATCTTCGTTATCTGTATCTTATTTTTCATAACAATTCAAAGTCAAACGCTAAAGCTGGAAGAAATCATGAAAGGAAATACTTTCATAGGTGTGCAACCTGAAAATGAAAGATGGTCTTTAGATGGTCAGAAAGTGTATTTTGATTGGAATCCAAACAATGAGTTGGGCACAAGTACTTATTTTTGGAAAAATGGATTAACAAAACCAGAATTAGCTTCTCCAGATGAAGCTGCTTTTTCAAAACTAGATTTTAAAAAAACAACTAATCCAGATTTATATTATTATATCGATAAAGGAAGATTATTTTCGTATGCTGTAAAAAGTAAAATCTCAAAAAAACTGTACCAACAAAGCAGTCCGATTGCTAATTTGCAAATGGGTTCTGTACCAGGAGTGCTTTATTTCAGGCAAAATGAAAATCTTTTTCAGTTCAATACCAATGAAGGTTCTATCATTCAAATCACAAACTTTCGTAAAGGAAAATTAGATGAGAAAGCCACAGATAAAGAATCTTTTTTGAAAAGTCAACAAGCAGAATTATTCCAATTTGTCAGAGATCAGGAAGCACTGAAAAAATGGAATTTGGCAAAATCAAAAACTACAAAATCTGATTTTCCAAAGCCTTATTATTATGGAAAAAACACCTTTGGAAGCTTAAAAGTAGATCCAAAAGGAAACTTCGCCACCTTCAGATTAATAGAAGATTCAGAACGTAAAAGTGAAAAAATGGAACTTTTCATAACTGCTGATGGCTACAACCAAATTGAAGATACTAAGGAGAAAGTTTCTGTAGATAATTTGTTGCCAATTAAATTCGGAGTGTACAACATTGCCAAAGACTCTGTTTATTTGATAAATTTTTCAACATTAAGCCACATTCAGGATGTTCCTAAATATTTTGAGTTGTATGAAAAATCAAAAACGACAGAAAAAAAGAATAAACTAATTGTAGTTCAGGAACCTATTTACAATGAAAATGGCTCTTACGCTATTTCCGAAATAAGAAGTCAGGACAACAAAGACCGATGGATTGTAAGTTTGAATTTAGAGCAAGGAACTTTTCAGGAATTAGACCATCAGCATGACGAATCTTGGATTGGCGGGCCCGGAATTCCTTCTAATTCGTATGGAAGAGGAACACTGGGGTTTTTGGGAGACAATGAAACCATTTATTTCCAATCCGAAGAAACTGGTTATTCGCATTTGTACAGCTATAATTTAAAATCAAAAAAGAAAACTCAACTGACTAAAGGAAATTGGGAAGTGCGCAACGTGAGTTTAGCAAAAGATAAAAAGTCTTTTTATTTGACCACAACGACCACGCATCCCGGAAACAGAAATTTCTATAAATTCGAAGTGGCAAATATGGTTTTACAGCCAATTTTAACTAAAGATGGTGCTCATGAAGTAAGTTTGTCTCCAGACGAAAAAACTTTATTGGTTCGTTACTCGTATAAAAATAAACCTTGGGAATTGTATGTAGCGCCTAATAAAAAGAATACAAACTTAAATCAGATAACGTCTTCCACATCGGAAAGTTTCAAAGGATATTCTTGGCGTGAACCGGAAGTGATTACTTTCAAAGCGCAGGATGGAACTTCTGTACATGCTAGATTGTACAAACCACAAAATGCCAATGCGAATAAAGCAGCTGTCTTGTTTGTTCATGGTGCCGGTTATTTGCAAAACGCGCACAACTATTGGAGTACGTACCACAGAGAATACATGTTTCATAATTTATTGGTCGATTTAGGCTATACTGTTTTAGATATTGATTATAGAGGCAGCGATGGATATGGACGTGATTTTAGAACAGGAATTTACCGTTTTATGGGCGGGAAGGACTTAACAGATCAAATTGACGGAAAGAAATACCTAGTTGAAAATCATGGAATCGATGCGACAAGAGTTGGGATTTATGGCGGTTCTTACGGCGGTTTCATCACGTTGATGGGAATGTTAACTACTCCAAAAGAGTTTGCTTCGGGTGCTGCATTGCGTTCTGTAACTGATTGGGCGCATTACAATCATGGCTACACCGGAAACATTCTTAATTTTCCGGAAACGGATCCAGATGCTTACAAGAAAAGTTCTCCAATCTATTTTGCAGATAATTTACAAGGCGATTTATTAATGCTTCATGGAATGGTAGATGACAATGTTGAATATAAAGATATTGTTCGTTTGTCTCAGCGTTTTATCGAATTAGGAAAGAAAAAATGGAGCTTATCTAGTTTTCCCGTTGAAGCTCATGGTTTTAAAGAAACCTATTCCTGGGTTGATGAATACAGCCGAATCTTAAACTTATTCAACGATACGTTGCTTAAAAAATAATTTTAGAGATAAAAGTGAAATTTATGAGTTCGCTTCTTTGCAAAACTCTATGAAATAGTTTTAAATTTGCAAGAACAAAAACACACACAACTAGTATAATGAGCAACACCATCACAACTACTGATTTTAATTTTCCAAACCAGCAATCTGTTTACCGCGGTAAAGTAAGAGAAGTATATAATATCAATGATGAACTTTTGGTAATGGTAGCTACGGATCGGCTTTCGGCTTTTGATGTAGTTTTGCCAAAAGGAATTCCATATAAAGGTCAGATTCTAAACCAAATTGCTACTAAATTCATGGAGCTGACGCAGGATATTGTTCCTAACTGGTTGATTGCAACTCCTGATCCTAATGTGGCGGTAGGGCATTTATGTGCCCCTTTTAAAGTAGAAATGGTCATTCGGGGCTATCTTTCTGGTCATGCTGCCAGAGAATATGCTCTTGGAAAAAGAGAAATTTGCGGAGTTACAATGCCTGACTATTTGAAAGAAAATGATAAATTCCCGGAACCTATTATTACTCCGACTACCAAAGCGGATAATGGCGAACATGACGCTGATATTTCTCGTGAGGATATTTTATCGAAAGGAATTGTTTCTGAAGAAGATTATGTGGTTTTAGAGAAATTCACAAGAGATCTATTTCAAAGGGGAACTGAAATTGCAGCCAGTCGTGGTTTGATTTTGGTTGACACCAAATATGAATTTGGAAAAACCAAAGAAGGGGTAATTGTCTTGATTGACGAAATTCATACGCCGGATTCTTCTCGTTATTTTTATGCTGAAGGATATCAGGAACGCCAAAACAACGGTGAGGAACAAAAACAATTATCGAAAGAGTTTGTTCGTCGTTGGTTAATCGAAAATGGTTTTCAAGGATTAGAAGGACAACAAATTCCTGATATGACGGACGAATACATTCAAACAGTTTCTGAAAGATATATTGAATTATATGAAAATATCTTAGGAGAGAAATTTGTAAAAGCAGATATCACCAATATAGATCAAAGAATAGAGAAAAATGTTTTGGAATATCTAGCCAATAGATAATTGTTTTTTTAAAAGATAAATGCAAAACCGCAATTCATAATTATGAATTGCGGTTTTTAGCCCCGATAAAAGTGGAAATCCTTTTCCTTTTTACTTTAAAAAGGAAAAGATTACTTCACTATACTTTTATTTTTATTTGAGTTCAGTGAATTTCATTTAAAACGGATAGCGGGATTAGCTCCTAAAACTATTTGAAATAAGAGAATGTTTCTTCGTTTTCTAACTTCAATAAGGTTTCATAAATTAATTTAATTACATTTTCAACATCGTCACGATGCACCATTTCAACCGTGGTGTGCATATATCGCAACGGCAACGATATTAATGCAGAAGCTACGCCGCCATTACTATACGCAAAAGCATCGGTATCAGTACCCGTAACACGAGATGAAGCTAATCTTTGGAACGGAATTTCGTTTGCCATGGCGGTTTCTAAAATTAATTCTCTCAAATTATTCTGAACAGCAGGAGCGTAAGTAACTACAGGACCTTTACCAATTTTTGTATCTCCTTCAATTTTCTTTTCAATCATTGGAGTAGTAGAGTCATGACAAACATCGGTTACGATCGCTACATTCGGTTTGATGGTTTTGGTAATCATTTCGGCACCGCGAAGCCCTACTTCTTCCTGAACTGAATTCGTAATATACAATCCAAAAGGAAGTTTTATTTTGTTTTCGTGTAGCAAACGAGCCACTTCGGCAATCATAAACCCACCCATACGATTATCAATCGCGCGACAAACAAATTTATTTTCGTTCAAAATCATGAATTCATCAGGATAGGTAATCACACAACCTACATGAACGCCCATTTTATCAACCTGTTCTTTGGTTTCACAACCAATGTCAATAAATAGATTGTTAACTTTAGCTACTTCTTCTTTGTCTCTCATTCGTGTATGAATAGCAGGCCAGCCAAAAACACCTTTTACAATTCCTGTTTTAGTATGAATATTGACGCGCTTTGAAGGTGCTATTTGGTGATCGGAACCACCATTTCTGATCACGTAGATTAATCCATCGTCTGTAATGTAATTTACGTACCATGAAATTTCATCTGCATGACCTTCAATTACTACTTTATAAGGTGCATCCGGATTTATAATTCCTACCGCTGTGCCGTAAGTATCTGTTATAAAAGTATCAACGTAAGGTTTTAAATAATCCATCCATAATTTTTGTCCACCACTTTCATAACCGGTAGGCGAGGCATTATTAAGATAGTTTTCTAAAAACTCAAGTGACGACTTGTTTAATATTGATTTTGTGCTCATAAAATTATTTTTTTGCTAAATTATAAATTTGGCATTACAGTTGCGTATATAATGTATAATTTTGGCAATTAAACTTTCCTAATATGAAGCTAATTAAATTTTTGTTGTTTTTTCTATTGATAACTTTGTCTGTTAATGCACAGGTAATGCCGCAGGATACTACAAAAATAGGGAATGAGTTAGAAGATGACGAATTGATTCTTAATGACACCATTCAATTACCAGAAATAATAATATACAAAGGAAAAACAGATCCCGAAGCAAGAAAGCAATTTTTATTACTTCAAAGTCGGGTTTATAAAACGTATCCTTATGCAAAACTAGCTTCGGAGCGATTGACGATTCTTAATAAAGGAATGGCAAACCTTAAAACAAATAAGGAGAAAAAAAAATACTTTAAGATAGTAGAAAGTTATTTGAGTGAGGAGTTCGAAGCTAAACTTAAAAAGCTATCTCGTAAACAAGGTCAAATATTGGTAAAGTTAATTCACCGTCAAACAGGCACTACCACTTATGAGTTAGTAAAAAACCTTAAAAGTGGCTGGAAAGCTTTTTGGTCCAATACTGCAGCAAGCATGTTTGACATTAATCTAAAAACAAAATACGAACCCTACTATGTCAACGAGGATTATTTAATAGAAACTATACTAGTACGAGGATTTGATTCAGGAAGATTACAAAATCAAACTCCGGCACAGCCTATTAATTATGACAGCTTGAACGATGCTTGGGTTAGCAAGGCAATTAAATAATACCATCATTTTGTGTTCCTATTTCTATAAAGATAATGTTGCAGCATAGTTAGCAGTGTAGGAGCTACTTTGATAATTTTTTTTATAAATCAGTAATAATAAATTCACTTCTTCTGTTAAGTTGATGCTCCTCCTCAGTGCACTCTAGATCGTCTACACATTTGTTTACCAGTTGGGTTTCACCATATCCTTTTCCAATTAATCTGCTTGTATGTACTCCATTTTTTATCAGCCAGTTAATAGTAGATTTAGCTCTTCTGTCAGATAACGCTTCATTGTATTTGAACGTTTGTCTGCTATCTGTATGAGAACGAATATCAAGCTTCATCGTTGGGTTTTGATTTAAAACATCTAATATTTTTTCTAAATCAAAAGCTGCCTCTTGCCTGATATTTGATTTATCCAGATCAAAATAAATCATTTTTATATTAAAACATTTACCTAAATCATCCCCTATGGTTACTTTGCACTTTGCATCTTCTAATGCGATTGGTACGTATGTCTTTCCATTTTCATCAGCTATTGTAATCTTTTGTTCTTTTGCAGTATATTCAGGTTTTTGAGCCCTTACGTAATATGTTTTACCACATTCAACAGGAAAAAAATAATTAGCTTTATCATCTGAAAGGGTTGTATTTACAATGTTAAAATGATTGTCAAATAGAGTAATTTTAGTGTTCGGAAGGAATTCTTTTGTAGCAATATCAGTGATCTCACCATATAATAACTGTTGGCAAATAATTTTTTTCAGTTCTGAAAATTTATAAATATCATCATATCCTAAACCACCATCTCTATTGGAAGAAAAAAAACCTTTTCTTGATTTTGTATCAATTAAGTAGGCAAAATCATCTTTTGGAGAATTAATATCTGCCCCCACATTTTGTACCTCACCAAAAGTTCCATTGGGATTTATAGCGGCAACAAAAACATCTAAACCTCCTAAGCCAGGATGGCCGTCTGATGCAAAATATATTTCGTTCTCATCATTTACAAACGGAAATGTTTCTCTACCTTCAGTATTTATCACAGCACCTAAATTCTCTGGAGTGCCAAAGCTTTTGTCATTGTGTATTATTACTTTAAATAAATCAGATTGACCTATAGTTCCGGGCATATCCGAGACAAAATATAATGTTTTCTCATCTGGACTTAGTGTAGGATGAGCCGTACTGTAATTATCATTATTAAAAGGAAGTTCGGTTATATTAGACCATTTGTCATTTTCTAAAGTGGCTTTATATATTTTTATTAAAGTAATTTTATTAGCATCTTTTCCTTTTTTTCCATCAAGATAGTTGTTACGGGTGAAGTACATGGTTTTTCCATCTTTTGTGAAAGCAGGAGTAGACTCGTTAAATTTAGAATTTATATGGGCATCGAACTGGAGAGGGTTTCCCGGATTCCTATTTTCCCCTAAATTGGCAGTATATAAATTGGTAAAATATTGATTTGTCCATTTATGTTTTCTTTGGCCTACACTTCCGGTGTCCCTTGCCGATGCAAATACGATTTCATTTGCATGAAATGCAGTACCGTAATCGGAATATATAGAATTTATTCCAGCATCCTCGATTTTATATCTTCCGGAATTTGCTTTGATTGCGTCAAGATAATTTACATTTTTCATAAAAATCTTGCCGCGGCTATCGTTTCCAGATTTTTGATTGAATAGTTCTAATAGATCATTGGCTTTGTGATTTTGACCAATGGATCTCAAGCACTGTGCATAACGAAAATAATATTCAGGTTCTAAATCGATAGTATTCATTGCAAATAACTCTCCATACCATCTGGCTGCTTTTTCTAACTCTGCATTAAAGTAATAAGAATTTCCTAATTTCTTAAACATATCAGCCGATTTGTATTTTTTTTTGGCTACTTTTTCGTAGGTTTTTATGGCATCAATGTAGGCATAGTTGTCATATTTTTTGTCGGCTACAGTAACTTCCCCTTTTTGTGAGTATCCATGAATAGATAAAGCAGTTATTACAATTGTATAAAGGAGTATATTATTTTTCATACTAATTTTTTTAGAAGAATCTTGGAGTTATAATTTTACCATTATTTTTAAAGATTTCATAGCGCAAGAAAAATTCATGCGAGCCAGAATTATAGTTGTTTAATCGAGTGGTTTCCCTGTCATACCCATATCCTATATACATCCCGTCAGAAATTTGGAAACCAACCATAGCACTAAGTGCAGCACTCCATCTGTAGGCAATACCAACGACAAATTTCTCGTTAAACATAAAGTTTCCTGAAATATCGACTTGAAGAGGAGCACCTTCAATAAATTTTGACAGAACCGCGGGTTTAAATTTTATGGTTCTATTTAAATCAAATATATATCCTGCAATTAAATAATAATTTATTTTTTCTTTGAATATGGCAACTTCATTATTATCATAGCGGTCTGATTCAATAAAGTTAGGAATAGAAAAACCTACATACGCTTTATCCGAATGTAAATAAACACCTGTACCAATATTTGGAGAAAACTTATTATCAATATTTTGTATACTTTGGTCTACAGGATAAGCATCTACAGGATTTAATTTAGATATATCCAAATTGAATAAATTTGCGGTACCTTTTATGCCAAAAGAAAGTTTAAATGTTTCTGAGGTTTGTATGGTATATGAAAAATCGGCAGAAATAGTATTTTCATTGGTGGGACCAATTTTATCATTGATAAAAGAAATTCCTAAACCTAGATTGTTATTATTTAGCGGTGTATTAATCGAAGCTACATTTGTTACAGGAGCACCATCTAAACCCACCCACTGCGTGCGGTGCATAGCAAAAATACTTAATGCTCCTCTAGATCCTGCATAGGCCGGATTGATATTGATTGTGTTGTACATATATTGTGTAAATTGAGCATCTTGTTGTGCATAACTTGTAAATGCTGTAAACATCAATAGGATTAAAAATATTTTTGTTTTCATAGTTGCTTTTTTATTTTGTTTGAACTAATTATTTAAAAAAGGTTCAAAAGGGTATTTAGGATAATGTCAATTCTATTTTTGTTAAAGAATAGTGCTAATTCATTTTTAAAACCGAAAGACAAAAAAGAATCCTCCGATTTTTAAATTAATTCAAGATTATTTACTAAGGTATAAATACCCGTCTAATTTTTTGATTTCCACTTTGCCATTCCCATTAATAGCACTGTAATTTAAGATGTAAAAATAAGTACCGGTAGGTAATCCAGAAGATTGACTAATAGTTGTTCTTCCACGAGATATACCTTCAAAATTATTAGTTTGATTATTATAGTTTTTTGTTTCAAAAACTAATACACCCCAACGGTTATATATTTCTACCGTATTCTCTGGGTAGCAAGTTGTACTTTCAATATTATCGATTACAAATACTTCGTTTATTCCATCTCCGTTTGGCGAAAAAGCATTATGGACTTTTATGTTTCCACATCCTAAAACGATACAATCATCGTTAATATTCACTGTTAACTGGATGCTTTTTGGACACGTTTCGTCATTAATTCGATATTCAAAAACTTTGTTTCCTAAAGTCAAACCAAAAGGCGATAAGATATTTCCTTGCAATGCGCCAGTATTATCAACATCTGTCCAAGTTCCGTTTATTGGAGTTCCCTCGGGTAACAAATTAAAGATATTGATTGTTGAAGAGTCACCATTACACGCAGAGCTTACAATTGGTGTGGAGTTATTTGATGCTGTTACATTCACAATTTGAGTAAATTTAGAAACATTCCCGCAAGAATCAGAAACAGACCACTCTCTGACAATTGAGTAGGAGTTAAGAGAGCTGTTAGTAATTTTTTCAGTAAATAGTGCGGGGGAAACAGTTGAACAATTATCTGTAAATATAAGTTCCGGTTTCAAAGGAATAGCATCACAATTTACATTAATATTAGATGCAAACTCAGTTGTTGTGGTTGGGCCGTTAGTATCTTGTACACTGATCCTTTGAGAAGCAGTAGTTGCATTTCCTGCTAAATCAGTAGCGGTCCATGTTCTTGTTATCGTATAAGAACCAATACAACTTCCTTGAACCGTTGCGTCAACAAATGTTAGTGTAACAGAACTACAGGTATCAGTAGCTGTTGCTTGTGCAAAATCAGGAGTAGTACTACATGGTATCGTTGATGGCACTGGTAATGATGCAAAGACAGGCGCAGTACTATCTTTAATGATTATTGTTATTACAGCAGTATCACAGTTTTCAGTGTTTGATTTTTCGCATATTTGATACGTTAAAACGTACGTTCCAGGAATTGTTCCGTTTAATATATTGATGTTTCCAAGGTTATCCAATTGAATGTTTGAATTTAGTCCAGAAACTAAAGAGATGTTTACCGCTGAAGCCACTACCGGGTTTCCGTTTATTGAATCATTTATTAAAACACTTCCTAACAATCCTACTGAAGTACAATTTTCGATTGAAAAAACATCATCATTAGCGACGATAGCAGGAGCGGTAACGCTAACGGTAACGGTAGCTGTATCACAATTGGTTGGATTTAGTATTTCACAGATTTGGTAAACCAAAGTGTAAGAACCGGCAGGCGTACCCGCAGCCACTACCACATCAGTACCGGATAAAGTCACACCAGCATTCGAAGATGAAACCGTAGTCAAGACCACTTGCGAAGCCAAAACAGGGACCCCGTTCAAAGTATCGTTAACCAATACATTAGTGAAAGCTGTTCCGCCGTTGGCACCGTTTACAGGAGTTCCGGCATCATTATTAGCGACGATAGCAGGCGCAGTAACGGTAACAGTAACGGTAGCAGTATCACAATTGGTTGGATTTATAATTTCACAGATTTGGTACACCAATGTATAGTTACCAGCAGGCGTACCCGGAGCCACAATCACATCAGTACCAGAAAGCGTTATTCCAGCATTCGAAGCCGAAACGGTTGTTAAGACAACTTGCGAAGCCAAAACAGCGACTCCATTTAAGGTATCATTTATTAAAACATTGGAGAAAGCTGTTCCTCCGTTGGCACCATTTACAGACGTTCCAGCATCATCATTAGCGACAATAGCAGGCGCAGTAACGGTAACGCTAACGGTGGCAGTATCACAATTGTTTGGATTTATAATTTCACAGATTTGGTATACCAAAGTGTAACTTCCCGCAGGCGTACCGGCAGCCACAAGCACATCAGTACCAGAAAGCGTTATTCCAGCATTCGAAGCCGACACAAAAGTCGTATTCACTTGCGAAGCCAAAACAGCGACTCCATTTAAGGTATCATTTATTAAAACATTGGAGAAAGCTGTTCCTCCGTTGGCACCATTTACAGCAGTTCCGGCATCATCATTAGCGACAATAGCAGGCGCAGTAACGGTAACAGTAACCGTGGCAGTATCACAATTGTTTGGATTTATAATTTCACAGATTTGGTATACCAAAGTGTAACTTCCCGCAGGCGTACCCGGAGCCACAATCACATTAGTACCAGAAAGTGTTATTCCAGCATTCGAAGCCGAAACGGTTGTTAAGACTACTTGCGAAGCCAAAACAGCGACTCCATTTAAGGTATCATTTATTAAAACATTGGAGAAAGCTGTTCCTCCGTTGGCTCCATTTACAGGCGTTCCAGCATCATCATTAGCGACAATAGCAGGCGCAGTAACGGTAACGCTAACGGTGGCAGTATCACAATTGTTTGGATTTATAATTTCACAGATTTGGTATACCAAAGTGTAACTTCCCGCAGGTGTACCCGGAACCACAATCACATTAGTACCAGAAAGCGTTATTCCAGCATTCGAAGCCGAAACAGTTGTTAAGACTACTTGCGAAGCCAAAACAGCGACTCCATTTAAGGTATCATTTATTAAAACATTGGAGAAAGCTGTTCCACCGTTGGTACCATTTACAGCAGTTCCTGCATCATCATTAGCGACAATAGCAGGCGCAGTAACGGTAACGCTAACGGTGGCAGTATCACAATTGTTTGGATTTATAATTTCACAGATTTGGTATACCAAAGTGTAACTTCCCGCAGGTGTACCTGGAGCCACAATCACATTAGTACCAGAAAGCGTTATTCCAGCATTCGAAGCCGAAACGGTTGTTAAGACAACTTGCGAAGCCAAAACAGCGACTCCATTTAAGGTATCATTTATTAAAACATTGGAGAAAGCTGTTCCACCGTTGGTACCATTTACAGCAGTTCCTGCATCATCATTAGCGACAATAGCAGGCGCAGTAACGGTAACGCTAACGGTGGCAGTATCACAATTGTTTGGATTTATAATTTCACAGATTTGGTATACCAAAGTGTAACTTCCCGCAGGCGTACCCGGAGCCACAATCACATCAGTACCAGAAAGCGTTATTCCAGCATTCGAAGATGAAACCGTAGTCAAGACAACTTGCGAAGCCAAAACAGCGACTCCATTTAAGGTATCATTTATTAAAACATTGGAGAAAGCTGTTCCTCCGTTGGCACCATTTACAGACGTTCCAGCATCATCATTAGCGACAATAGCAGCGCATTGCAAAGTTCCGCCACTAGTACTTGCTGTGTTGATAAATGCTCCGTATACATTAATATCATTTATTACACTCGCAAGTGACCCTACACTAATTCTGATTTCGTCAAAAGATTGAGTACTCTGAAAACCCACATTATAGATTCCAGGACCAGAGTCATACGGAGGTATCGTCAAAGATAGATTTAACAATAGTGATGCACTTTTAGACTCTTTAAATACACCGTCTAAATAAGTAGAAATAGTTAACGAATTGAACAAATCTAACTGGATCAAACTATTCAAATCTTTTATTGTAAATCCTGCATAACTACCCGCAGGATAAGTAGACAACTGATCTAAAACAGCTATAGAAGCTGGAGCAATTACTCCTGCGGTAACTAAAACCGAAGCAAAATCAGTAGTGTTTGCTGTTAATACATTATTTGTATTGTTAACTGCGCAGGCCACACAAGCCAATCCATCAACACCGGTTTTTCCACTATCAATGATTACAGGAAAAATTGGATTAGTCAATGCGTATGTTTTATTGCATTCTAAGATTACCGGACACAATTTTTGGAAAATAGCACTGTAAACATTCACAACTCCCAGACTCACTGTTGCTGTATTAGTAATAGTAATACGAGCTTCATCAAAAGATTTAGTTGTAACAAAACCAATTGTCTGTAAACTACTTCCCACCAAAAGATTGGTTCCTACCGTAACTAAAGCAGCATTTCCAACTTTAGTTTCCTGAAGAACTCCATTAAGATACGTTCTTATAGTGACTGCGTCGAGTGCATTTACATTCAACAATGAAGGATTCTCTATTGTAAAACCTACAAAAGAACCTATAGGATAATCTTTTACAGGATCTTTTACAGAAATACTACCGCTGTTTCCAACACTTATCGTTAAATTTATTTGAGCAAAATTTGAAGTATTCTGATCTATCAAATTGTCTGCATTGTTTATTGAACAAAGTGCACAAACTAAACCATCAATACCTGTATTTATACCATTAATATAAACTGGATAAGTAGGAGCTAACATCGCTGTTTGTGTATTACAAACCAAATCAGGCCCAGTACAGAAATTTTCAAAAACAGCACTATAAACTCTTATTGAACCTAAATTCAGAGACAATGTCTGGTTAATGGAAAGCTGAACTTCATCAAATGATTTTGTTGAAACAAAACCCACTTTATACCGACCAGGATTGTTTAATAAAGAGCCTTTGACTACCAAATTATTACCCAAAAAAGATTCTTGCTGAACTCCATTAAGGTATGTAATTATTGAAATATTCCCTAAGGCTGAAACATTCAGTAAATTAGAGTTTTCTATTTCAAAGCCAGCATAAGTACCCGCGGGATAATCCGTTAGTTGATCTTTTACAGCAATACTTCCCGAAGCAGCGACACCAGCTGTTAAAGTTATTGTAGCATAATCATTTGTATTAGCGCTAATGACATTCGAAGCATCGTAAATAGTACCTAAACTTATGCCTGAAATGCCAGTATGTGACGGTTCTAAACTTACTGGATAAGCTGGAAGATTCATTGCCGATGCGGTATTACAACTTAAAGCCGGACCTGTACAATAGTTTTGGATTACCGGGTAATAAACATCAATAGTATTTAACAAACTAGCCAAACCTTCTACAGAAATTTCAATCGCATCAAAATCTTGAGTTGTATTAAAACCTACTACATAATTATTTCCTGAACTGTTAAGTAATCCTACACCCAAAAGAGAAGAACCCGAAGCTGTTTCTTTTAATGTACCGTTCAGATATGTTCTAATTGTAATTGAGCCCAGTAAATTTAAGTTCAATAAATTACCAGTATCAATCCTGTACCCTACATAAGTACCAGCAGAATAATCCGTATCTGTGTCTGTCACTCTATAATTTGCTGAACCTG
The DNA here is from genome assembly GCF_003970395.1 of Flavobacterium sp. GSP27. Classification (NCBI taxonomy): domain Bacteria; kingdom Pseudomonadati; phylum Bacteroidota; class Flavobacteriia; order Flavobacteriales; family Flavobacteriaceae; genus Flavobacterium; species Flavobacterium sp. GSP27. The sequence continues at coordinate 285,498 of NZ_RYDP01000002.1, read as the reverse complement.
CTGCACCAATAGTTACAAATGCAGTTGCAAAATTATTCAAGTCTGTATCTATTAACCTAGAAGCATTAGGAACCGCACAAAGCACACACACACCGTTGATACTTGCTGTTGCTAATAGGTTACCGTAAGTGCTATCAATAAAAGGAAGTGGAGTATCTGAATTACATTGAGCTGAGACAATATTTGTTGTTATAGTCTGGCTTACTGAATCACTGCGATTCCCACAGTTGTCGGATGCATCCCAAGTTCTGGTTGTACTGTATAATCCAGGTCGACTGCCAGGTGTTTGAGTGGTAGAAAGTATATTAACTGTGGTTATTCCACAAGTATCAGTTGCAGTTGGCGGACTAAAAACAGGTGTTGTCGGAGAATTAATTGTAATATTTTGACCGGCAGCACTTATTATTGGGGCTACTAAATCTTTTATTGTATATGTATAAGACCAGTTGCGGGTATATGGAGTTTCACTTGGATTACATGTTGTATAATCTACATAAGACCACGTGTAAGTTTTTGTAGTATTACAAATTGAAGATGAATTAGGCTCTTTAATAGTTAGACCTGTAAATATGATATCATTACCGCAATTGTTTTTAAAAGTAGGAGTTGAAGGTAGAATAGCTTCTGCTGCACAACTTACTATTGAACCACCATTCATAAAAGCGGAAACAAAATTAGATCTGCCACAGGCATCTGTAACTTTTAGTTGGAGTGCTACGTTCCCAATTACAGAAGGAGCGATGTAGGTTGTTGGGTTTGTTGAAGTGCTTGAAAAAGTCCCACCACCAATAGCGGACCATTCATAGGTAACCGCCCCCTTATTTCCAGTCACAGTTGCTATTAATGGATACGTTTGACTAGGAGTTAATGCAGTTGGAAAAGAGCTGTTAAGGTTTACATTAATTTGTTGTTTAATTCCAGCCAATAGTACAAAGTTAAAAAATGATCTTTGAGCCGCAATCATAGATTCAGTAGTTCCACTGTTATATTCATGAGCCGCTTGATACATTACCATACCCTTGGTAGCATCACCATAAGTTGGTCCATAAGCTAGAAGAGCAGCCGGATTTTCAGGGAAAGTGTAATTTCTACCAGAGTCCGTATAATTGTTTTGATAAATGGCTACTTTAGTAGTACTTCTCCATAAAGATTCTGCTTTTGGAAGATAGATTCGTTCTGATCCATTTTGTAGTGAAGCATCCATTTTCCCAATAAACTGCATCACCGGATCAGCATTAGCGGATGGATTATAAGTTCCAACAACGATTGGCTTATTGTGATTTCCCCATGGCTCTAGACCTTTTTCCGTAAGAAAATTAAATGGAGTTGTATTCCCCGCACTCACTATGTCTAATGCGCTTACTGCATGACAGCCTACCCAAAGATAGCCGCCATTATGCATATAATTTCTTAGTGCGATAACATACGCCGAAGACCAATTCTGTGGATCAGCATGTGGCAGTACGTAAATATCACCACAATTTGTAAGTTGAGTTGGGTTACTTTGTGTTACATAAGAACTTGATGGAATTCCGGCATTAAGATAATATGGAGTTATTAGGCTACCATTTTCGGTATCTAGTAGTGCCCTTGGCCAGCTGGTAAGTTTATTAAATATGGGTGCAGTGAAGGGTGCTGCAATCGGGCCATCAATAACAACCCCATTTGATCTCCAAGTGGCAATAAGGGTTCCTAAAATAGCGGCATCCTCAGCAGCAATTATAAAAGTTCCCCCTTTATAGGCTTTAGATCCAATTGAAAAATCAGCACCATCTTTAACTTTTGAGGAGTTTATTGACCAGTATACTGGTACATTTTTATCGCGAATCAAAGTGTAAACTAAGCCATAAGGCTTTAAACCTTTGGCAACTGTAGTGTTTTGCCCCATATCAATAATATAAGAGCCTGCATCGAATGTTTTGTTGGGATTAGTTTGAGAATGTATAGGACTTTCAGACATAAAGAAAGCCAATAAAAAAAGAGTAATTTTAGTTTTCATACAATCAAATTTTAATTAATTGAGGAGTATTATTTTGAATTTTAAAAATCAAATTCAAGTCTTAAAGCATAATAATGTTGAAAAACAAAATGATATTAGTAGCCGGCTTGGTCTTCAAAAACAATGTTTTCAAATTTCCAGGAAGCAATTCCACTATCTTTAGACTCTAAACAATTCCAACAAACTATTTGTGCTGTTTTGTCATCTAGAGGTATCATAATGTTAGCCGTAAAAAGATCCCCATTTTTGAAAGTAATGACATAAGTAAGTTTTACATCTTTTTCATTTTCATTCTTAATTTCAAAATATCCAGAATCGCCATTTTCATTTTCACAAGTTCTAAGAAATAGTAAGGATTCCGTTTTGCTTTGACCAAAAGAAATCCAATCTGAACATTTGTTCGAGCTTAAATTTGATGAAATGAACACGATAGTAATTGTATAAAGTAAAATTATTTTCATTTTTTGTTTTTTAAATTCCTAATTTTTGTTTTATCCTTCAGAACTTTTAAATAACATACATTCTGTTTTTGAATGATGTTTTGCTGGCAATTATTTGTATTGTATTTAAATGAAATTTTTCTAGTCCTTTGTTCTGTTAATACACTGAATAGTATTTACAAAGTCAGTCTGACTATTCATTAATGAAGATGAATGATATATTTAGAGTGAAGGACTTTTCAAAAAAATTTGATAAATCTGAGAAGATATTTTTTGGGGTAAAGTATTTTTTTTCATGTAGGTATGAGTGATTATATTCAGGTTTTTTTAAACAGGGCAATGTTTAAAAGAGCTAAATTATAGGTAATACAGCAGGTTTGTTTCTTTTTTCTATAAACTACTTAAAAAGTCGATGAAAGGTAAAATTTTAAAAAAAAAAGATAAAAAACGGAAAAGAAAGTTAATTTTTTATAATATAGGGATATAATTATTTGCCATAAAAAGAGGTTTTGTAATTTTTGTTTATAATTTAACCATCTATTTACTAATAGACTGATTTAAGGTGACTTATTTTTTAGACTGTTTACTAAAAACATTTTCACCAACTAAAAAGCACCTTGTAATGATTCTTTTTGATACTAATAACATAGTTTTTAATAAAAAAAAATAAATAATAAACTTAGTTTTTGTAAATTGTATCTGATTATTTAATTTCTTATGTTTAGAGACCCCAAAATTATTTTACATTATGAAAAATTTAATTATAGTACGTCATGCAAAATCAAGTTGGGAGGTATCGTTACACGATAAGGATCGTGCTTTAACAAAGAGAGGCATACAAGATGCGCATCTTGTTTCTTCGGATATTAGTCATTTTATACCCAAAACATATCTAATCTGGACGAGTACAGCCAAAAGAGCAACAGACACTGCGTTAATTTTTGCTCAAAATTTAGCATATCCTATTGACTGTATCATTTACAAAGACGACCTTTATACCTTTGATGAAAAAAAGCTTGAGAAAGCTATTAAATCCTGCAGTAACAGTTTTGAAAATATTATTCTTTTTGGACATAACGGGGCAGTTACAAATTTCGTGAATAAATTTGGGGATGTTTTCGTTGAAAACATTCCTACAACCGGATTTGTATCCTTAGAATTTGATACTGAAAATTGGAAAAAAATAAAAAAAGGTAAAATAAAAAAAATTATATTCCCCAAAGATTTAAGATGAATAAAGTAGTAGCACATAAATATATTGATAGAGAAAAAAGTTGGTTGGCATTCAATGCCAGAGTGCTTCAGGAAGCTGGAGATAATTCAGTTCCGTTACTAGACAGATTGCGGTTTTTAGGTATTTTTTCCAATAATTTAGATGAGTTTTTTAGAGTTCGTTTTGCCGCCATCAGACGATTAAGTTTAACAGGGATAACCGGAGAAAAATATCTTGGGGGTATTTCAGCACAACAATTAGTCAAAGATATCACTGAAATTGTTATCCAGCAGCAATCCGAAAGTTTGCGAATTTTGAGTGTAATTGAATCGGAACTCGAGAAAAAAAATATATTTATCATTACGGAAAATGATATCTCCACACAACAAGAAATTTTTTTGAAGGACTTTTTTATCCAAAAATTAAGTCCTGAATTAGTCACTATTATATTAAATGATTTAGCAGAATTTCCATTGCTAAAAGATACATCCGGATACCTGGCAGTGAAGTTGGTAATGAATCACACCTCAGAGATTCGCTATGCCGTTATCGAAATTCCTAAAACAATTAACCGTTTTGTGGTTTTGCCCTCTGATAATGAAAAACAATATGTAATTCTTATTGATGACGTGATTAGACATAATTTAAGCAGCATCTTTAATATTTTTGATTATAAAAGTGTTTCGGCACACATGATCAAAATTACCAGAGATGCGCAATTGGATATCGATAGTGACTTAAGTAAAAGCATGATCGAAAAGATATCCTTGAGTGTAAAAGACCGAAGAATTGGAGAACCAGTTCGCTTTATTTACGACCAATTGATTGAAAAAGATACCTTACAGTTTTTTCTTGATGAAATGAAAATTGAATCAACAGATAGTATTATTCCAGGAGGGAGATATCATAACAGAAGGGATTATATGAATTTTCCTAATCTTGGGCGATTTGATTTATTGTACAAAACGAATGATCCTTTACCCATTCCTGGGCTAAGTCTCGAAGGAAGTATCTTAGAAAAAATTAGCCAAAGAGATTATTTATTAAATGCTCCTTATCAGTCTTTCTCCTATCTCACACGATTTTTGCGTGAAGCAGCATTAGACCCAAAAGTGACTTCCATTAAAATCACATTGTATCGTTTAGCTAAAAATTCTCAAATTATTAGCTCTTTGATTAATGCTGCTAAAAATGGAAAAAAAGTAACGGTTCAAATCGAATTACAAGCTCGTTTCGATGAAGCTTCAAATATTTCCTATGCTGAACAAATGCAATTAGAAGGTATTGAACTTATTTTTGGAATAAAAGGGCTAAAAGTCCACAGTAAAATATGTGTCATCGAAAGAAATGAAAATGATAAGATAAAACGATATGGTTTTATTTCAACAGGAAATTTCAACGAATCTACCGCCAAAGTCTATACTGATGTGACTCTTTTTACGAGTCACCAACAAATTTTGAAAGATATCATGAAGATCTTTGAGTTTTTTGACATTAACTACAGGGTGAATCGTTACAAACATCTGATTGTTTCGCCTCACTATACAAGAACTCGATTTGTAAAATTAATAGACCGTGAAATTACACATGCATTAGCCGGAAGGAAAACACATATGAAACTAAAAATGAATAGTTTGTCTGATTTTGCAATGATAGATAAGTTATATGAAGCCAGCAGGGCAGGAGTGAAAATTCAACTTGAAGTGAGAGGAATTTGTTCCTTAATACCCGGTATTGCTGGAATGAGCAATAACATAGAGGCCATAAGCATTGTGGATAATTATTTAGAACATTCCAGAGTTTATATTTTTGGAAATGCCGGACAAACCGAAGTTTATATTTCATCCGCAGATTTCATGACTAGAAACTTAGATGACCGTGTCGAAGTAACCTGTCCTATTTATGATCAGGAAATAAAAAATGAATTAATCGATAATTTTGATATCGGATGGAAAGGCAACGTAAAAGCTCGTTTTCATTCCTATAAATTAGATAATAAATACAGAGGACGAAATCATAATCCTGTTTTTAGGGCACAACTAGAGACCTATAAATATTACCAAAATAAGTTAGAACTAGCATCCAAAAAGTAAGTAGTATCATCCCGGTAATCATTTGTTTGATACATTAAATTGAATAATGATTTTTTATAAGGAATAACGAATCCAAGCAAAATGATTAAAATAAAAAAATATGCAGCAATCGATATTGGATCTAATGCCATGCGCTTGCTAATTACAAATATAGTAGAACAAGAAGGCAAAGAGCCACAGTTTAACAAAAGTTCCTTGGTTCGTGTTCCTATTCGTCTTGGGCAAGATGCTTTTACCGTTGGTGAAATTTCAGAAGAAAATATTGAAAGAATGTGTGATGCCATGAAAGCTTTTAATCTTTTGATGAAAGTTCACAAAGTAGAATCCTATAAGGCTTTTGCTACTTCAGCCATGCGCGAAGCCTATAACGGTAAAGAAGTTGTGGCAATAATAAAGAAAAAAGCCGATATAAAAATTGAAATTATTGATGGTAAAAAAGAAGCAGCCATAATTGCTTCTACTGATTTACATCATTTATTAAAGACGGATCAAACCTATCTTTTTGTAGATGTTGGTGGCGGAAGTACGGAGTTTACATTGTTTTCGAATGGAAAAATGAAAAATTCAAGATCCTTCAAAGCCGGAACCGTACGTTTATTAAATGACATGGTTTGCGATGTAGTCTGGGATGAAATAGAAAAATGGATTAAAACAAATACGCAGGAATACGATGAAGTTACCTTAATAGGTTCTGGCGGAAATATTAATAAGCTTTTTAAAATGTCCGGAAAAATACAAGAAAAGCCCTTGTCGTATATTTATATGAATTCACAATACGCTTTCCTGAATTCCCTTAGTTACGAGCAAAGAATATCTGAGCTGGGATTAAATCCGGATCGTGCCGATGTAATTATTCCTGCAACCAGAATCTATCTGAATGCTATGAAATGGAGTGGTGCCAGAAATATTTATGTTCCTAAAATTGGACTTTCAGATGGTATTGTAAAAGCCATGTACTACAATAAAATTTAAGTTTCCAATCTAAATTATGTGTATTATGCATCTAAATCTAATCCAAATGTTGTTCGTAACAGATCAATATTTGGATTTATTTCATGAAGTCTGTTGTAACGGTCTTGGTCATTAAAATTTTTTCTGCTTTGAATACTTTCATTTACAATCACTTCAATTGTAATGTCGTGATTGTGTAAATGCCCTTTTAAATATCCCAAAAGCCCATTTAATTCTTTTTCAAAATCAAGTTTTGATCCTTCATTGGGCAACTCAATTGTGATGGCAGTCCCACTTAATACCGGATCATTAATGAGCAGGAGTGATTCCATAATTCGAAACCCTTTCTCTCCTAAGCGTTGTGCATATTTATTCCAATACAGCAACATTTCAGTCTCGCTAAAAGTTTCTGTAGGCAAATTAAGAACTTCTTTTATTATTCCTTTATTGCTTTCTTCTAAAGCTTTTTTTGCCCGAATACTGGATAACGAAAAAGCTGAAATCTTAGGCTCGTTTCCTGATGGGTTATGGGTTATGGGTTTTGGGCTTTGGGTTTCAGGTTGAACAACTTCAGGTTTAAACTCTTCGGCTGAGTTCTGGGAAACAGTTTCGGATTTGGAAACTGGAACTTGATTTTTGACATTGCCATTGTTTTTTTGAATTTCTACTATAGCGTAATCATTCTTCCTGTAATAAGTAGGTGGAATTATAAATTGGTCAACTTTTTTTTTTCTCCATCAAAAGTGATAGAGGCCAGTTGCATAAGGCAAAGCTCAACAAGAAGTCGTTGATTTTGACTCAGTTTGTACTTTAAATCACAATCATTTGCTATTTCGATTCCTTTCAAGAGAAAATCTTGACTGCAATTTTGCGCTTGCACGCCATACATTTGTTGTGCTTGTTCTCCAACTTCTAATAAAGATAAAGTTGCAGGTGTTTTAGAAACCAGTAAATCTCTAAAATGAGAGGCTAATCCGGATACAAAATGGTGTGCATCAAATCCTTTGGCAAGAATTTCGTTGAAAGCGATTAATAATTCCGGAATTTTGTTTTCCAAAATCAAATCTGTTACATTAATATAGGTTTCGTAATCCAACACATTCAAGTTTTCCGTAACGGCCTGACGTGTCAACTCTTTTCCACAAAAAGAAACTACTCGGTCAAAAATAGACAACGCATCTCGCATGGCACCATCAGCTTTTTGAGCAATGATATGCAAAGCGTCATCTTCAAAATTTACGCCTTGACTGGCAGCCACTTCAGCAAGATGTTCTTTGGCATCCTTTACGGTAATTCTTTTGAAATCAAATATCTGACAACGAGAAAGTATCGTTGGAATAATTTTATGTTTTTCGGTCGTTGCCAAAATAAAGATGGCGTGTTTTGGCGGTTCTTCCAATGTTTTCAAGAAAGCATTAAAAGCTGCGGAAGACAACATGTGAACCTCATCAATAATATACACTTTGTATTGTCCCGTTTGTGGCGGGATCCGAACTTGGTCAATCAAATTCCTGATGTCATCAACAGAGTTGTTTGATGCGGCATCCAATTCAAAAACATTAAAAGCGAAATCTTCATTTGGATCATCGTATCCGGGCTGATTTATTTTTCGAGCCAAAATACGCGCGCATGTCGTTTTGCCAACGCCGCGAGGCCCTGTGAATAATAGGGCAGAAGCCAAGTGATTGCTTTCTATGGCATTCAATAAAGTATTGGTAATGGCTTTTTGTCCTACAACATCTTTAAATGTTTGAGGACGATATTTACGGGCCGATACTACAAATTGTTCCATAGAATTTTATTCGAAAGCAAATATAGGTTTTAATTTAAAGATGGAAAAATTTAAGTATTGAAAGATTTTATAATTTTTCAAATGGTTTTTATTTCCCAAATTCTCTAGCCCAGATAGAAGAGAAAATCAGATTTTTAAGTGTTTTTTTTTAACGGTATTATGTGTTACCTAAAGTTTGGATTGTCCACCGGTTTCGATGCATAATTTTTCTAAAACAACTGCGGCGTCATTATTTGAATTTGCCGAAAAACCAGCTACAAAAACCCCTTTTTTACCAGAATCAGAGCTGATTCCATATACTACTGATTCTTCGTCAGGATCAGTATCCCCTTCGTAGCGGTAGACGTGATTTACTTCAAATTTATGTGGATTAGATTTAATATCATCTTGATGAATATTAAAATCATAGGTAAAACCTTTTTCTTTTAGATCTTCTAAGGCTTCTATTACGGTGGTATAATGGTACATTGGTTTCATGATTAATGAAAGATTTATTATTATTTATAAAGGTAACTAATTTATTATTAAGTCATTGCGAAAAGGATGTTAAAGTAAATAATCTAAAATGACGATACATGAAAAAATATTGTAATTTTGCACCGCAGACCGCCTTATCGCTGTTTTGAGCAATCAAAAGAGAGGAAAGTCCGGACACCAAAGGGAAGCATAGCGGGTAACACCCGTCGGTTCAAGTAATTGGATTAGGACAAGTGCAACAGAAAGTATGTACAGGTAATGCTGTAGTGAAACCAGGTAAACTCTATGCGGTGAAATATCAAGTATATCAGCATTTAAGGGCTTCTCGTCCGTTGTTGAAGGGTAGATAGCTTGAGTCCCGCAGTAATGCGGGATCTAGATAAATGATAAGGCTCCGACCCGATAGCTATCGGGATTCGGAGACAGAATCCGGCTTATAGGTCTGCATTTTTTTTAAAGATTTAATAAAATTTAGGATTGTAAAATCTAAAAGGAAACCATTAAGATATTAGTTTCATTAAGTTCCACGGCTTAATTTTCTAAATTCCTTAATGGTTTACTTTTTTAAATAGTGCTTATGATAACACGAATTGGAATTTTAGGATTAGGTGGAGTAGGCGGTTATTTCGGAGGATTATTAGCCAAAGCTTATTCTGAGTCGGATGCAATCGAAATTGTCTTTATTGCTCGTGGCGAAACCCAAAAAGCAATAGCCCAAAAAGGTTTGAAAATTATTTTAGAGGAGAGTGAAACCATTGTTTTTCCTAGTTTAGTTTCTAACGATCCAGAAGAAATTGGGGAGCTGGATTACCTTATTTGCGCCACTAAAACCTATGATATCGAAAAAAGTTTTGAATCTATAAAAAACTGTATCACTCCAGATACGATAATTCTTCCTTTATATAATGGCGTTGATGCCACGGCACGCATACAAATACTATTTCCTGAAAATAATGTATTACAGGGTTGTGTGTATATTGTTTCGATGATTGTTGCTCCCGGTGCGATCAAAAAAATTGGTGCTTATGAAAAATTATTCTTTGGTTCAAAAAATGCTCCGGTTTCTAAGTTAATAGAATTACAATCTATCTTCGAAAAAGCAAATATCGAAAGTTATCTTGTTGAAAATATAGAAGAAACGATTTGGGAAAAGTTTATTTTTATTTCAGCTCTGGCTTCAGCAACTTCATGTTTGAACCAAAACATTGGAGGAATTTTAAATAATCCTGAAAATAAGGCAGTTTATAGCTCATTATTAAACGAGATTTCTGCTGTTGCTTTAGCAAAAGGGTTAGCGATGCCAATTGACATTGTTACTCAAACTATTGCTAAATTAGAGAAGTCCCCACAAGACAATACATCATCCATGCATAGAGATCTATTAGCAGGGAATAAAACGGAAGTGGGTTCCTTGACAGAATATGTAGTTAATGAAGGTTTGAAATTCGGGGTTGATACTCCAATATATAAGCAAATATTGGAGCAATTGTCTTAAAATTGTTTCCGGAATTATTCTTCGTCACTATCGATTTGGTCTGATTCATTTTCAGAATCTTCCTCGCCAGAGCCAATTTCGAAGAAACTAAAAATGGAACCACCATAACTTTTTTTAAATGAAAAGTGAATCATGTGATCCAGTTTGGTATATTTAGAATGTTCAATTACCATCATTCCCTCTTCATTGAGCAGTTCTTTTTCAAAAATCAATGAAACAATTTTTTCAAAAGTATTCTGGTCTAATGCATAAGGTGGATCTGCAAAAATGATATCGTACGAAGTTTTACACCGTTCTAAATAGGTAAAAACATCACTTTTTGTAGCAGCTATATTAAAATCATATTCGGTTGCCACTTGTTTGATGAATTTTACACAACCAAAATCCGCATCGACAGAGGTAATTGGGGTGCTGCCACGAGAGGCAAACTCGAAACTGATATTCCCGGTTCCGGAGAATAAATCTAATATTTTTAGTCCTTCAAAACTGAAATGGTTGTTCAAAACATTGAATAATGCTTCTTTAGACATATCGGTAGTGGGACGTACTGGGAGTCCTTTTGGCGGAAAAATGCGTCTTCCTTTGTATTTTCCTGAAATGATTCTCATGAGTTGAAAAGTATAAAATGATTTCTGTTTTCGGCCTCAGAAAAATAATTGTTCCATCGCAAATCTTCCACATCAATTAGGGAAACATTGCGAATGTATTGGTAAGCTATTTTGAAAAAAGCACTCTCGGTTTCAATTTTCCCTATCATTTCCAGATGAAAGTTCTCTGGATTTAAATTCAATTGTTCGGCTGTAAATAAGATGTAATACATAAAATCTTCAGGTGTGCTGTATTCAAAAGAATTGAAAAGCAATAATTTTTGGTTTTGAACCACAATGATTTCAAAATGACCTGAATTGAAATGAATAAACATCTTTTTTTGGTCAATGTTTTTGGAGGCAACCAAAAGTTTCGAAACTAAAATACTATTGGCGTGTTTATAATCAAAAGAGCCAAACTGATCAATAAAAAAATTATTGATATTCACGTACGGAATATAGACGGCATTCATTTGATTATTTGGTATTTCATCAAACGCAAAAAAATCAGTTTCAAAAACCTTTGTATTGTATTGTAAGTAACTTCCTAGAAAGTTTTCGTCAAAAAGTGCTGTAGGTACAAACGTAGAAAGATTGTTGTTGTGGATCACCAGAACGGCGTCATAGGTATCCTTTAATTCTGGATAATTCTGAAAGGCATTGGCAAACAAATCTTCAATTTTGGTAGTGGTGTCAAATGGATCAAAATGTATCTCATTGAATGAAATAACAGTGTTGTTCAGCATATCAAATGTACAAAAAGAAAGTCCCTTCAATGAAACTTGAATGGAAAGTTTTTTATAATTTTTTTCGACTATGTTCATAATAAGATTGCTTTTTCTAAACAACGCAAACTTACAAATTTTAAAATCAATAACAATATCAATTGCAATGTCAATGGCCAAAATCAATAGTAATAATTGAAAATTGAAATTGCTATTGACATTGAAATTGAAAAAACATTCTCTACCTTGCATGTAAATTATACCAAATGAATTCCTCCTCTTTTTATAGTCTTTTACAAAAAAAATTTCCTTTTCAACCTACACACAAACAGGATATTTTTTTTCAAAAAATAGCTATTTTTTTAACGGACACGCATAACGATACCATTTTTGTTTTAAAAGGATATGCGGGAACCGGAAAAACTACCGTAATAGCTACGATTGTAAATAGTTTAGTAGAAATCAATAAAAAGTATGTTTTATTAGCACCAACAGGGCGTGCGGCAAAAGTGATTGCTAATTATTCCGATAAACCGGCTTTTACAATTCATAAAAAAATCTATTTTCCTAAGAAATCTTCCGGAGGTGGCGTCTCATTTACTTTGCAACAAAACAAACACACCAACACGATTTTTATTGTTGATGAAGCTTCGATGATTTCGGACACCAATTCCGATTCTAAGCTTTATGAAAATGGTTCTCTACTGGATGATTTGATTTCCTATGTGTATTCAGGCACGAATTGCAAAATGATTTTACTGGGAGATTCGGCTCAATTGCCGCCGGTAAATTTAGATATCAGTCCCGCATTAGACATTCAAACATTAAGTATTAACTACAATAAAGAAGTCGAATATATTGAGTTGGACGAAGTGATGCGTCAGGAAGAAAATTCGGGAATTTTGCACAATGCCACGGAACTTCGAGAACTATTGAAGGATTCTTTTATAACTGAATTCAAATTTGATGTCAAAAAATTCAAAGATATTGTGCGCCTAACTGATGGCTATGATATTCAGGACGCCATCAATTCTGCCTACAGTAATTATAGCATTGAAGATACTGCTTTTATTGTTCGTTCCAATAAAAGAGCGAATCAATATAATGAACAAATCCGAACCAAAATCCTCGATAAAGAAAGCGAACTTTCTACAGGTGATTTTCTGATGGTGGTGAAAAATAATTATTTCTGGTTAAAAGATTCTGATGAAGCGGGTTTTATTGCTAATGGTGATATTATCGAAGTCTTGGAAATTTTCAATATCAAAGAATTGTATGGTTTTAAGTTTGCCAAAGTAAAAATCAGAATGATTGATTATCCCAATCAGATCCCGTTTGAAACAGTATTGTTATTAGATACCATAAAAAGCGAATCGCCATCATTAACCTATGAAGAGTCCAACCGATTGTATCAGGAAGTGCTGAAAGATTACGAAGGTCAAACAAAATTCAATCAGTTCCAAAAAGTAAAAGCCAACGAATATTTCAACGGCTTACAAGTAAAATTCTCGTATGCCATAACCTGTCATAAATCACAAGGCGGGCAATGGAATACGGTTTTTATAGAACAACCGTATTTGCCGGACGGCATCAATAGAGATTATATTCGGTGGTTGTATACCGCAATGACCCGAGCCAAAAACAAATTATATTTGATCGGATTTAAAGATGAGAATTTTGTGGAATAATTTTAAAAATAACCGCAAATTCGCAAATTTTTCTATTTAATTTTTAATATATAATTTGCGGATTTGCGGTAAAAAAAATAGCTATGAACACACTAAACGACTTGCTTAAAATTTCAGGCTCTTTTTTGAATACAAGTTATTGGGGATTCTTCTCGTATGACGCCGGTAAAGATTATGTAGATCTACTTATTTTGTTTTTTCGAGTACAAATTCCAAAGTATCTACAAAAGCACCATCGATACCATTATCGATTTCAAAATTCTGGTAGGAGGGACTTGCCTTCATCTGTAAATTTTCCAATTGAAGTGAATCCATTTTCGCAACATATTGTCCCGATTTTAAACCCAAATAACTAAAATAACCATCGGGTTCCGAAAGAATACTGGCGATTAATGTATCGTGTAAATCATAGATAGCGACTTTTAAGCCTCCAGTTCCCAGAAGTTGCTCATTTTCTTTTCGATACACCATTCCGGAAACTTCTCCCACAACCACAACCGGAATTTCAATTATTTTTAATTGATTGGGATTTAGTATACAATTTAAAGTTTTGTTATTTATGCGCCAAGCAATAGAATTAACTTTGGCGGTATTAAGTTCCACATAATTATTAATATAGGGTTCTAATCCGGTTATTATGGTGGTTCCATCGGGATTAACGAGCTGACGGTCACCGCCCATTACTATGATCTGGACTCCTTTTACCAGAGGTTCTTTGGCCTCTTTTTTTCCATTTCCATTGATATCTAAAAACGGAACAAATTTTACACTCGCTCTGCCCACACTTATTTGGTTATTAAAACGCACAAAATTAGCTTGGGGTTCGAAGATTAAGCTTCCGCTGGCAGATTGTGAAAAAGAAGCACTATTTTTATAAAAAACACTTGAAAATCCAGTATTGATATGATCGAAACTATGTGTAAAACTAATTTGAAAACTACTGTTTTGATTCTTAAAATTATAATCTAAAGAGGCTTGAATATAGCCTTTTTTAAAAATTGGCTTTCTCAATTGTGTTTGCAATGTCGTCATGGCATTGGCATCATATCCATAGCGCAATTGGGGAACAAGGACAAATCTTTTAGGAAGTTGGAATGAGGTAGAAATATTGCTGTATACCGATGGTTTTTGGTTTTTGGTAAAAAAGGCATTGGTGGTAAAATTAAAATTAAATCCAAATGAATTTCCCGAGAGTAAAAATTCAGAAGTGGTAAATTTAGTGGTACTAAATAGGTTTTCTTGAATGGTAAATCGGGAAGTTCCCGAAAAAAAAGAACTGCGATGTGGCATGGAAATACTTGCTTTCCGCATTTCGGAATAATTGAATCGAACGGCTTGTTGGTTCTTATCGTATTTGCTATAATCAAAGTCAAAACGAAGGTTTTTGGGTGTCGTATAATTCAAATTGAGATCATACAGCACTTTTGAATAATAGCTTGCCGTAAGAAATAATTGAGACGAGAGTCGAAAGGATGAATTCAAAAACGGAATACTTTTATTCGATTCTAAAGAGGAAATATATTCTATTCCACCTCCCAAAGTGACGTGATTAGAAAGTCCATAATTTACTTTTGCACTGGTAAAAATACTGCCTTTGCTATCCTCAATAATCCCGGAACTGATCGTGTATTCTACCTCCTTTTTTGGAAGGAAAAGAGCAGGAACTACAAATTGATTGCTAAATAACTGCTCTTCGCCCCAAGGTCCATAATATCGGAGTGTAACTTCGGTACGACCGTACATTAAAGGAACGTTGAACGAAAAGAAACCGTTGGCATCTGCCTGAAGATAATCAATTAATACATTGTTGATGTAGAGTTCCACCGTCCAATTGGCCTGGGTATGATCGCTCAAGATATACGTGCCAAAAGATTTTCGGATTTGGGTAGAGGCATTCGTGATCTGAGCTCCGATAATGGGAAACAAAATTGTCGCTTTGGAAGGAGCTGAAATTTTTCCTAAAGTGAACTGCTTAATATATTTGTTTTCATTGTTCACATAGCGCCATCGATAAAACTGGTTTTTGGCCACTATGGGTTGGTTGCTGGTGTAATTTAGCAAAGTGGTCAATTCACCTCCAGCTACAATGCCGCCTAAATTGAGGAGTAATCGTTCTGAATGACTTCCTTCAGATTGTTGTATGGTATTAACAGCCCAATTAGCTGTTCCAAAATGAAGTAGTG
This sequence comes from Flavobacterium sp. GSP27, assembly GCF_003970395.1. Classification (NCBI taxonomy): domain Bacteria; kingdom Pseudomonadati; phylum Bacteroidota; class Flavobacteriia; order Flavobacteriales; family Flavobacteriaceae; genus Flavobacterium; species Flavobacterium sp. GSP27. Next base: position 269,855 of record NZ_RYDP01000002.1, on the reverse strand, counting down.
GTTTGTCACGTACGATAGTTGTGTCCGCTTTAAATTCCATTTTCATTTTGTTGATGTTATCGCGCATTTCTAGCAATCGGGCTTCTCTAATGGCGGGAAGTTCGAGTTTTGAGACCATTTCAACGGATAAACTCCTAAAGCTAAAATTATTTTCGAGCCCAAATATTTGATTGAAATAAGAAGCGTTTAAAAATAAATTTGTTTTGGTACGAATAAAATCGCTTGGTTTCAGGGTGTAAACTTCCTCTTTGTAGCTAATGGTGTTGGTGTTTTGGTCAATTTTGAAGGTGTTATTTTGATTAATAAAAAAACCTTCAATAGTAGTAAAATTAGAATTGGGTATATTTCGTATTTTAATATAATCCAAAACTTCGGATACCGAAAGATAGACTTTAGATCCGCATATTACCGAGGAAATTTCGGTGGCACCAATGTATTTTACCTGAAGCAGCACTAAAACTTCATCGCAATCTTCCTCTTGTGCAGTAGCAGAAAAGGCTATCATGGAGAAAAGGAATAGAGATATGATGTTGTACAATTTAGTCATAAAGAACGAAGAGTAGCAAGTACTTTTGCTAAAGGGAATTATTTTTTTAGAGAACTGCCTGAGTTGCGTCTATGAATATTAATTAGAATTTGTTTGATCAGTAGTGTTTTGAATTCGGATTTTTTCTAAACTAGCTGTCAAAGTTCTTGTGAAGATGTCAAGTTCAGTAACAGAATCTTTTAAATAGATACTTAAACTTTCTAACTCTTCTTTTGATATAGCTTTAGAATCAATATGATTTGTCAAACCTTGCATTCTAGAAATAGGACTTCGAACTTGATGGGAAACTTGAAAAAGCATTTCAGTAATGGATTTTAGGTATTTCTGTTTTTCTGTATCTTTTTGTAACAAGATTTCTTTGTATCGTAGAATAATAAAGCACGATATCCAGATAGAAAGAATGGATAAGAATTTGTTAGTAAAAACACTATAATACATTTCGATATGGTAGTAATCAATGGTATCAATAAGTGTTAAAATAGTGCATATTATGGCAAGCCTTATTATTTTATCTTTGTCTAAAGTATATGAAATAACTAAAGGAATTATATACAAAACAGCTATTGCTACTCCTAGAGGTACTTTTAAGTCTAATATGAATATAATTAGAACGATACTTGTTATAAGAATTTTTGGCATTATTAATTTTCTGTTCTATTAAATAATATATAAATCAAAAGGTTTATCTGTAATATAATTCTTTTGCGATTGCACTTATCTCATTATCATGCTTTGTTTTAGAAAAAAACGATGTCTTTCACGGCGTAATTTATCTGAAAATATTTTGATGTTTTGGTATGGTATTTTTTATCGTAATGTTTTTCAAAAAACAAACAAAATTAACAAACAGATGATTCTTATTTATTACTATTAATTTCCGTTTCAAGTGAATATTCTTCGTTGTCTGACAAATTAAGGAAGGCTTCAGCATAAGTAGTTTCTTGATTTGGGGTAGAATAGATCACCTGTAATTTTCCCTTGCTGTAATCAATACCTGGAATAGTATTGAGTTTAATTTTGGTTTTGCGCAAATTTCCAGGAGCATATACTGCAAAGCCTTTTATTAGTCCCACATTAGTACTAATTCCCTCAGGATAAATATAATTGACATTCAGTTCCCCATAAGCAGATTGATTGCCTGTGCGGTGAATATCCAAGTACAAATCCTGTGATGGCAGCAATGCCAAATTAGATAAGGTCACCGCGGTAGTTGCTTGTCCTATCGTAATAATATTGGCGATTAAAATCCCATAAACAGGTGTTAATTGAATGTCTATACTTTTTGGCTTGATCGTATCTGTTGCGGTGGTTTCGTTTTCTAAAAGTTTCGTTTTAGGAACACCTCGAAAATACAGATGAGAGCGGTATTCGCCTTCTTTTAATTCGCTGGTTTTGATGAGTTGGATTTTTACGGTTTGCGATTCATTAGGTGCCAGAGTGATAGTTCTGGGATAATAACGGAGATAAGGTGAGGCAAAATTTTGATTTTCTTCTGGTTCTTCTATCGTATTGAATTTACCATCTTCATCCATTTTAATCTGACTGTAGGATAATCTGTAGGTTGTAGTATCTTTCCCGGTATTGGATAAATTAACATTTTGTACCCGGCTTTGAATTCCGTCAAAGACAATGCGTTTTGGGAATACCATTAAATCTCCTTGGGCCAGTAAAGGAAATGAAAAATTTAAAAAAAGAACCAGAATAAGAATACTTTTTTTAGTCATGAGGGTTTTAATTTTGTGGTATTTTGTTTTTCTATTTAATGAATTAAGCTCCTTAAAATTTAATTAAAAAGGGTGTTTATTTCTAAGCACCCTTTTTATTCAATTTAGTTGTAATTTACCGTAACAGCAAAACCACCCGAATTTACATAGGTACCGACCACTTGTGCAAGTCCAACGGTTAACGTAGCTCCAACAGTAAAGGCTTGTGATCCAGCAGTTAAAGTTCCGGAAGTTCCAATTGAACTTACAAAAGAAGCAACTGACATAGTTTTTAATCCTGTACCTGTAGCTGCAGTTGTAAGTTCAAGAGCACTAGTAGGCAATGTAATTGTATAAGCATAAGCTCCTTCACCTGATACTGCAAATGCAGCAGCAGCAGGAGATCCAGTAGCAGAAGTCAATTTAACTCCTCCAGTAGATGATCTAACAGCTGCAGGAGTCATAACAAGTGTACCCCCTTCAGTAGATAAAGTTGCAAAGGAACCAAAATTTAATGCGGTCGAAGTAGTAATTTGAATTGGAGCTACAATAGTTGTAGTGGTACCAGTTGAATTTACTGAAGATGGTGCATTTTGTGCCAAAGCACTTGTACTAAACACAGCAGTCAAAGCCATAATAGATAAAAGTGATGTAATTTTTTTCATTGTAAAAATAATTTGGGGTTAAAATTAAGGAGCAAGTGCAGGTTTTGCCCTGGTCCTTAATCAGTTTAAATAATTTGTTTTGTATTAGCAAAAGTGCCAATTCCGGAGCAAATGTATTTAGTCCGTTAATATATGTAAAACGAGAAGTAATAAATGATGGCTACTAAGTCATAAGTGAAAAGGAACCGAAGTAAGAATTATTTGATAAAAATTTAATAAAATCTTGGTTTTTATTGTATTCATGCTTTTTAAAGGCTTTAAAAAAACATTAAAAAGTTAAAATTAACTAAAAGGACTTGAATTTTTAATAATTAAAGTTCTTATAAAAATGTATTATTGCTACAGTTATGCGTTCATTTATTGTATTTTCTTAAAAGGTTTAAAAAGATAATTTATAAACGAATGGAACTAGTTTCGAAAATTAAAAAAGAGTGTCTTTGCGGTTTAAAATAAGTTATTTTTAAACGTTTCAAAATTAGCATCATTTGAGTATAATTCGATCCAGAAATTCTTGTGTAATAGGTTTTTGCTGAAAGGAAACTACATTTGGGTCCCTGCAAACACGAATAATATCATGATTATCAATCGTGTTTGAAACAATAAATACTTTAACCTTATTTTTTAAAGTAAGCGGAAATTTATCATAAGCTTCCAGAAATTCAAAACCCGAAAAATGGGGCATATATAAATCTATAAAAATTATCTCAGGCAGCTGACCATGTCTTTCTTGATTTTCTTCTAAATATATCAGTGCTTCCCTTGCAAGTGAAAACTCGACAACCTTTTTTCCAAAATTATTATGGAGAATTATTCTAGAATTAATGTAGCGTTCAATTGGATTATCATCAATTAATAGCACTTTTTCGAATTTTGCTTTCAACTCGGTTTTCATGGTTTTAGTATTTAAGTGCAGTCATACAGGAAATATTTATTAGTTTACAACGAAAAAGAACTCCTATCATTTTGTGTAATTGTTATTCTTTAAGTTTAATAAATTTATTAAAATCATCTTGTCGTCTTTTGGCAACAGCCAAAAGTACACCATTAGGAAATTCGCAGAAATACCCCTCTTTTTTAGAAATTTTTACTATGTGACGCAGATTAATAATATACGAGTGATGAATTCTAAAAAAATAGTTGGGATCGAGAATTGTACTGTATTCTCCTAAATTTTTACTCGATACGATTTTTTTACCATTTTGTAGAAAAAAAGTAGTGCACCTTCCTTCGGCCTTACAGTAAATTATTTCCGACATAGGAATGAGTTCAATTTTATCCAAGGAGGAAACCGCAACATAGTCGTTTGGCTGATTTAATGAGTTTAATAGCTCAAGTGCCTTGATTACCTGATTTTGATAGGATCGCTCCATTTTAATTCTTTTAATAGCTTTGTATACAGCTAAAAGAAGAGAATTAAAATCGACAGGTTTTAAAATAAAATCAATCGCATTTTGTTTAAATGCGATTACAGCATTTTGTTTATCGGCAGAAATGAATACCAGTTTAGGAATACTCTGTTCTAATTCATTGAGCATATCAAAAAAAGTATCATCTGTAAAGGAAATATCTAAAAATACGAGATCTGGTTTTTGTAATTGTATACTATTGATTCCTTCAATTATAGAGCTCGTTTCGTTTACTATTTTAAGAATTATAAAGTTTTCTTTTTCAAATTTTTTAATAATTTGTAAAGTGTCTTTTTCTTTCGTAATAATTACGGCATTAATAGGTATCATAGGTGTGGACTTAAGGGGTAATTGATCTTTAAAACCGATGAATACCATTAGATATTAATCTATAGTATTCATTTTTAGAATGTTATAAAAAAAATAAAATAATATTTTTGTGTATCTAAAATAAAACAATAAATGGCAATAGTACTCAGCAGTTCTTTAAATAAAAATAAAAGTAATAATCGTTACGTTTCCTGTATTAAGTGTTGTTAAACAGTGTGTTTTTGCTAAAAAGGGTATCTTTTAGTTAATTTAATTTGGTGTTTCCATTAACACAATGGAATTTCCTATTTTTTATTGTAAAAGGATTGAGAATTTACAATCAAATAGTAGTCTTTTGATACTTTTAATGGTAATTTTAGAATTATATATTTTATTGATTTTAAGAAAGTTAGTGTTTATTTCTGATAAAAAAAAATTTTAAAGTATATATTTTCCTTTGAGTCCTAACAGTAGAGTAAGTTAGTTATGATCTGAGATTATTTTATTTTATCTAACCGTGTAAGAGCGCTACACCATCCTTCTCAAAAAATAAACAATTTGAATGAAAAATGGATTTTGAATTTGGCTTTTTATTGAAGTGTTTTGTTTGGTTCAAAACTAAAAATATAATGATGAATAAGCCGATAAACATATTTTAAAAATATATATGTTTATCTGACACCTAAAGTATCTTTTTCACTAACATATTTTACGCTTTTTCATTTTAAAAAATCTATGTATAACCCGGGAATCCGTGCCAGTTTTCTTTTAATAGGAGTAATTACAGAAAGACATAAAATTAAATATGGTTGTCCGTTACTTGTACCAAACTACATTTTACAAATGAAACTTAGCTCTTTTGTCATTTGACCAAAGGGAGAAATCACATAACGAGAGCAACTGATATGATTTCTCCTCCGTCGAAATGACAAAATAAAACGCAATGGTATTAGTAACGGATAGTCATAAAATTAAAAAATATTTTTGCATTGTGGTAAGCTAAAGATAATTAAACAAGACCGCTAACTTAATAATGCAATGTAATTTAGCACTAAATTATTTTTTCTTACTTGTAGCAGCTTTATCGGTCAAGAACAATAATTCGCCATCCGATGGTTTAATTAATTGCATAGGATATTTTTCGGGATTATACGCTCCATATAAAACTTCGTTTAAGGCATAGGCTTTATTTTCTCCAAAAGTCACTACTACAATCTGTTTCGCTCTATTAATAAGAGGTGCAGTTAGAGTTATTCGAAACATAGTTTGAGACTCAAGATAATAAGCTGCTACCCACTTATCCTGTTCTTGCAATACGGCTTGCCCTGGAAAAAGAGAAGCAGTATGGCCATCATCGCCCATTCCTAATAAAATAAGGTCAAATTGTCCGTCCTCGCCTGTTATATTTTTAATAGATTTTTCATATTCCAACGCGTAATCCTCAGGAGTAACACCTTCTCTATACATTGAAAATATATTGTTTTTTGGTATATTTACAAGACTTAGTAGCGTATCGTTAGCCATTTTTGCATTGCTAAGTACATCATCAAGCGGTACCCAGCGTTCGTCACCCCAAAAAATAAAAATCTTTTCCCAATCTATTTTTGTCTTGTAGGAAGCTGTTGCCAAAAGGGCATAGATAGCTACAGGTGAGGAACCGCCGGTAAGCGCTACGACAAAGCGACCGCGTTTCTGTATTGCTTTTTCTGCAGCAGCTACAAATATATTGGCAGCCTGGCTTGTTATGTCTTCCTTAGTATTAAAAATTCTTACCATCAGCTGCTACTTCTACTTGTTTTGTTTGTACTGCTTTCTTATCTTTTTCTGCCTTGTCCGCTTTCTCTGCTTTCTTTCGTAGCTTTTCTTCTTCGGCATCTAGTGTATTTGATGCCCAAGAATGCCCCTGACGAGCAAGTAATTCATTTGCCGCTTCAGGACCCCAGCTTCCAGCTTCGTATTTGTGTAGACTTGAAAATTTATCGTTTTCCCAAGCATCCTGAATGGATGTTACCACATCCCAGGCTTCTTCGACCTGATCGGAGCGCATGAATAAAGTTGGGTCTCCCTGTAAAGCATCTAATAAAAGGGTTTCATAGGCTTCAGTTGCTTGGGTAGAGCATGAAAAATAGTCAAAAACCATTTCAGCTGGTTTTAACGAAAGAGACAAGCCTTGTTTTTTAGTCATAAACTGCAGCCTAATATCCATTGCGGGCTGAATGTTTATGATTAATCGGTTTGGCATCATTCCTTCTTTTCCAAAAGAAAAAGTAGAATGGGGTACCGGTTTGAATTGTATAACGATAGAGGATTGTTTTTCCTTCATTCTTTTACCTGTTCGAACGTAAAAAGGAACACCTTGCCAACGCCAGTTATCCAAATAAAATTTCATGGCTACAAATGTTTCTGTGATGGAATTATCCTTCACCCCTTTTTCTTGCAGGTATCCAGCTATCGGTTTTCCTTTTATCGAAGCTTTTTCGTACTGGCCTCTCACTGTGTAGTGTTCTACTTCATCAGGAGTTATACGGCGTATTGCTTTTAAAACGTCAGCTTTACGGTTTCTGACCTCATCAGCTTGTAAGGAAGTGGGGGCTTCCATGGCTACCATCGTTAGAATTTGCATTAGGTGATTTTGTATCATATCCCTTAATGCTCCGGCACCTTCGTAAAAACCACCACGCTCTTCAACACCCACTTCTTCGGCAACCGTAATCTGTACCGAATCAATAAAGTTACGGTTCCAGAGCGGCTCAAACATTGAATTTCCAAAGCGGAAAGCTAGGATGTTCTGTACAGTTTCCTTGCCTAAATAGTGGTCTATGCGGTAGATTTGTTCCTCTTCAAAGGTTTTTGCTAATAGCTTATTTAAGAGCTCGGCAGAACTTTTATCATAACCAAACGGTTTTTCAATAATAATACGATCCTGTTCCGGATTCGCGGCAAGATCTAATTTCTTAATATTATTAGATATGGTTTCAATGAAAGAAGGTGCTATTGAGAGGTAAAAAAGTCGGTTGGCACGTACCCCAAAAGACGCATCTATGGCGTCCAACTTTTGTTTCATCAACACGTATGATTCTTCTTTGTCGATATCATTTTGCAAATAAGAAATATGAGAAGCAAATTGTTCGAACTCTTTTTCGGAGGCTATTTTATTTCTCGAAAACTCATTTAGGTTTTCACTGACATGGTTTCGGTAATGCGCATCACTGTTTTCGGCCCTTCCTAAGGCAATGATCTCAAACTTTTCCGGCATACGACCATCAAGATAAAGATTATAAAAAGCGGGGAAAAGCTTTCTTTTAGCTAAGTCACCGGTAGCTCCAAAAACAAGAATGATGGTTGGGTTTATAGTATTGAGATTATCCATTATGTTCCATTTAAAATTTAGTCATTCCACTCGGTGTGAAATATACCGTTAGTATCAGTACGCTCATAAGTATGAGCCCCGAAGTAGTCGCGTAATGCCTGTATCAGATTAGTAGGAAGGTTTTCTGATCGATAAGCATCAAAATACGCTAAGGAGTTCATTAGACCGGCAATAGGTATCCCTTTTTGAACGGCAAATTGAACGGTATTCCTTATGCTGGATTGATTCTCATTTAAGGTCTTTGCTATGCTATCATCGAGCAGTATGTTTTTCAGTTCACTATTTTTGGCGTAAGCCTTTCGGAAATCTTCCAATACTACCGAACGAATAATACATCCACCACGCCAAATTTTAGCGATTGTCTCCAAGTTCAATTCGTAATTATATTCTTTTGAAGCTTTTGTTAGCAAGGCTAATCCTTGGGCATAAGTAATTAATATGGAAAAATATAAAGCCCCTTTAAGTGTTTCTATGGCTGCAGGCAAGTCAGTATTGGTTTGTTCTGCATTCCAAATTAATTTTGAGGAAGCCTCAATTCTTTCCGGTTTATTTTTAGACATTTCCCTCATTGCAACGGCAGCATCTACGGTTGAAAGGGGAACTTCTAAGTCCATGGCATTTTGAGAAGTCCATTTTCCTGTTCCTTTGGATTTTGCCCAGTCGGAGATTAGATTTATTAATATCTGGCCGTCGGTATCTTTTTTCTTCAGGATGTGTCCTGTTATTTCAATCAGGTAGGATTCGAGTTCGGTGTTATTCCAGTCTTCAAATACTTTTTGAATTGTAGTGTCGTCTAGTTCGTATCCGCGTTTCATAAGATCGTATGCCTCTGAAATAAGCTGCATAATCCCATATTCAATTCCGTTATGCGCCATTTTCACGTAGTTTCCTGCAGATCCGTTGCCTAAGTATTCTACGCAAGGTTCTCCATTTACTTTAGCAGCAATGGATTCAAAAATAGGACGTAGCCTTTCATAGGCTTCTTTATTACCCCCAGGCATAAGGCTAGGGCCAAAACGGGCTCCTTTTTCGCCTCCTGAGATTCCCATTCCAAAGAAGTGGATTCCCTTGGCCGATAATTCTGTATATCTACGGTCAGTATCAGTAAAATATGTATTTCCGCCGTCGATAAGAATATCTCCTTTATCTAGGTGGGGCAGTAGGTTTTGAATGACAGCATCAACAGGTTTTCCTGCTGGTACTAATATCATGATAGCCCTTGGCTGTCTGATAAGTGCAACAAAATCTTCGACGGCTGTTGTGGCTTTGATTCGGTGTTGGGAATTCGCTTCTTTTGAAAGTGAAGAAACTTTATCCGCATCTAAATCTAAGCCTGCTACAGCATGACCTTGGTCGGCCATATTTAAAAGTAGATTACGACCCATTACTCCTAGGCCCACTATGCCAAAATCGAATGTATTCATAATTAGTATGTAAATTTATTATTAGAAAAAAAAAGGCTGGACTTTATTTATAAAGTCCAGCCAAAATTAGTCAATTATTAGGCTACAGTAACACTATTTATAGCTTCTTTTAATGCTTTTGCAGCAGCAGCTGGATCTTCAGCACCATAAATGGCACCACCAGCAACAGCTACATCTGCACCAGCAGCTACAACATCTTTTATTGTATCAATGTTTACACCACCTGCTACAGAGAATGGAACTTTTGCTAGTCTACCTTCACTGATAAGTGTTTGTACAGAATATCCTGCTAATGTTTGTTCGTCAAGACCAGCGTGTAGTTCAACAAACGCAACTCCAAAAGCAGTTACTTCTTTTGCTCTTTGTACTCTATCTTTAACTCCAATAGTATCAACTACTACTTTTTTACCATATTTTGCTGCAGCTTCTACCGCGCCTTTTACAGTTGCATCATCTACAGCACCCATAACGGTTACTAGATCTGCTCCAGCTTTAAATGCAATCTCAGCTTCTAGAAAACCGGTATCTGCAATTTTCATGTCTGCAAAAATTAATTTGTCAGGGAAAGCAGTTTTCATTGCTGTTACCACACTAAGTCCTTCCGATTTAATAAGCGGAGTACCTAATTCTATAATATCTACGTAAGGTGCTACTTTGTGTGCTAGTTCTAATGCTGCTTCTGTAGTAAGTAAATCAATTGCGACTTGTAATTTTGTCATGTCTAAAATGTTTAAAAAAATTAATAATATTAAAAAAATCGTTATTCCAGGTTGGCGTGTTTGGGCCATAGGTCTTCTTTGGTCAACTTTGATTCTTGCCAAAGCGACATAAAAACGCTCTCCAGGATAAATAATATAAACTGTTCAAAAAGGCTGCCTGCATACTGCTCGGAGACCGAAGCCCCAAAGTCAGTTTTTGTTGCCGCTTTTATGAATATGATATGGTCTGCCACTTCTGCTAATTTACTTTCTGCATCGGCAGTCAGCGCAATAACTGTTGCTTTTTGAGCCTTCGCTTTCACCGCTGATGAGAGTACTGAAGAAGTAGTGCCAGATCCTGATGCTAGCAGTAACAAATCACCTTCAAGAATGGCGGGTGTATTCGTTTCTCCTACTATGAATACCGTATAGCCTAAATGCATAAATCTCATGGCTGCCATTTTTAATGCAAGTCCGCTTCTCCCTGCTGCCATTACAAAAATTCGTTTGGCTACTTTAATTTCGTTAACCAAAACCTTTATCTCTTGAGGATTAATCTCATTTGCTAATTTTAGGTTTTCCTCCAAAATAACATGCAGATTTTTGTTTGTCAAAGTGTTACTATTCATTTTGTTTTATTTTTAAATAAGCGATACGCTCCTACTATCATTCAAATTAGTACACCAATGAAATTGGGTAATTTTGATCGATTTTTTTTCGAGTGTGTGAGGTATTGCGTGATTGAAATTACAGGATGCCTTTATAATTTTAATTTTTTCTATTCAGAATTAAATGGAATAATAAAGCTGTAATCGATTTTTTGCAACAGTAATTAATCTCTATTTTGAATAGTATTAATTACTGATGCAAAGATAGATCAGAAGGAAAGGAGGGATGTTATATATACAAGACTATGCGGTATAAATTTGCGCCAGGCCATTCTGAAGGTCCGTTGGCGTTTCCTTTAGCTTAGCTCTTACAAATTTATTAAGAGCTGATGGAGAGCTAAACCCAAGGTCAAATGCGATTTCTTTGTGAGAGCGATCAGTAAACAGTAATTGTCTTTTAATTTCGGTAAGGATCCGGTTGTGGATTGCATTTATTGCGGTTTCGCCAGAATATTTTTTATTTAGTGCATTTAACTTTTTAGTGCTAATAGCCAGTTTTAAGGCATAGTATTGTACAGTGCGCTCAATTTTATATTGATGGTTCAAAAGTTTTTTAAAGGCTATATAGGTATTCTGGTCAGGACCTTGAGTGTCCTGATGTAAAACAGGATGTTGGCCATGGATTGATTCAATGAGTCCCAAAAGGAAGATTTTGATATAAAAACGGGCCTGCTCTTTTTTAACTAGGCTAGGGGCATTATAAATATCCTGTATGTTCTTTATAATAGGTAGGACTTGTTCAAATTCTAGGCTAGAAAGTGCGGTACAATTAAGGTGGGCCGATAAGTTTACATTATAGGCACTGAGCTCATTTTTCAATATATCTGAACAGAACAATACTTCTTCAAATAATATAATTTTGCCAGATAAATCAGTTGACAAATTTGACAAAAAGTGGATTTGATCCGGAAACAGAATAGAAATTTTTCCTGAATTTAATAAATGAATTTTGTCTTCGATATGTACTTTAATACTTCCTGATTCCACAAGTATGATACAAAAATGATCTTTTTTATGTGGTTTCAAATAATGTTCAGCACTTGCTGTCCCAAGGTCAAAAACCCGGAAGGACAAATTTTTATCATCCGTTTTTTGAATGTTTTTTTTAATCTCAAACCTCTCTAAGTACATAGGATATTTTTTATATAAGTGCTGAGTGCGCTCTAATAAACGACTTTAATGCATCAAGTTTATTATAGAGTCATTTTAAATGATGCTTGTAAACCTAATTTATTAAATTTAAAACACTTCTTTAATACAATTTTTATTAGTAGCTTTTCAATAATAGCTTAATAATCAAGGGATTTTAATTATAAAAGGTAGTGTCAGTAATTTTAAACATTAAAGATCAAGGACAAATATACTCTTTTCTTATCTTAAGATATTGATTCAGCTTGAAATTAGGCTCAAAACTAGATTCAGTACTGTTCTTAGAGCACTAATAATGAATTTTAATTTTTATATTGAAGGAACTAACATTACCCGCAAAAAGAGTGAAACATAAATACCGTTAATTTTAACGGATGAAAAAGTACGTAAAATTGATGATCAACTTTCAAAAACTAAATTATTATGAAAACACAAAACGATAAAAAATTAGATAATCCAGTTTGGTTTTCGTTATTAGAAACGCATCAAAATTTTGCTATGAATTTTGGCAATATAAAATTCTATCCGCCGGATTATTGCCCGTTTGGTGGTTTTGAAAAAGGCGATGCTATTGCTAAGTCTATCGATAAATACGCTGCAATGGTTGATAAATTCTTTATTGTTGGAGAAAAACCAGAATTTTCAAATCTATTGACGATTAATAAAGAATTGGTTTGCCTTCAAATGATTGTTTACAATCCAATCGACATTCTAATTAATGATCGAATCATACAACTGACTGACGAACATATTGATGCTTTATATGCGTTGGTAAATTTGGTGCAGCCAGGGTATTTTAAAAAGAAAACCGCTTTATTAGGCAATTATTATGGTATTTTCAAAAACAATAAACTTGTTGCCGTGAGTGGTGAGCGCATGCAAATGAATGATTTTATCGAAGTCAGCGCAGTAGTAACACATCCCAATCATACCGGAAAAGGATACGCCAAACAATTAGTTGCCCATACAGTAAATGAAATTTTTAACCAAAATAAAATACCTTATTTACATGTAATTGAAGACAATAGCACAGCCATAACACTCTATCAAAAACTGGGTTTTACAATCAGGCAAAAAATTAGTTTTTGGTATATTACTAGGTAAACTTGTGGATTGAGAACAATTTTGTAAATCCTGAAAATGCACTAGCTGAGTCCAACTCAAAATCTGGGCAACAATAACTTAAAAAAAAATCATCATAAAAGAGTTTTTTTTAAATGATTATAAGTAGCAAGAAAGATATATTGTCGCAATTATTAAAAAGAGTTTTTGCCACAGATTGTAAGGATTAAAAAGATTTTTAAAATTACATAACGAATTAATCTGGGAATCTGTGGCAGTTATTTAGTTATTACCTCTGGGACTTTGCTTCGAGGTAGTTTATTAAAAAAGGACTAAAAACTAAGTACTTAAAACAATATTTTTCAATAAAAAACTAAACTTGAGTTTTTTACGTAACTATTATTATTAGAAACTAATATCAATAATTATGACTAGAAAAGAATTTTTTTCCAGAGTAGGATTTGGAGCAGCAACAGTTTTACTACCTGCTTGTATTGCTGGTATGGCCGTGAGCTGTAGCTCCGATGATACAAATTCAGGTCCATCAGGTACCACCAACACGACACCTCCAGCAAGTTCAAATTTCACAGTTGATGTAAGCATGGGGACTTTAGCTAAAAACGGAGGTTTTTTAGTAACCCAAGGAATAATTATCGCTAGAACCAACGCAGGTGATTTTCTAGCAGTCTCTGCTGCATGCCCTCATGAGGGAGTTATTGTTAATTATGATGAAGCAGGTAACAAATTTGTTTGTCCAAGACATAATTCTCAATTTACCAGTAAGGGAGTAGTTACAATTGGGCCTGCAGTGTCTAATTTAAAAGAGTACAAGACTTCATTAGCAGGAACAGCACTGACTGTTTTTGTGTAATAAAATTAAAACAAAGAGCTATAAGTAAGTCGAAAGTTTAAAAGTCGTAAAGTCAAAAGAATTAACTTTAAGTAAAACAGCTTTAAATCAGATTTTTACATGATTTTATCCTGATTTTAAAATACGACATTATACCATGGTTATTACTTAAGTCTCTTATTGTTAAATTAATTCTGTCTTAATTTTGTTCTCTGCTAAATTGTTGTTTAGGGAAAACAAATACTTTTATAGAAATAAAAACAACCCTAAAATGAAAAAATACACGCTGATTTTGTTTCTTTTCTTAGGAACATTTGGTTATTCTCAAAATTGGGAATCTGATTTTAATGATGCAAAAATAAAAGCAATCAAAGAAAACAAAAATATCCTTCTTGTGTTTTCAGGATCTGATTGGTGTGCGCCTTGTATTAAACTAGAAAATACAATCTGGAAGTCAGAAGATTTTAAAAATGAGGCAGAGCAAAAATGGGTCATATACAAAGCTGATTTTCCTAAGAAAAAAGCAAATTTACTGGCTGCTAATTTAACAGCTAGCAATAAAAAATTAGCTGAGCAGTACAACAAATCTGGAAATTTCCCTTTAGTGCTGTTACTGGATAAAACAGGGACCGTATTAGGAATTACTGGTTACAAAAATGTGACTCCGCAAGAATACATTCAAATCATTCATTCCTTTGAGAAATAATGAAAAAAATACTCGTACTCAGTTTTATATTCACAACGGCATTAGCAACTTCGCAAATTACGCATAAGAGAAAGTTGTTTATGTTAGGGAGTCCTTTTGAGGTTACCGCTGTTGCAAGTGATACTATAAAGGCCAACGAATATATTGATTTGGCTGTAGCCGAAGTAAAACGAATTGAGTATTTAATCTCCGATTGGATTCCAACAACGCAAATCTCCGAAATCAATCGCAATGCAGGAATACAGCCAGTAAAAGTGGATGCTGAAGTTTTTGAATTGGTCGAAAGAGCCATTAAAATCTCCCAAATTACCAATGGTGCTTTTGATATTTCGTATGCTTCCATGGACAAAATATGGAAATTTGATGGTTCCATGAAAGTAATGCCAACCGATGAAGCCATAAAAAAATCAGTCGCGAAAATTGGGTATAAAAATATTATTCTAAACCAGAAAGAACAGACTATTTTTCTAAAATCAGAAGGAATGAAATTAGGTTTGGGCGGCATTGGACAAGGCTATATTGCTGATAAAGTAAAAGATTTATTGTTTTCTAAAGGCTGTCTTTCCGGAATTATAAACGTCTCGGGAGATATTAATGCCTGGGGGAAACAACCGGACGGAAAACCTTGGACTGTAGGAATAGTAAACCCTTTGAACAAGAATAAAATTTTTGCCACGTTCCCGATAGAAGACAGTGCGGTGGAAACTTCCGGCAGTTATGAAAAATATGTGATTTTTAACGGTATTCGTTATTCGCATATTATTGATCCCAGAACGGGGTATCCGGCAAATGGTGTGGTCAGTGTCTCTGTTTTTTCCAAGCAGACTGAAATCGCTGATGCGTTGGCCACAGGAATTTTTGTACTTGGAGTAGAAGTAGGCTTGGATTTAGTAAATCAAATTAAAGGGATTGAATGTATTATTGTTGACGATAAAGGAAAAATTCACTCTTCAAATGGAATTGATATCAAAAAATATAATTAATAACAAAATGCACTCATGAAACATAAAATAGCCTTTGTATTTTTTACACTTTTGATTTTGCAATCGTGCAGTTCCATAAAAGAATACGAAAAAGAGAAAATAACTGATCCTGACATGAAGCTTTCTGCCCGAACAGCGGAACGGTATGAAACGTCTTTTCAAGTATATCGTGAAGCTGCTGGCGGAGCCAATGGTGGAAAATCAGGTGGCGGCTGTGGTTGCAATTAATTTAAAGCATCAATTCAGATTGTAAATTCCAATCCATTAGAAAATGAAAATAAAAATTTTATCTCTTTTTATCTTAATCACTGTAACTGCTTTTTCTCAAGAAAATAGTAAAGAACCCGTTTTTAAAAAAAGAGTGTTAGAAAGTACAGAAGTGGACTTTCTAGCGAGTTATTACGAGCAAGATGGATCAAGATCAGCTGTTTCTGGGGGTATTGGTTCAGAGAAACTTACAGATGTCGCTTCTAATATTGTGGTGGCAATGCCGTTGAATGAGGATGATGTCTTGACTATTGATTTAGGAATATCAGCCTATTCATCAGCTTCGTCCAGTAATATAAATCCATTTAATTCTACGGGTGCTTCTGGCAGCAGAGGCGCTAATGATCCAACAGCAGGCAGTAAAGCGGCGGCTACGGGACCCAGTGGAACGCCTTGGCAAGCTTCATCTGGTGCTTCAAGAAGTGATGAGTTAGTATCCGTTGTTGCTAATTACAGTCATAGTAGCGATTCCAGGAATTTTATTTGGAATACAGATGTTTCTTTTTCAAATGAATATGATTACACTTCAGTTGGTTTTGGTGGCGGAATCACTGGTCTTTTTAATGAAAAAAACACAGAATTGAGTTTGAAAGTAAATGCATATATAGATCAATGGAGACCTATATATCCAACGGAGCTGCACGAATATTCATTGTATGGTTCAAATTTTTTAAATCAAGGCTATTTTTTTGGTGTATCAGTTTTGGATCAGAACGGTGTATCCTCAACAGATTACCTTCCGTCTGCATTTAAACAGGTTACTACTGTTAACAGAAATTCATTTTCAGCTTCTGTAGGGTTTTCTCAGGTTTTGACTAAGAAATTACAAGTTTCCGTTTTCTTTGATGTATTGCAACAACAAGGATTATTGTCTTCTCCTTACCACCGAATTTATTTTGCAGACAAAGCCAATTTTCACATTGGACAAGCGCAATACATAAGCAATTACGAAAGTCCAAGCAACACCGGAGTTTACAAATTAGCAGATAATATCGAAAGATTACCGGATTCACGGTTTAAACTTCCCGTTGGAGCGCGTTTGAATTATTACATCAATGACCGATTTATATTACGAACTTATTATCGTTTTTATTCAGATAATTGGGATTTACAATCGCATACCGCCAGTATTGAACTTCCTGTGAAATTGTCCGATAAGTTTACTGTTTTTCCCATGTACCGCTATTATACACAAGCGGCTTCTAAATATTATGCGCCTTATGAAACGCATTTGTCAACAGAAAAATTTTATACTTCAGATGCTGATTTAGCGACATTTGATGCCAATCAATACGGTTTTGGCGTTAATTATACAGATATTTTTTCTGCAGGGAAAATTTGGAAATTTGGCTTAAAAAATATTGATTTTAGATTCAATCATTACAAACGAAGTGATAATTTGACGGCTAATATTGCTACCATTGCTTTCAAATTTGTAATGCAATAAACCCTAAATTTACAAAAAATAATAAAGATGCATATATTAATTCTTTTCAACTGCACTATTTTTATTCAGAGACCGAAAACGGAATCAAGACCAAAATACATATTACACTCATTTGTAAATGGTTGAAAACAAAATTCTAATTATCGGAACCTTTTTCGGAATTGGAATTTTGATAGCTGGAATGTTTTTAAAGAAAGATTCGTTAAAAAATACGGCGTATATTTTGTTTGTGATAGTGTCAATTTTTGTCAATAAAAGTAGGAAATTCTGGGGATGAAATTCGTCATACAGAAATTAGTGAAGACAGCGCTGTTTCTGCACCCGTGAATGAGAATACAGCTGTGAAAAAAGAATATAATAAAAAAAAAGAATAATATTCATTTAACAAAAATTAGCATTTAAGTTAAAATAAAAATTGCTTTCTAAAGAATTTAACTCGTATATTTGCAAAAGAATTAAAATAAAGCAGACAAAAATGTTTACAAATCAATTGCATCATCATCATTTTCATTATTGCTCTCAAGCGATGTGTTAATGGTATGTGTGTAAATCATCATATTCTAAAAACCCGTTTGAGTACATCAAACGGGTTTTTTATTACCCCATATTTGTACTCAATCAAAATATTTTAAACAAAAAAACAAAAAACAAAATGAGTACATTAAAAATTGCAATTCAAAAATCAGGGCGTTTAAACGAAGACAGCATTCAAATTCTAAAAGATGCAGGCATTTCAATTGATAACGGAATCGACCAATTAAAAGCAGAAGCATCCAATTTTCCTTTAGAAGTTTTGTATTTAAGAAATTCGGATATTCCTCAATATCTGATTGATGGAGTTGTGGATATTGCTATTGTGGGCGATAATTTATTAGTTGAAAAAGGCGGAGATATTGAAGTAATTCAAAAATTAGGTTTTTCAAAATGTAAAGTATCTGTTGCTGTACCAAAAGCATTTGATTACAAATCCGTTCAGGATTTAGACGGTATGCGTATTGCCACTTCTTACCCTAAAACAGTGCTTGATTTTTTTAGTTCTAAAGGTGTAAATGTCGATATTCACCAGATTTCAGGTTCGGTTGAAATAGCTCCAAACATTGGTTTAGCTGATGCTATTGTGGATATTGTTTCCAGTGGAAGTACATTATTTAAAAATAATCTAAAAGAGGTTGAAGTTATTTTTAAAAGTGAAGCGGTGTTGGCTGTTTCTCCAAAAGTAAGTCCTGAATCTCAAAAAATAATAGACACTTTAAAATTCAGAATTGAATCTGTTTTAAGAGCAAGAAAATCGAAGTATATCTTGATGAATGTGCCAAATGACAAAATTGATGCTGTTGGAAAAATTCTTCCGGTATTACGAAGTTTAACCGTTTTGCCTTTGGCACAAGAAGGATGGAGCAGCGTACACTCGGTAATCGACAAAGACACTTTCTGGGATGTGATTGATCAATTGAAAGAAGCTGGAGCTGAAGGAATTTTAGTTTGTCCAATTGAGAAAATGGTTTTGTAGAATTATGAATGATATGATTTAAAAGTGAAATCTTTCAATTTTTAAATCATTTAATCTTTGAATAAAATTAAAAATGAATAAAATATTCAATCCAAAACCCGAAAGCTGGGCTTCCATTTTAGAAAGACCTACAAAAACGGTTGATGATATAGAAGCAACAGTAAAAGAAATTTTTAAGGAAGTACAAAAGAAAGGTGATCTTGCTGTTGCGAAATACACTTCGCTTTTTGATGGTGCAATTATCGAAAATTTAGCAGTTTCTAAAGCAGAAATTGACGAGGCTATTGCTTCCATTTCTGCCGACTTAAAAGAAGCAATTTCACTTGCGAAGTCAAACATTAAAAAATTCCATACTGCTCAAAAAACAGAAAGAGTAACTGTAGAAACTATTGAAGGAGTAAATTGTTGGCAGGAAAAAAGACCCATTCAAAAAATTGGATTGTATATTCCAGGAGGAACTGCACCTTTATTTTCCACAGTCTTAATGCTTGCTGTTCCTGCAGAAATTGCAGGCTGTAACGAAATTGTTTTGTGTTCCCCTCCCGATAAAAATGGAGCTATAAATCCCGCAATATTGTATGCTGCAAATTTATGTGGTGTGACTAAAATATTAAAAGTAGGAGGTATTCAAGCAATTGCCGGAATGACTTTTGGTACGGAAACGATCCCTAAAGTGTATAAAATTTTTGGACCAGGAAATCAATATGTAACGGTAGCCAAGCAACTCGCAACTCAGTTTGGCGTAGCAATTGATATGCCGGCCGGTCCATCAGAATTATTGATTGTGGCTGATGATACAGCAGTTCCAGCTTTTGTAGCATCAGATTTATTATCTCAAGCGGAACACGGAGCGGACAGTCAGGTAATTTTAGTTTCTACTTCCAGAAAGTTAATTGAGGCTGTTGAGGCTGAAATCCAAATCCAAATAAAAGCGTTGTCAAGAAAAGCGATTGCTGAAAAAGCGATTGCTAATTCTAAATTAATTTTTGTCGAAAATGATAAAATTGCTTTGGATTTAATCAATGAATATGGACCAGAACACTTTATCATTTGTTCAGAATTTGATGATTTTTACAGTAATGGCGTTCAAAATGCGGGTTCTGTATTCATAGGAAATTATACACCTGAAAGTGCCGGTGATTATGCTTCAGGAACGAATCACACCTTGCCAACCAACGGTTACGCCAAGAATTATAGCGGTGTAAATCTGGATAGTTTTACTAAAGCAATGACTTTTCAAAAAATATCCCAAAAAGGCATACAAAATATCGGGAAAGCTATTGAAATCATGGCAGAAGCGGAGGGATTGCAAGCGCACAAAAATGCAGTTACATTACGATTAAAAGCGATTGAAAATGAAAAATAATTTCGATATAAATAATTTGGTTAGAGAAAACGTAAAGCAATTGAAACCGTATTCTTCAGCTCGTGATGAATTTGAAGGTTTTGATACTGCAGATATGATTTTTCTTGATGCCAATGAAAATCCGTTTGAAAATGGTGTAAATCGGTATCCAGATCCACAACAAGTTAGTGTAAAAGAGGTTTTGGCTAAACTAAGAAATGTCAAAACAAATCAAATCTTACTTGGTAACGGAAGTGATGAAGTGTTGGATTTATTATTCAGAGCTTTTTGTGAACCAAAAACAGATAACGTAATCACTTTGCCACCAACATACGGAATGTATGGTGTTTTGGCGAATATCAATGCAGTAGAGAACAAAGAAGTGTTGCTTTCAGAAGATTTTCAGCCGCAAATGGAGAAAATCATGGAAGCTGTTGATGCAACCACTAAAATCATCTTTTTATGTTCACCAAATAATCCAACCGGAAATTCTTTTTCGGATGAAAGTGTGGCGTATATTCTTCAAAATTTTAAGGGGTTGGTAGTAATTGATGAAGCGTATATTGACTTTTCAAAAAAAGAAAGTTGGATTAATGAATTAGACGAATATCCAAATTTGGTCATTACTCAAACACTATCAAAAGCGTACGGTTTGGCAGGAATCAGATTGGGAATTTGTTATGCATCTGCGGAAGTAATTTCGGTTTTGAATAAAATAAAACCACCATATAATGTGAATGAACTGACTCAGAAAAGAGCTTTGGAACGATTAGACAAGCCGGAAAAGATAAAATCTGAAATTGAATCTATTATAGCACAAAGAGAGGAGTTACTTAAAGCGTTACTTGATGTTAATTTTGTCGAAAAAATTTATCCTACAGAAGCCAATTTTATTTTGGTAAAAGTGGATGATGCCAATAAAAGATACGATCAATTGATTGCAAAAGGAATTGTAATTCGGAACCGAACCACCCAACCACTTTGTGAAAATACATTGCGTTTAACTGTTGGAACAACACAAGAAAACATGAAATTAATTGAGGTATTAAAATAACTTTAAACCTTAAACCTTAAACTTTTTTTAATGAAAAAAATACTTTTTATAGATCGTGACGGAACAATGGTTTTGGAACCAAATGATTATCAATTAGACAGTTTTGAAAAACTGGAATTCTATCCAAAAGCATTTCAATACCTTGGGAAAATTGCTTTGGAACTAGATTTTGAACTCGTAATGGTGACCAATCAAGATGGTTTGGGTACGGATTCGCATCCGGAAATTAACTTTTGGCCCGTGCATAATTTAATTATGAAAGCGTTTGAAAATGAAGGCGTTATTTTCAAAGAGGTATTAATTGATAAAACATTTCCGCACGAAAATGCTCCAACGCGCAAACCTGCATTAGGTTTGTTGACAAAATACATTGATAATCCGGAGTATGATTTAGCAAATTCATTCGTAATAGGAGACAGAATAACAGATGTGGAATTAGCCAAAAATTTAGGTTCAAAAGCGATTTTTATTAATACCGATGAAGAATTGGGAGGCGACGAAATTGCTTCAAAAAGAGAGGAATTAGATTCCGTTATTGCTTTGCAAACTACCGATTGGAAAGTAATTTATGAGTTTTTGAAATTAGAAGAACGCTCCGCTTCAATAAAAAGAAAAACAAATGAAACGGATATTTACATCAACGTAAACCTTGATGGAACTGGAAAAAGTCAAATTGAAACTGGAATTGCTTTTTTTGATCACATGCTCGACCAAATTGCGCGTCACGGACAAATGGATCTAGAAATTCTTGTAAAAGGTGATTTGGAAGTAGACGAACACCACACAATTGAAGATACAGCAATTGCACTTGGAGAAGTTTTTGCGAAAGCATTAGGAAATAAATTAGGAATAGAACGTTACGGTTTTTGTTTGCCAATGGACGACTGTTTAGCGCAAGTGGCTATTGATTTTGGAGGCAGAAACTGGCTGGTTTGGGAATCCGAATTCAAACGGGAGATGGTCGGAAAAATGCCAACGGAGATGTTTTATCATTTCTTCAAATCTTTCTCCGATGGAGCGAAAGCCAACATCAATATAAAGGCAGAAGGAACGAACGAACATCACAAGATTGAAGCCATTTTTAAAGCTTTTGCCAAAGCAATAAAAGTAGCCGTAAAGCGGGATACAGAAAAAATGATTTTGCCAAGTACAAAGGGGATGCTTTAATTTAGTCGAAAGACAAAAGTCTTAAAGTCTTAAAGTGCTCCGGCATTGACTTTATGACTTTTGACTTTACAACATTAAGACCAATATAAATGAAAACAGTAATCATAAATTACGGTGCAGGCAATATTCAAAGTATTATGTTTGCCATCGAAAGATTGGGATTCAAAGCCATTTTGAGTAATAATCCAGAAGAAATTAAAGTAGCAGACAAAGTGATCTTTCCAGGCGTTGGAGAAGCAAGTTCCGCAATGAAAATGCTTTTAGAAAGTGGTTTAGACACTTTGATTCCAACCTTGAAACAACCTGTTTTGGGAATATGTTTGGGAATGCAACTGATGTGCAACAAATCGGAGGAAGGGAATACCAAAGGTTTGGGAATTTTTGATATTGATGTGATTAAGTTTACGCCAAAAGTAAAAGTACCACAAATGGGGTGGAACCAAATTTACAACTTGAAATCAGATTTATTCAAAGGAATTGCAGAGAACGAATACATGTACTTGGTCCATAGTTTTTATGCTCCTATTTGTACAGAAACCATTGCCACAACTAATTACGAGCTAGAATATTCCTCAGCATTGGAAAATGAAAATTTTTATGGAACTCAATTTCATCCTGAAAAAAGTGGTGATGTTGGAGAACAAATTTTGGGTAATTTCTTAAAATTAAAGGATTGAAAAATTCAAAGATTGAAAAATTAGAGAATCAAATAGTTCTTTAATTAACATTCCCAATCTTTAAATAATTCAATTTTTAAATCTTTAAATTAAAAATAAATGAGAATAATACCTGCAATAGACATCATTGATGGAAAATGTGTTCGCTTGTCAAAAGGCGATTACAATACTAAAATTATATACAATGAAAATCCGCTTGAAGTGGCCAAATCATTTGAAGCTCACGGTATAGAATACCTGCACCTGGTTGATTTAGACGGAGCAAAGTCAAGCCAAATTGTGAATTATAAAATATTAGAGCAAATAGCTTCTAAAACCAAATTGAAAATTGATTTTGGTGGTGGATTAAAATCCGATTCCGATTTGAAAATTGCTTTTGAAAGTGGTGCCAATCAAATTACCGGCGGAAGTATAGCCGTTAAAAATAGAGAACTATTCGAAAAATGGATTGCAGAATACGGTGCTGATAAAATTATTTTGGGAGCAGATGCCAACAATGAAAAAGTAGCGGTCTCTGGTTGGCTGGAGGATTCTAATGAAGAATTGATTCCCTTTATACAAGAGTATCAAAATAAGGGAATTCAGTATGTAATTTGTACCGATATTGCCAAAGACGGTATGCTTGAAGGACCATCCTTTGATTTATATAAAAAAATTATTAATCAATGCACTGTCACTTCGAGCGCGTCATCTCGAGCGCAGTCGAGAGGCGAGAAGTTGGCGGAATCCAATGGCATAAAATTAATTGCTTCGGGAGGAATTTCTACTTTTGACGAATTACCAAAACTAGCCGAATTAGGCTGTGAAGGAACAATAATTGGTAAGGCAATTTATGAAGGACGAATTTCATTGAAACAATTAGAAAAATATATAATAAAATAGATTGTTTCACAAAGACACACAAAGATGACACTAAGATTCACCAAGAATTTTGTGAATCTTAGTGAAACTTCGTGAATCTCTGTGTAATAAAAACAATAATGCTTACAAAAAGAATTATTCCCTGTCTCGACATTAAAAACGGAAGAACCGTAAAAGGTATTAATTTTGTGGACTTGCGTGACGCAGGAGATCCAGTGGAATTAGCTAAAATATATTCAGATGAAGGTGCGGATGAATTGGTCTTTCTAGATATTTCTGCCACGGAAGAAAGAAGAAAAACCTTAGTTGATTTGGTTCGTAAAGTCGCTTCCACGATTAATATTCCATTTACTGTTGGTGGTGGAATTTCCTCCGTTGAAGATGTTGAAATTTTGTTGCAAAACGGGGCGGATAAAGTTTCTATTAATTCTTCAGCGGTCAAAAACCCGCAGTTGATTAATGATTTGGCACAAAAATTTGGCAGTCAATGTGTAGTGGTTGCAATTGATGCCAAACAAATTGACGGGCAATGGATTGTTCATTTAGTAGGAGGAAAAGTGCCTACCGAATTGAATTTGTTTGATTGGGCCAAAGAAGTGGAAGAACGTGGTGCAGGTGAAATCTTATTCACGTCAATGGACAATGACGGAACTAAAAACGGTTTTGCAAACGAAGCTTTGGCAACACTTTCGGAATTAGTTAATATCCCTATAATTGCTTCTGGTGGTGCGGGAAACATACAGCATTTTGTGGACACTTTTCTGGGAGGAAAAGCAGACGCAGCATTGGCCGCAAGTGTATTTCATTTTAAAGAAATTGAAATCAAAACATTAAAAACAGCCCTTAAAAATAATAATATCGAAGTTAGGATATAGAAACAGATAATAGAATAAAGAGAAAAGAAAATCGGATTAGATAATCTTTCAATCTTTAATTTTTCAATCTTTAAATTAAAAACATGAACATAGATTTCTCAAAAAACACAGACGGATTAATTCCAGCAATCATTCAAGACAGTGAAACCAAAACGGTTTTGATGTTGGGTTATATGAATGCCGAAGCGTATCAAAAAACGATAGACACTAAAAAAGTAACCTTTTACAGTCGAAGTAAGCAAAGGCTTTGGACAAAAGGCGAGGAAAGTGGCAATTTTCTAAATCTGATCGACATCAAAAACGACTGTGATAATGATACGCTATTGATTCAGGTAAAACCAGAAGGGCCAACATGTCATAAAGGTACAGATACATGCTGGGCTGACGAAAACAAAGCAGATTATGGCTTTATTTCGGATTTAGAAGATACAATCCAACTTCGAAGAGAAAATGCAGATTCAGAAAAAAGTTACGTTGCTTCTTTATTCAAATTAGGGATGAACAAAATTGCCCAAAAAGTAGGTGAGGAAGCGATTGAAGTGGTTATTGAAGCCAAAGATGACAATGATGATTTGTTTTTGAGTGAAAGTGCTGATTTACTTTTTCATTATCTTATCTTATTGCAAGCCAAAGGGTTTGAGTTAGATGATGTGGTAACAGTTTTAAAAAGCCGTCAGAAGAAAAATTAGCATACTTACTTTTTTTACATAAAACCCAATAGAAAATTCATTTGCTATTGGGTTTTCTTTTTTCTTTTATTTCCAATAGCAATCCACTATATTTACTTTTATTTTAAAATTAAAGCAGCACATGCAAGTAATGAATTCAGACAATACCACCTTTAATCCTGATGCAAACAATTTTATACTAAATACTGGACTACACATAATTCTAACTACTGATGAAGATGATGCTCGGCCGGTTTATATTTCAGGGAATTTTAATAATTGGCGCACACAGGACAACGAATTTCTGATGGAGAAGATAGGGAACCGTTCGTATCATTACAAATTCCCACATGATTTTGATTATCCAGAGATGCTTTTGTATAAATTTACGAAAGGAGATTGGAGCGATGTTGAGATTAACAGTCATGGGAATCGTACCGAAAATCGCTCTACATTAGCACATACTGGCATTCAAAAAGAACACGTTGAGAGATGGAGAAAAAACTGGTTGCCTTTTAAACAATCTTTTTTACCTCAAGTGCAATTGATTTCGGATGAATTTGAAATTCCCCAACTCAATAAAACCAGGAAAATATGGGCGTTATTACCCCATGATTATGACAAATCGAGTGAAAGTTATCCGGTTATGTATTTGCAGGATGCTCAAAATTTATTCAATGAATCAGCTGAATTTGGCAATTGGGAAATTGATAAAAAACTGGCAGTTATGTCAGAATATAAAATCGGAAAAATTATAATTATTGCTATTGAACACGCCGAAGAAGATCGCATCAAAGAATACAATGTAGGGAAAACTGTTCTAGGAAAGGGACAAGGCAAGAAATACATTCGCTTTGTGACTGATACATTAAAACCCTACGTAGATCGCAATTTTAGAACCAAAAAAGAACGGGAATTCACCGGAATTGGAGGAAGCTCAATGGGTGGATTAGTTAGTATTTTTAGTGGATTAAGAAATCCTGAAGTGTATGGGAAATTAATGATTTTTTCGCCCTCGCTTTGGGTCGTTCCTGAATTAAAAATCAATACTGAAAAAGCTAATTCAGCAGATACAAAAATCTATTTATATGCCGGTGGCGATGAAAGTATAACGATGATTGAACATATCAAAAGTTTTAAAGATAGTTTGATTTCAAGTGAATTTGTAAAAGAAAAATCGAATATTAATTTAAGTATTAACAAGCAGGGAAAACATAGCGAAACCTACTGGAGTGACGAGTTTCCAAAAGCAATTGAATGGTTGTTTTTTAATGAAAAAGAAGTGTAGAGATGCGATTTATCGCGTCTATTACAGAGTATAGATAAAAAAACGACATTAATGTTGAATTTCATCCAATAACAACAGCCATAAAAAAAGAATAAATGAGAACAAGTACAATAACTAATTCAGATGATTTTTCAGGTACAATTTTAATTCCGGTTTTTGAAACCTATTCAAAAAGTATTGTTCCCATTACATTTAATGGATTGGAAATTGCTTCCAAAGTTTTTTTTGGTAAAAAGGACACACACTATTTGGCCGAAAAAAATGATAATACGTATGTTTTTATTGGCTTGGGAAAAACGATAGATTATAAATCGTTAAAAACTATTTTTCGCCGTATTTCATCGAAACAAAAAGAAAATTTAAGTTTGAGTGTAGCTTTAGTTATACCCGAACAATTTATTGAGGATCAGGTTGAAGCTATGATTTCAGGATTGTTTTTGGGAACGTATGATTTAGGTCATTTTAAATCGGAGAAAAGCGTACATCCTTTTTTAGAACCAGATTTTAGCTTGAGTTTATTATCTGAAAAAGAGCATTTGGCTACAGCCAAAAAAGGAATTAAAATTGCCAAAGCGCAACTAGCAACCTATGATTTAGTCGATTTGCCTCCGAATACAATTAATCCAAAATACTTGTCGAATTGGGCTAAAGAGACTGGGCAGAAATATGGGTTTGACGTAGAAGTTCTCGGTTATGAAGCTTCTAAAATTGCAGGTCTTGGCGCTTTTTTAGCCGTAGGAAAAGGAAGCGAGAATGAACCTCAATTTATCATTATGAAGTATACTCCTGTTGTTGAAGTAAAACACCTAAAACATGTTGGATTGGTGGGGAAAGGAATCACCTTTGATACTGGTGGATTAAATATAAAAACGGCAGGAATGGTCCACATGAAGTGTGATATGGCTGGTGGTGCGGCAGTATTTGGGGCGATGCAACTTATAGCCGATTTACAATTGCCAGTCAAAGTAACTGCTATTGTTCCTTGTGCCGAAAACTCGGTTGACAGCAAGTCCTTTTTACCTAGTGATGTAATTCACAGTTACAGTGGACATTCAATAGAAATAATTGATACTGATGCAGAAGGCAGACTCATTTTAGCCGATGGATTATCGTATTTGATTAAAAATTTCAAACCGGAATATATTGTGGATATCGCCACACTTACTGGAAGCAGCGTGGGTACTTTTGGGTATGAATGTGGTGCTTTGTTTACCAACAATGCAGAAATGGCTAAGAAATTGCAAGAAAACGGAGATGCAATAGGAGAGCGTTTGTGGCCTTTACCGCTTTGGGATGTTTATAAATCAGACATAGAAAGTGATATTGCCGATGTAAAAAATTATAGCGGAAAACCAGTTGCCGGAGCCATAAGTGCCGCCAAATTTTTAGAATATTTCACCCAAGAACACAACGCTTGGGCGCATCTTGATGTAGCTGGAGTGGCATTTGGTGAGGATGAATTTGCTAAAAGTAAGCATGCAACAGCGTATGGTGTTCATTTATTAACTAAATTCATAGAAAATTTATAACCTATGGAAAACGCTAAAACCTTTCTTTGTATTTCAAATTATTTCAAAGGTGCCGATTTTTTAATTAATTTAAAAAAATTAGGCAACAAAGTCTATTTAGTGACAAGCGAAAAACTCAGAGACAAGCCATGGCCACACCAACATATTGATGAGATTTTTTATATGAAAGGCCAAGATGTCGATTGGAATTTAGAACATCTGTTATTAGGTGTTGGTAATTTTATGAAAACTACTAAAGTAGATGCCATTGTTGCGTTAGACGATTATGATGTAGAAAAAGCCACGTATCTAAGGGAAAACCTCCGTATTGATGGGATGGGACAAACTACGGGACGTTATTTTAGAGATAAATTAGCGATGCGAATGAGAGCCAAAAGTTGTGGAATTTCTATTCCTGCTTTTTGTTCTTTGTTTAATGACCATGACATCAATACTTTTGCAGATGCTATTCCTGCTCCATGGGTTTTGAAACCACGTTCCGAAGCTTCTGCAACAGGAATTATAAAAATAGAGGACAAAGAGCGTTTGTGGATCCATATTAATGAAATGGGGAATAATAGATTCAAATATCTATTGGAACAATTCAAACCTGGTGATGTGTATCATTGTGACAGTTTGATTTCGGATAGCAAAGTAATCTTCAGTTTGACTTCTAGATATTTAGCTACACCAATGGAAATATCTCAAGGTGGCGGCGTTTTCCGTTCGGCAAATAGTAAATACAAATCAGAGGATGATATCGCGATAAAAAAAATAAATGAACAAGTGATGAAAGGTTTTGGGTTGAAACATGGAGCCGCTCATACAGAGTTCATCAAAAGTAATGAAGATGGACAGATTTATTTCTTGGAAACTTCTTCACGAGTAGGAGGAGCGCATTTGGCCGAAATGGTTGCTGAAGCTTCGAATATTAATTTATGGAAAGAGTGGGCGGCAATTGAAGACGCTTTGGTCAAAGGAACGAAGTACAGTTTACCAAAAGTAAAAAAAGGATATGCCGGAATCGTTTTGACTTTAACAAAATTCCAGCATCCTAATTTATCTTCGTTTTCAGATCCGGAAGTTTGCTTTAGAATACCCTTAGAATATCATGCAGGACTTATTGTCAAATCAGATAATCAAGAAAGAATTTTAGAATTGCTAGAGGAGTATGGCAAACGTTTAGCCAATGATTTTACTGCTGTAGTAGAACAAAGCAAAGTAACCCAGCATTAATTTTTGTGTTTTAATCTAATGAAAAAGCGACTATTTTAATTGGATAGTCGCTTTTTTATTAAACTTTACTTAAAGTTCAATTGAGCATATTAGTATACCTTAGCAACAAATTTTTTTAAATTAAATAGATTTTATAATACCTTCACATGAAAAAAATACTTTTTATTTTTAGCTTTTTTGCCCTTATTAGTTGTAAAATTCAGAATACACAACAGGTACTTGAAACTAATAAACCTACTCAAAACACTTACTTTACGATTGCTTTTGGTTCCTGCGACAATCAAAAGATTAAAAATAAACTTTGGCCAGCGATAGACAAAAATCATCCTTCCGTTTGGATTTGGGGAGGTGATAATGTGTACTCGGATACAGAAGATATGCAGTTTCTTAAAAATAATTATGAAATTCAAAAACAAGACGCGGATTATCTAACTTTTATTAAAGATAAAATAGTTTTAGGAACTTGGGATGATCACGATTATGGAGCAAATGACGCTGGGGAAGAATATCCCTTTAAAAGAAAAAGCCAACAGTTATTATTGGATTTTTTAGGCACTTCAAAGAACGCTTCTGAGCGAAAAAGAGACGGAGTTTATACTGCTAAAACTATTGAGGTAAATGAAAATAAAATAAAAGTCATTGTATTGGACTCTCGCTTTTTTAGAACGGCACTGACTAAAGCCACCGATTTAAAAAAACGTTTTCAACCTAATACAGCAGGTGAAGGAACGGTGTTAGGAAATGTACAATGGAAATGGTTGGAAAATGAACTTCAAACTTCTGAGGCACAATTTAATGTTATTGTCAGCAGCATTCAATTTTTATCAAATAAACACGGTTTTGAAGCTTGGGGAAATTTTCCCCATGAAATTGAAAAACTAGAGCAATTGATTGTTTCAACGAAAGCAAAAGGTACCTTTATAATTTCTGGTGACCGCCATATTGCTACTTTTTCTTCCAAAAAAGTTCGCGGATTGTCGTATCCTTTAGTCGATTTTACTTCGAGTGGACTAACCCATACCTATGCTTCTTTTTCTGGCGAAGAAAATCCTTATGTAAAAGGAGAAGTGATCAAAGATATTAATTTTGGGTTGCTGAAGTTTGATTTTGAAAACAATAAGGTGATCATGGAAATTCGTGGAAAAGAAAATACGCTGTTGCAAGAATATGTCCAAATCTATCCTGGAAAATAAATTCCAGGAAGTTTAATTATAGAGTTTTAAAGTTTATTTTTGTCTAAAGTAAATTCACCATGCAAAAACAATTCAGTCTTATTTTGATCTCTTTCCTTATTTTTAATGGTGTAAATGCGCAAGGACTTTTGGAAAAAAAAGAGGAAATATTTACCAGACAAGATACTTTGCGCGGCAGCATAACCAAAGAAAGAGCGTGGTGGGATGTAAAACAGTACCATCTTGATATTAAAGTAAATCCTGCTGACAGTACTGTTTCAGGTTCCAATACAATAAAATATCAAGTTGTTCAGGAATACAATAGTATGCAAATTGATTTGCAAAATCCTATGGAAATTTATAAAGTCATTCAGGATGGAGTAGCTTTAAAATATAGAAGAGAAGGAAATGCATTTTTTATTGAATTGATTGCATCTCAAACAAAAGGAGCCATAAAAAAGTTGACTGTTTTTTACGGAGGCAAGCCTAAAGTTGCTGTAAATCCGCCATGGGATGGAGGAATTACTTGGAAAAAAGATGCTAATGGGAATTCTTTTATTGCTTCTTCTTGTCAGGGATTGGGTGCGAGTGTTTGGTGGCCAAACAAAGATCACATGTATGACGAAGTGGAAAATATGCTGATCAGTGTAAATGTTCCTGAAAATTTGACAAATGTATCTAACGGTCGTCTGATCAGTGTTAAGCAATTAAAGGACGGAACCATAACCTATAATTGGTATGTCTCAAATCCTATCAATAATTATGGTGTAAACATAAATATAGGAGATTATGTTTCGTTTTCAGAAAAATATAAGGGAGAAAAAGGCGATTTAGACTGTACCTATTATGTTTTGAGAGACAATTTGGCGAAAGCCAAAAAACAATTTCAGGATGTTCCAAAGATGTTGAAAGCTTTTGAGCACTGGTTTGGACCATATCCTTTTTATGAAGACAGTTACAAGTTAGTTGAAGCTCCGTATTTAGGAATGGAACATCAAAGTTCAGTGACCTACGGAAATAAATTTCAAAATGGTTATTTAGGAAGGGATTTAAGCGGAACGGGTTGGGGATTAAAATTTGATTTTATCATTATCCATGAATCCGGACATGAATGGTTCGCCAATAATATTACGTACAAAGATATTGCTGATATGTGGATTCATGAGAGTTTTACAAACTATTCTGAAAGCCTTTTTGTAGAATATTATTATGGGAAAGAAGCTGGATTTGAATATATCCGAGGGACCAGAAAGGGAATAAACAATGATAAGTCGATTATAGGAAACTACGGTGTAAACAAAGAAGGATCTGGTGATATGTATCCAAAAGGAGGGAATATGTTACATACTTTACGCCAAATTGTAAATGATGATGAAAAATGGAGAAAAATATTAAGAGGTTTGAACAGTACTTTTTACCATCAAACGGTATCGACTAAACAAATTGAAGATTATTTAAGTCAGCAAGTTGGAATCGATTTAGCTACCTTTTTTAATCAGTATTTAAGAGATACCAGAATTCCTACAGTAGAATATTTTTTCAAGGATAATCAATTAGGATATCGCTGGACAAATTGTGTGTCAGGTTTTAACATGCCTGTTAAAGTAACGCTGAATGGCAATGAAGAATTGCTACAACCAGAGACAGAATGGCAACGTGTTTCTGTAAATACTGAAAATTCAAAATTGGAAATAGATAAAAACTTTTATGTAGCCAGTTTTAATATTACGGAATAAATTACAAAAGGTATGTTTCTGAAATTTAGGAAACATACCTTTTTTTATCTTTTCTTAAACTGTATCGGATTTTCACCCACTACTTTTTTGAAAATTCTATTAAAATATGACAGACTTTCAAAACCACACTCAAAGCACGTTTCTGTTGCATTTTTATCAGTTTTTAAAAGTATTTTAGCTTGTTCTATTCGATACTGATTTAAAAATTCAGTAAAAGTCAATCGGGTCATTTTTTTAAAATAACGACAAAAAGCGGCTTTGGATAAATGAGTCAAACGAGAGATTTCTTCAATAGAAACAGCCCTTTGGTAGTTTTCTTCTATAAATTTATATACTACTTTTAATCGCACTTGTTCTTTGTTATTGTACAGATTCTCAAATGGTTTATCGTGTAATAGTGTCTTTTCATTTGCTGTTGCTAAAATCTGAAATATGGACAGTACTTCTATAAATTGTTCAAAATGTGATAAAAGATGAATTTTTTGAAGCCTTTTGCCAATTTCATCTTTTACAGCTCCATGAAAACAAACCACCTTTTTAGAGTTCTCAAATAATTGATTAATGAAAGCTAGTTCAGGAGTGGTGATAAAGTCATTTTTGAAAAAATCTTCTTTTATCTGTAAAACTACTTTTTCATATTCGGTTTTAATTCCATAATCAAAATTCAAATGCGGAATATTAGAACCTATAAAAACCAAATCACTTCCTTCAAAATCCCCAATATGGTCACCTACGCGTCGTGTTCCATTTGGTGCTACAATGAAAGTCAATTCAAATTCAGGATGAAAATGCCAATAATAAAAATTATTCAATTTTGGATTGACCAATATTCTAAAGGAACTACCGGCTAATCTTTTTATATCCTCAAAAACTATTTTCATACCTCGTTACTGCTATAATTGTTCAATATAATACATATACTTGTCTAAAGTTACTAAAATAAATCAATATTGTACAAATAGCAGTACATTTTGTGAAAGTAATTAAGGTTCACTTTTTCTAATTTTGGAATAGTAATAACACGAAATAGATAACTATGGAAAAGAATAAGCAATCAATGGTTCCCACAATGGTTCCCACAATGGCACATAACAATGCCCACAAAGATATTCCGGGAAATCCATCGACAGCAAAATCCAGCACAACAAAATTAAATGATCGCTCTAATGGTAAACCTCTGCGTTTGCTTACTGAAGCCGATTGGAAGTTTTGGATTGAAAACGGGTATATTGTAATAAAAAATGCTGTTCCGAAAGAAAACGCTAAAAAAATGGCCGATTTCCTGTGGGAATTTGAAGAGAAAAATCAAAATGACCCAGAAACTTGGTATGCGCCACCAAGAGCCGAAATGCAAATGAAAGAACTTACCAATAGCGGTATGGTTGAAGTGTACAATCATCAATACCAATGGGATAATCGACAAATGAAAAAAGTATACGATGCATTTGTAGATATTTGGGGAACGGAAAAATTATGGGTAACCATTGACCGAGCAAATCTAAATTTACCAGTCCGTCCGGATTTTGATTTCAAAGGATTCATACATTGGGATTATGATCCTGAAACAAAACCTCAAAACGTACAAGGAGTTCTCGCTTTGGCAGACCAAATGGATGAAAATATGGGAGGATTTCAATGTATTCCTGATTTATACCGAAATTATGATACTTGGAAACTGACACAACCGGAAGATAGAAATCGATTTCAACCGGATACCTCTGAATTTGAAGGCAAATTTGTTAAAGTAAAAATGGAAGCAGGAGATTTATTGATTTTTAACAGTTCACAACCGCATGGCATTCGCCCCAATATTACAAAAGATAAAGTGAGAATGGCACAATATATTTCTATGATGCCAGCGGAAGAAGAAAATGAAGAACTACGTCAATGGAGAGTGAATTCCTGGAAAGACAGAATTGCACCTGAAGGATATGCCTTTCCTGGAGATCCCCGTAAATGGGAACAAACCAAATATAAAACGGCAGCGCTTAGTGAATTGGGAAAAAAATTATTGGGAGCAGAGAAGTGGTAACAATAAAGTAGACTATGTTTTTATCGTAATTTAAAAAGTCTCTTGCTATAAATAATTTTATTATTGGCTGACATAATTTCCAATTTCAGAAGACCGAATTCTGATTCACGATGATGTTTTGGCCACCGAAGGAACGGCAAAAGTAGTTTGTGAATTGGTCAAAAGATTGGATAGAGAAATTGTACAATGCAATTTCCTAATGGAATTAGCTTTCTTGAATGGAAGGGTAAAAATCAAAGGAAATGAAATTTTTGCCGCAATTACGTATTAATCCAGCGCACGTGTGGTTACGTAATATCTAAAACCAATAATCGCCATTTGCCATTTTTTGGCTTTAGCCAAATCCAATCGCTGTTTGGTGAAACTAGGTAAAATAACTTTGTTAATTTGGGCTAGGATTTTATACATATCATTTTGTTTAATGTAAAGATATAAAAAAAGACGGTCTTAATTTAGATCGTCTTTCTGGGTTTTTATGAGGATTTTATTTTTTTTGAAATTCTTTTGTTTCAATTTCAATAATTCCATTTAATGCTTTTTCTCCATATTTTTTTAACGCATTCTGTTTTGTGCTTTCGGGTCCATTTGATGGTTTTTGTGCACCTACTGAAAAAATATCCTCTGGCTTTAATTTATCCAAAGCTTGATAATCACTAATTTTTCCATTAATAACTATAACTGCTTCTTTATAGTTTACATTCTTATCATTTTGAATTCTCTTAATATTGTCTTCTGGCGCAAATGTTCCAAAATTGATCTCCCAACCTTTATTATCCTTTTTAACAGGGTCGCCTTTTGCAGCTTTAGATTTAAAAGTTGGTGCAGCAGGTGGTGTTGGTGGCTCAGGTATCATCTCTTTACCATCTAAATAACTTTTAGTAATAATACGGATTGAATTCTTAGCTGAAGTACCATCTTTTTGAATATTTACTGAGCTAATATAATTTGGATTCATGCTTTCAGCCTCTAGTGGGCTTACTTTTTTTCCGTCAATAAAATATTCTGCATCGTCAGGAATACCATTTTTTTCTGTCGTTATCTTTGTAACCGTATACGTGGTTTTTGGTTTTTGAAGAATTTTTAAACTATTGGGATTCACATTTTCTAATCTTAAATCCGTTACTTGTGTATTAGAATTAAAAATATTTGTACTTTTTGCTGTTTTACCTTTTGTTACAATTCTAATTATAGATTTGTTATTCTCCTTAACAACATCCATCGTAGTTATGTCATTAGGATTCGTTCTATCTAATTCTTCTTTACTTACTTTTTTTCCATCGATAAAAATCTCTGTATTTTTATCAATACTGTCATTTTTAGAACTACTGACTATAAGTACTTTAGCTTTTTTAATACTATCTTTTTCTTGCTGGATTTCTAAAGCAGCAGTAACTGGATGTTTTGATTCTACTTTGACGGTTTCTTCTTTTACTTTCTCCTGAGCAATTACATCAATTTGAAATAAAAATATAAATGCTACTAAAGCAGGAATAACGACTGCGTACTTCCAAGAATTCGATTTTTTTGATTGATTTTTGTTTAACATAACGATTCGTTTTTTGATTAATGATTGATAAAAATGATTGGTAATGGCAACACAATTCTCGTGTGTTGTAATTTTTAAAAGCGTCAACTGATACGCTTTTTTGTCGGATATTTTTTTCGTGGCTTCGCTGTCAGCAATGAATTCCAAGTTTTGGATAATTGCTTTTTTATAAAACCAAATGAATGGATTAAACCAAAACACAATACAAAACAATCTTGAAATCAAAACATCAACAGTATGATTTTGCTCGCTATGAACTTTTTCGTGTTCTAAAATGTTTTCTAGTTCAGAGCTGCTGTACAAGGACGAATTGTAAACGATAGTATTAAAAAAAGAGAAAGGAGCGAGGTTGTCTTTTAAGTCTATAAATTTAAAATTCGCTTGACGTTTTATGGTTTTTCCTTTTACTATTTTTTGTAAACTGTAAAATTCAAAACCAAATTTAGTGAAAAGGCATAATGTGCCAATGCAGTACAGCACTGCTAATGCCAGAAAAATATATTCTTGCGTGTGGTCTTCATCAATAATTGTACTTATGGGCAATGATGACCAATCATAATTTATAGGAGTAGGTTCTACCCATATTGTTTTAGTAAAAACAACTAACGGCAAAAGAATGGAAGTGAATAATCCCAATAACAAAAACCAACGATTGCTTGTGAAAAAGGTTTCTTTTCGCAACATAAAATGATACGCCAAATAAAACAAGGCAATTAATCCGCTGGATTTGATGAGATAAATATAAAATACTTCCATAATTAATATTGTTACTCTAAAGTTTATATTTCCTCTTTATGACTTTCAATCATAGCCAAAATTTCCCGTAATTCAGCTGCAGATATTTTCTCTTCTTTGGCAAAATGCGATACCATATTTTTATATGAGCTGTTGAAATAATTATCAATAGCAGTATTCATGAATCGTTTTCTATAATCTTCTAAACTTATAATAGGAAAGTATTGGTGTGTGTTTCCAAAGGCATTGTGCGACACAAATCCTTTTTCTTCCAGATTGCGCACAATGGTTGAAAGTGTGTTATAATGGGGTTGATCTTCTGTGATTTCTGCAAGGACTTCTTTTACGAATGCTTTTTTGAGCTTCCATAAAATGTGCATGATTTCCTCTTCTTTGTTGGTTAACTTTTGCATAATTTTTTATTTAAACCAAACCTACAACTATTTTTTTAGTTATCAAACTATAAATGTAGTTTTTTAACTATTTTTTTAGTTTTAACGTATTTTTGCAGTTTTTTGGAAATTAATTATCCTTTTAATCAAAAATGTTATCATCACAAGGAGACTGCGTGAAGGGTAGAAGCTAGCTACCGAAGTAGCGCGTATAACCCGACGCTATAAAGAAAAGGGGCTAATAACGATTTTGTTGATAAGCCCCTTTTTTTTATAGGGTCACGCCCAAAGAATGATAATGGAATTAATTGTGTTCTTTTTGAACGAGTTTTTGCAGCCAGATACAACCTACCACTGCTAAAATACCTAAACTTCCCATGACAAACCAGTTAGCTTGGTAGCCAAAAGCGGCTATGATTTCTAGTCCAGTTTTAGAACTCGCAATGTGTGCTAAGCTGAAGCTCATGGTAAACAAAGCCATGTAGCGGCCTTCATGCCCTTTTGGAGCCCGGCTCAACGCAAATGAATTGGAGAAAGGGAAGATGAACATTTCACCAAAAGTGATAAAAAGAATACTAACAATTAGTATTCCAGCCCACATATTGATGAGTAAAACATAAAAACTCAATGACATTAGCAGTGCGCCCCAAAGAATAATTTTGAGTATACTGATGCCTTTTCTTTGAGTGAAACTTACAATTGGCATTTCCAGAAAGAAAATTAACAGTCCGTTTAAAGACAATAAAAGTCCACTTTGAAACTCGGTTAATCCAAATTTTTCATTATGATATAAGGGTAAAGTGGTGAAAAGTTGAAAGAAAAGCATGGCTGTTATGAAACAAACAAAAAGGAAGATCCAGAATATTCTGTCTTTGAAAACAGAGGCTGGTATCTCAGTTTCGATATTGGCGGAGGCTAAATCGATAGGTTTTTTGCGTTCTTTTACCAGTAGGGTGAAAATTAAAATAGATACAATACACGAACTTCCATCCACCCAGAATAATCCGCTGTAACCTAAATTCATAATGATTAAACCACCTAAAGCGGGTCCAGCTGTGAAGCCTAAATTTACCGCTAACCGAACTAAAGTCAGAGCTCTGGTACGATTTTCAGGTTTAGCATAAGTCGCCAAGGAGACAAACATGGCGGGACGAAACATATCAGCAACGGTCATTATGACAAACATTCCAATGCACAATCCCCAGAAGGTCCGAATGTATTGTACAAAAAACAAAAGGATTCCGCTGGTGAATAAACTGAAAACCATGATTTTATAAAAGCCTATTTTATCGGATAATTTGCCACCAAGCCAAGATCCCAGCATAGAACCAAAACCAAAAGCAACCATAATCCATCCCACTTGTGCGTAGGATAAATTCAAATCTTCTTTTAAATACTTAGATAAAAAAGGCAAAACCATCGTACCGGCGCGATTTATAAAAGTGACGAGCGTTAGAATCCAAATTTCTCTGGTAAAGCCTTTGAAATTATTAATGTAGCGTTGAAAAGCAGTTTGAAACATGTATTTGTTATATTTTGCAAAGGTAGAAAACTTTGTACCGATGCGTCTTTGTGTCCTAGTAACTTTTAAACTATTTTTGCATAAAAATAAGAACATGAGAACGCTATTTACTTTATTTCTTTTGATTCAATTGAATTTAGGCTTTGGCCAATATAAATTTGACGTTTCGGCTGTAGCCAAATTTCAAAAGGAATTAAATTCAGAATATGCCGATGCAAAGACAAGTCCGTTGACTCCGAAAGATTTAGCGGAATTCAAAACACTTGATTTTTATCCTGCAAACGAAACTTTTTATGTGGTCGCTAAGTTAGTAAGAACAAAAAAAGAGAAGCCTTTTGAAATGAAAACGTCAACGGACAGGAAACCATTGTATGTAAAATATGGGGAGCTTTCTTTTACAATTGACGGTCGGGATTTGAAACTGAATGTGTACAAGAATATGGAGCTCTCAAAAAAAGAGGAATATAAAGACTATTTATTTTTACCGTTTTCAGATCTGACTTCAGGAAACGAAAGTTACATTGGCGGGAAATACATTGATTTGAAAATCCCAAAAGGAGATGCTATTGTGATTGACTTTAACACGTCATACAATCCGTATTGCGCGTATAATTTTACATATTCCTGTCCAATAGTACCATTGGAAAATGATTTGAATATCGAGATAAAAGCGGGAGTTAAAAAATTTCACGACTAATGGATTTCTTTAATCTACATACACATAAAGATACGAATCAACCCAATGTGTTGGAATTAGTGAATCAATATCCACAGGAATTTGATGCAACAATTCCGTATTATTCCATCGGGATTCATCCGTGGTTTATCGTTGAAGAACGAATAGAAGCTGATTTGGCGATAATCGAAAGTAAATTACAAGAGGGGAATTGTCTCGCTGTAGGTGAATGTGGACTGGACAAACGCATCGAAGTTTCAATGGAATTGCAACAGTTGGTTTTCGAAAAGCAATTGCTTTTGGCGCAGCACTATCAAAAACCAGTGGTAATACACTGTGTCGGTGCTTTTCAGGAAGTGATTGCAATTACGAAAAAATTGAATATTTCAGTTCCAATGCTGATTCATGGGTTTTCCAAAAATGCCCAAGTCGCTAAACAATTAGTGAACAATGGATTTTATATTTCGTTTGGGAAATATTTATTGCTAAATCAGGACCTAGAAGCTGTTTTTAAAAGCGTTCCTGATAATCGATTTTTTTTAGAAACAGATACGGTGGATGAAGGGATTGAAGCAGTTTATGAATTGGCAGCAAAATACAGAGGAATTTCGCTGGAAGAAATACAGGAACTTGTGAATAGTAATTATAATGAAGTTTTTGATTTCAGAATTTTTCAAAAACATTAAACTTTAAACAAAAAACAATGGCAGAATGGACAGAGAGAGCCGAACTTTTATTCAAAAAAGAAGGTTTAGATAATTTAAAAAAGGCAAATATATTGGTTGTAGGATTGGGTGGTGTTGGTTCTTTTGCGGCCGAATTTTTGGTAAGAGCAGGAGTGGGAACGATGACTATTGTTGATGGTGACGTAGTTGATATTACCAATATAAACCGACAATTGCCTGCTTTACATTCAACTGTAGGACAACCAAAAATTACTGTTGTCGGGGATCGATTAATGGACATTAATCCAGAATTAAAATTGACGCGTGTACAGGAATTTCTTTCGCCAGAGCGTGCTTTCGAAATTGTATCGGAGGAATTTGATTATGTTTTGGATTGCATTGACAGTGTGACTCCAAAGCTGAATTTGATTATTGGAGCCAAACGAAAAAGAGTAAAAATCATCAGTAGTATGGGCGCAGGTGGGAAAATGGAAGCTTCAAAAGTGAAAGTGACTGATATTACCAATACCGTGAATTGTTATTTTGCCAAAACCATTCGAAGACGATTGAAAGAATTTAAAATTGATAAACTGAAAGTGGTTTTTTCTTCGGAAATTCAAGATGAAACGAGTTTAAAAATGACGGATGGATCCAATTTCAAAAAATCATTTTATGGAACCAATAGTTACATGCCTGGATTATTTGGTTTGTATGCTGCAGAAACCGTGATTCGCTATTTACTTAAGAAATAGTGGTGAGAATTCAGTTTTTTAATGTTCCGTTCTAAAAAGTTAAGAAGTCTTAAAATCTATAAAGTCTAATAATTTAACAAAAATGATACAAACCGTAATTTTTGACATGGATGGTGTAATTGTCGATACTGAACCCGTACACCGTTATGCTTATTTCAAACAATTCGAGGAATTGAATATTCCTGTTTCGGAGGAAATGTACACCTCATTTACAGGAAATTCTACTCGGAATATATTTCAGAAATTGAAAAAGGTTTTTGAAATTGAACATGAAGTAGAGGATTTGATTCAGCGAAAAAGGTCTATTTTTAATGATGCTTTTGATAGTAAAGATAATTTGGAATTACTGGAAGGTGTTGAAAGTCTAATCATAGAATTGCATCAAAACGGCATGCAATTAATTTTGGCTTCTTCGGCTTCAAAAGTTACCATAGAGCGTGTGTTTAATAGGTTTAAATTGCATGACTATTTTACGCATGTGGTAAGCGGCGAAGATTTCCCTAAATCAAAACCACATCCTGCTATTTTTGAACATGCTGCTTCATTATCGATTGCCCCAAAAGAAAATTGTATCGTTATTGAAGACAGTACAAATGGAATAAAAGCGGCCAAAGCTGCTGGGATTTTTTGTGTGGGCTACAACAGTATTCATTCTGAAGCACAAGATTTATCGGAAGCAGATGTAGTGATTAATCATTTTAACGAATTGGATTTTGAGGCAGTTAGGAATATTCAATCTAAATTAAGGAATAATTAACAGTACAAAGGCATTGAATTTGTAAATTTGGAAAACATTTAAAAATTATAATATGAAAAAAATAATCATTGCACTGGCTTTATTTATGGTCGGTTTCAGCGCTGAGGCTCAGTTAAAAACACCTCAATCAAGTCCGAAAATGACGCTTATGCAAACAGTTGGTTTGACTGATGTAGAAGTTAACTATTCAAGACCAAGTGCCAGAGGAAGATCCGTTTTTGGAAATTTAATTCCTTTTGGAAAAGTATGGAGAACTGGAGCTAATGAAAATACAACTGTTTCCTTTAGCGATGATGTGATTATTGATGGTAAAACATTGAAAAAAGGAAAATATTCATTGTATACTATTCCGAAAATAGAAAGCTGGGAGATACTATTTTATAAAACTACTGATAACTGGGGTAATCCAGAAGAGTGGAAAGAAGAAAATGTAGCGCTTAGAGCTACTGTTAAGCCTGAAACAGTGAATAAAAGTGTGGAAACATTTACTATTGGAATTAGTGGTTTAGACAATAATTTTGCCTTTTTAGAAATCTATTGGGAGAACTCCTATGCTGCTTTAAAATTTGAAGTGCCAACACAACAAAAAACAACGGCTAACATCGAGAAAGCATTAGCTGGACCAGCTAGTGCAGATTATTTTTCTGCTGCTCAATTTTTATTCCAATCGAATGGCGACAATGCAAAAGCATTGGTTTATGTAAACAAAGCGTTAGATATGTCTAAAGACAAACCGTTTTGGTACAACAGATTGAAGTCATTAATTCAAGCTAAACTTGAGGACAAAAAAGGAGCAATCGAAACGGCTAAGGCATCACTTGCAGCAGCTGAAATTGCTAAAAACCAAGATTACGTGAAAATGAATAAAGACAGTATTACAGAGTGGAGTAAAAACTAATTACTCTAACGTTTTTATATAAGAAGATCTAGTCTCCATTTAGAGACGGGATTTTTTTTTGAAATTTTGGACTGTGTAATTTATTAGATGTTTGCGTATATAGTATCCATGGGATTATCATTACTCACCAGTTCGCTCTTGCTCGTTTCTGCGGAAGAAGAGATTTTTATATAAGAACTTCTGAAGTAAAAAAAATAACCGCAGATTCACGGATTATCAATATAAAAATCTGTGAATCTGCGGTTATTTTTTTATTTAGGCTGTTATCTCTCTCTGTTTTCTAAAAATGGTCCATTGCAACAATAAAGAAATTACAATTGTAAGCATTGCACCAATGAAATTCAGCCACAAATAACCCAGTTTTTCTTCTCCGCTCGGGAAAATATAAATGGCGTAATAGTAGATGATAAAAATAGTAATCTGACTTACTACAGCGCTATAAAAAATGGCTTTAGATTGTACTTTATGGATGTAAAAACCAACTAAGAAAATTCCAAGGACTGTTCCATAAAATATGGATCCAATGATGTTTACCAGTTGA
Source organism: Flavobacterium sp. GSP27 (assembly GCF_003970395.1). Lineage (NCBI taxonomy): Bacteria > Pseudomonadati > Bacteroidota > Flavobacteriia > Flavobacteriales > Flavobacteriaceae > Flavobacterium > Flavobacterium sp. GSP27. The sequence continues at coordinate 226,988 of NZ_RYDP01000002.1, read as the reverse complement.
ATTAAATTTTCAAAAAGCGTTCCAATACAAGCAAATAGTATGGCTATAACCCCCCACAATAAGGTAAAGAATTTTGTAGCATACAGGTAGTGTCGTTCTGATTTTTCTTCTTTTAGATTGCGTTTGTAAATATCAATTGCGGTGGTAGAGGCCAGTGCATTCAATCCCGAAGCGGTAGAGGACATAGCGGCCGAAATAATTACGGCCAGTAACAAACCAATAAGCCCTTTGGGTAAATAGTTGAGAATAAAGTGAAAAAACACATAATCTTTATCATTGGTCTCGCTATTACTATCAGCTTTCAGAATTATTTCTTTGGCACGATCTCTTAAATCTTTTTCTTTATTGGATAAAGTCACTAATTCTTTCCTAAGCGTTGGATTGTCATAATCCTGATTGAGCTGGTCGATGTACAAAAGATTAATTACTTTTTTGTCTTCGGATAAATCGTCTAATTTTTTCTCCAAAGCATTGTATTCGCTTTTGTAAGCTGATTTTTCAATCATGGCTTTATTATTTGGATTAAAATTTAACGGAACAGGATTGAATTGGAAAAAGACAAAAACCATAACTCCGGTCAGTAAAATAAAGAACTGCATAGGTACTTTTAAAAGTCCGTTCATGATTAGTCCCATCTGGCTTTCTCGAACGGATCGTCCGGATAAATAACGTCCTACCTGCGATTGATCGGTACCAAAATAAGCTAATGCCAAGAAAAAACCTCCTGTTATTCCGCTCCAAAAGGTATATTTTTCCTCTGGATCTAAAGAGAAATTAACAATATCCATTTTATCATTTGCCCCAGCAATATGCAACGCACTGGAGAAAGTCATATCATTAGGTAAATAATGCAAAATCAGAAAAAAAGTGATTAGCATTCCGGACATAATCACAAACATTTGCTGTTTTTGAGTTACATTCACTGCTTTGGTTCCACCCGAAAAAGTATAAATGATAACTAATACACCAATAATAATATTCATGTAGGTAAGATTCCAACCCAATAAAGCGGACAAAATAATTGCCGGAGCGTATATGGTCAATCCGGTTCCTAAACCTCTTTGGAACAAGAAAAGGATGGCAGCTAGGGAACGGGTCTTCAAATCAAATCTTTTTTCAAGGTATTCATAAGCTGTATACACTTTGTATTTGTGGTATAAAGGGATAAAGGTGACACAGATTACCACCATAGCAATTGGCAGTCCAAAATAGAATTGCACAAAACCCATACCGTCATGATAGGCTTGCCCCGGAGTAGAAAGAAACGTAATTGCACTGGCTTGTGTGGCCATAACAGAAAGTCCTACAACATGCCAAGGTGTTTCATTACTCCCTAAAATAAAGTCTTCTACATTTTTACTGCCCTTGGTTTTCCAAGCCCCATAAATTACAATAAACAATAAAGTTACTATCAGTATAATCCAATCAAATAATTGCATAATTTAAGCGTATAATTTCATGATGAGACAAAAGATCAGGATGTATATTGCATTGGCTACAAGTACCCAAGTATAATTTTTCTTCCAGGTTTTTATTTTTTTTGTTTCCATTTTAAAGTGGGTTAGTTCTTGATTTTTTGAACAGGAATTTTTTCAGATGATTGTAGCGAAATAATATTAGAAATTAATTTATAGGCACCAGTAACGCCTTCAGGTAATTCTCTAAAAAAACTTAAGCCGGTATAAATATAGTGTCCTTTTCCGTAAGGAGCAATAAGTAATGCACCATTTTTAGGGCTTTCCCCTTTGTCATTTGAAGATAGGATAGGAGTAAAGGCTTTGTCGTACTCATTGGGGTAATACAATCCTTGTTCTTGTTTCCAGCCTTCAAAGTCTGTAGCTGTAATTTGGTTTGGAAAATTCAAAACAGGATGATGTGGCGATAAGAATCGGACTTCGGCATCTTCTTCGGTCACTCGGTCTCGGGAGAGTTTCAAGGGATAAGGTGCAATAGTATTGGTAACAAGATCTCCTGCAGTATTGTACTGAACGATCATTGTTTTTCCGGATTTTACAAAATCAAAAAGTATATTTTGTTTGTTTGCCAGTGCAGGCAAGATATTATAGGCACGAACACCTGTGATGACTACGTCGTACAATTCTAATTTTTCAGGAGTAATTTCTTCAGGTTTAAGTAGTGTTACGGCATATCCTAATTGCGTCAGGCAACTGGGAACTTCATCTCCGGCACCCATAATATATCCTATTTTTTCACCATTCGTTTTTAAATCTGTTTTGATGCATTTAGCTTCAGCCAATGTTAAAACTTGCTGTTTTGTGATGTGGTCATACTTAATGATAATTTGTTCTTTGTCAAATTGTTTATTGTCAATTATCGCCACGCTTTTGGCTACAGCTTCTTCGGATTTATTTGGTGCAGTTACCTCAAAATAAACAATTTGTTCCGTTCCCTTTTTTTCAATGTTAAAAGGAATCGATTTAGGAAAAACACCCCAGTTTTCAGGTAATTCAAGTTGTAAAATTCCTTTTACGGAGTCTTTTCCAGTTTTGATTTTTACGGCTACAGCTTTCTTTTTTGTGTCTTTAAAAAGCAATACTTTGTCTATAATTGAAGTAGTAACTTCGGGAACAATGTCCAGATAATTATATACTTCCCCTTTTACATCATCGTTGTATTTATACACTACGGTTCGTTCAAATGGAATTTCAATCTCATTGATTTTAATATTAAAAATCACTTTAACTTCCCGAATAATATCTGGAATCCCTATGTTTTGTTGTTGCTTTACTGCGTACATCCCAACTGTTCCTTTTTCTTTTAACCAATATGGTTGTGTGTAGTTAATTGATTCGGGTAATTTTAAATCTAAATTAATGGTGTTTAGTATGTTGTTTTTTAAATCCCGATTTTGAGGTGTAATATTTTGATTAGGTATAGCGGTCACACTCATTAATTGTATGGGTACGGAGCTTCTATTAATGGCTTCGAGTTTCAATTTAATAGTGCTTCCGGGAGTCGCTTCCTGATTTTGGGCAACGGCTTCAAGATACAAACCAGAACAGGCCGATATAATTTCTTTTATGGCTTCTGATTTCAGTGGCGACCACTGATTTTCGTCCAAAGCTTTCATCATAGCATAGGCTTTCGCCAAATCTGGAATGCTTGCCGAAGGATTATTATGGTCGAATTCAGCGGCAATAGTTGTCAATAATTCTCCGATTGATTTTCCCTCTTTTATTCGGTTCCAAGAAGTATCGATTCCTTCAAAAAGTGATTTCTTATCTTTTAAAGCATCTCCATTTATAAACTCTAAATATTCTGTTTCCTCCCCACGGGCTCCAGTGCTACCAAACCCTTGGGATTGATGGCGGCTCCGACTTAATGCGGCTATTTCCTGATTTGATTTTCCTAATCCAGCGTAATAAACTCCTGTTTGCAGCGCAATTAAATTCGTTTTATAGGCAGCATTAAATTTTTCGATACTTCCATAAAACCACCAAGACGTATTAAAAAACTGTCGTTTGGTTTGCCAAGGTGTTACAAATTGCAATTGCTCGGGAAAAATTGATGGGTTATTCGCTAAGTCAAAACTTTCTACGCTTAACATTGCTGATGCCGTGTGGTGTCCGTGAGTGGTTCCGGGCGAACGATGATCAAATCGATTAATAATCACATCGGGTTGAAATTTCCTGATGGCCCAAATAACGTCAGCTAGTACTTGTTTTTTATCCCAAATTTCTAATGTTTCTGTTGGATTTTTAGAAAAACCAAAATCATTGGCACGGGAAAAAAACTGTTCTCCTCCATCAATTTTTCGGGCTTCAATAAGTTCTTGGGTTCTTATTACTCCTAATAATTCCCGCAATTGCGTGCCGATTAAGTTTTGTCCACCATCCCCGCGTGTCAAAGACAAATAGCCGGTTCTGGCCTTTTGTTCATTGGATAAATAAGAGATCAACTGGGTGTTTTCATCATCAGGATGTGCGGCTATATAAAGTACGGAACCTAGAAAATTAAGCTTTTGAATTTGATTATAAATTTCAACAGAATTTGGTTTTTGAGGTTCTTGTGCAATTGTTATTTGGCAACATAAGAGAAATATTAGAATAGCTGATGCGTGTTTTTTTTGCATTTTTTAAAATTTAATTGCAGTAACTTCAAATGTAGGAATTAAATAATTTCTTCTGAAATATTTTTGGTTTTCTTTAATAATTAAAAAGAGAGAGAACCAATTTTGGTTCTCTCTCTTTTTAAATTAAGGTGTGACTAATCTCGATCATGTCCTTTTCCCTTTCCATGTCCATGACCATTGCCGTTATTTCGGTTGTCATGTTTTTTATATTCTCTTCGGTCATCATTATCATATCTTCTATGATTATCATTCCCCCTTTGGTTTACATAAACGCGACGATTATTGTTGTGCCCAATATTTCTTTGTTCTCTTCCATGATAACCTCTATGATATTTTACTTTGTGATTCTTAAAATTACTATAAGGTCTTGAACCGTGATAATCGTTTAATACTACTTTATATCCATCATATAAATCATAGTTTCTATATTGATTTGGTAAATATCTGGAACGTATCCATCTTCCTCCACCAAAATAAATGAACTGTGTGGCTCTTACATCATAATAAGCTTCAACATCCGGTAAATAATAATATTCAGCTTCTGCGTATCCTATAGGTCCCCATGATGGAGCAGTACCTATGTTTAAATTTACTGAGACTTGTGCATGTATTGTGCTTGATGCAAAGAGTATAATTCCTACGATGATTAATTTTAATGTTCTCATTTTTTCAAATATTTAATTTGTAATAATTTTTTATAATAACTTGTTATTGCTATACTTTTGTGAATTTCCAACAACTGTGCCAAAACAAAAAAATTAACATTTAATTAAGGATTAATGTTCTAAAAAAAAGAGCCTCATTGCTGAGACTCTTTTTATAAATTATTATGAAATCAGTATTAATGTTTTCCATTTCCATTATTTCCTTTTCCACCTTTATTGCCATGTCCTTTATTTCCATGTCCGTTATTCCCATTACTTTTGTACACTTTATTGTTATTACTGCGGTTAGAACCTATTGATTTTTGTGGTTTACCTTTGTATCCTTTGTAGTATTTTACTTTGTGTGTTTTAAAGTTACTGTATGGTCTTGAACCATGGTAATCGTTCAATACTACTTTATAACCATTGTATAGATTATAATTTCTGTATTGATTAGGTAGATTTCTTGAACGAATCCAATTTCCTCCACCAAAATAAATGAATTGTGTGGCTCGTATATCATAATAAGCTTGAACATCCGGTAAATAATAATAATCTACAGCTGAATAACCAACTGGCCCCCATGCTGGTGGACTACCTATATTTACATTTACTGAAACCTGTGCTTGCATCGTATTTGCGGATGCAAATAGTATAATTCCTGCGATGATTAATTTTAATGTTTTCATTTTTCGAAATTTTAATTAGTAATTATTAGATAGTAATTTTAGTTACTATTTTATCTCGTTTTGAAGTAAAACCAACAATTATGCCAATATCAAATAATTAACATTTACTTTGTTATTTTACTTCATAAAAAAAGGAAACGATTATTCGTTTCCTTTTTCTACAGGTATAAATTTATTTACAATAAAAGTATCAATAAAAGGATAACGATTATAATTGCACCTACAGATAAGTATATACCATTTCCTGTAGATTTTAATTCTGCTTTGATAGCACGTACTTCTTTACGTAATTCTTTTTTTTCAACTGAAGTCAAAGACGATTTATCCATCGCTTTTATTTCATCAAGTCTATTAAGCAAAACTTTTACTTCTGCAGGCACTTCTTTAGGAGTATTTAAAATTACAGTTGGATTTTTTTCAGCGGCTAACATTTGTGTTGGAAGAACACTAATTGATAATACCATCATCATCAAATAAAAGGTGAATTTTTTCATTTTGTTTGGTTTTTAGTTAAAATTTTAACACAATAAAAGTAAACAATAAAACATAATTTTTTCTTATAAAATTAAGGTATTAAATTATATAATTCACACCCTTCATTGTGTACTGTATCGTAATTTTCTAAAAAAAGTGTCCTGTAGATAGTGTGTTCAATATAATCCCATACAAATTGAACTGTTTTCGAAGGATATTAGTATTATGCGAATATTTTTTTGGAATAATTTATATTTATAAAGCGTATTATTTGTAAAGCACGGTACGGGGTTTTGTCAGTTCGAAATCTTGAAAACCAAAATCAGTTGTTTCAATTGCATTTGTTTTGAAAATATTTTCGCCATTTCCAGGAATGGACGGATAGTAGGACAGCGAAATTTGAAAAGCACTAAATACCAGAAAATCATTGTTTATAATACATCCAATTCCAATTTTTGAATAGGCTTTACTTTGAGTCAATCCCTTATTAGGATTTCCTAGTACGGCAATGGAATAATTACAATAGGGATTGATTCTAAATCCCCAAAGATCCCATGGCGCATAGGCTTGGGTTTGTATGGTTAAGAGTGCTTTTTGGGTTCCATATTGAGCACTATTAAAGCCCCGAAGTCCATAATTTTCATTGATATTTAGCTGATCGCCAATAATATTGACACGGTTTGTACCAATAATTACCTGGGGCTTGATGAACTGTCTCCATTTCCATTTTCCCAGACTCATCAAGTTTGTGAAATAATTTGCCTGAAAAGAAAAAGCGGTTTGCTGCGTAATTGATTTTTCAAAAAAGGTACCTATCTCTACATTAGCACTTAAAAAGCCCCATTTATAATAATTTCCAAAAGCCGCTCGGGCAGCAAGATACAAACGCCCCAAATTGTTTTTATATTGATAGCCAGAAGTGATGCTGTAAATTTTGCCAATGGGAACATCTTCTATAATTCCATTTTTGAAAACATAGTTGTCTTGCACGAATTTACGTGAACTAATACCAATCCCGAAAAGAGCAAGTTTTTCACTAGAGTAGAAATCAGTGGCATCATAGAGGATAGTTGGGCTTTCCAGATATTTTATATTTAAAAAACGTCCTGCCAGAATCAGATTTGTGGTGCGCTGGTTTTCTGTTCTTCCTTTAAAAATAGAAAAGGCACGTCCAAGCCATAAATCCTGCGAATTGTATTTGAAATTTTGATAGGTAAATACTGAATTGACATCAGCAAGGGTGTCTTTTCTAAATTGCTGGTCTATGTATATTCCCCCTGCCCATTTTGTAAAAGCAGAGTAAAAGGGACGGTCTACATTGAGGCTTTTGCTGTAGTAATTGTCTAAATCTATCCGGTAATTCAGAGTTGTCTGAATGAAGGTATTCTGGACGTTAGGAACGCTATAGGACAATCCATACGCGCTTTTTCCGTCGCTGAATCTGTTTTTGAATTCATTTTTGAATTCATGGCCAGTGCCTAGAAAATTACGATCATTGAGTTCAAAATTAGTTCTTGAACTGGAAATGGATCCCTTGGGAATAATACTCCATGTATCTAAAACCCGAAAGGTGACATCTACTGAATCCGGGCTGTTCTGAATTAATTGTGGGGTTACGTCAACGCGACTGATGTATCTTTGAGCTCTAATCAATCGTTCTGATTCTTTTACTAATAAAGAATCGAAAGGTGTGTTTTTTGTTATTAACAGTACATTCTTAATAGCGAGTTTTTTTGTTTTGATATGAATTCGGTTTCCAGTTCGTTCGGCCCAGTTTTTAGGGGCTCTGGCGGTATCAATATCAGAATACCCAAAAGGGTCTAAAGTGATAATAGTAATATTTCTGATCGTTTTTCCTTCAAAAGTTTCGTATTTTTTGGGAATTACTTTTTTCTTTGTTTTTTTTATAGTTACGGGCCTGAAAACTAATTTATGAACAAGTGTTGTAAACTTATTTTTTTTAGAATAGGATTGAATTTTTTTGTAAACGCCAGCGGAATCTTTTTCTTTCTGGTTTACTTGTGAAAAAGAAATCTGGTGGCAACAGACGATCAAAAAGAATAAAATCAGCTTTTGCTTTTTAGTCATTATACAAAATTAATTTAAAAATTGAGAAAGAAAAAACCAGCAAAACATTGATAAATAATTGGTTTAAATAGACTCACTTGTTTTATTAAGGTCAGTTTCTGCTTTATTCTCTGTATTGTTTTCCGTTGTTGTCTCAGTAAAAACAGGAACTATAAGATCCGTTTTAATTATGGTTTTTTTAGAGGATGCATCTGAATCGAATAGCGGTAATTTGATACTATGCCAAGTATAGGTTTTGGGCAAATGATCTCCCATTAAATACCCCCAAGGTTCTAATGACTCAATTCGGTCAAAAATTACCTTAAGAACCGCAATTATGGGTAATGCTAAAAACATTCCGGCGATTCCTGCAATGGCTCCTCCAATAATGATTCCTATAATGGATATAAAAGCATTTATTTCTACTTTTGAACTTACTATTATTGGGACAAGGATATTATTATCTATTAATTGAACAAAGATGGTAACCACAATTATACCAATAATTATGGATAAATCCGGAGTACCAGTCAATGAGGCAATAATGCTTAAAATTCCGGCAAAAAGGATTCCTATATAAGGAATTAGATTTAGAATTCCAGTTACAACACCCAGCAAAACAGCATATTTCACGCCAATAATAATAAATCCTACAGTAGTCATTACCGATACTAAAATGGTCTCGATAATTAAACCTACAATATAACTGTTTATAGCAACTCTAATATTTGTTAAAATATTTTTTAATTGTTCATGATTCTCTTTTTTGAATAGTTTAGACAAAAACAATAAAAAATGAGTCCTGTATAAAAGAATCAAAAAAGTATAAATAGGGATTAAGGTCAAATTTAGTAGCGTATCCGTAAATGACAATAGCGTGGTACCAATGATTTCTTTCCCTTTTTCCATAGAATCTTCAGTAGCTGTATCCAGATATTGTTTTTGTTCCCAAGAACTTAAATTGAAATGTTCACTGAGAAACTGTTGAATGTTACTAATATGAATAGTTATGTTTCTTTCAATTTTATCAAAATCATCTGCAAAATCACTGATTTGAAAGGATAGAAATACAAAAAGGCCTAAAAAAAGCAATACAAAAAGCAGTACCGCCAGCATAACGGCTAACACATGGGGAAAGTAGAGTTTAGATTTTAAAAACTGAACGATGGGATATAACAATATCGCAAATAAAAAGGACATCATTATGGGAACTAATATATCCTGACCAATATAAAATATAAAAATAATAGCAATTAAGCTCAATAAAACGAGCGTAAGTTTTGCGTAAAATGGAAATTTTAAAAGGTCATTCATATCTTTTTATTTTTTTTTAAAGACAAAAACAATTCAATAGTAAATTATTTATTTCTAATTGACAAATATCCAGCATTTAAAAAAGTAAAACATTATATATTTTTCAGCAATAGTTATATAATTTCCACTTCAATAGGATCTTTTGCAAGATGATGATTTACCATTCGTTCAGCAGAAGTAAACTAATCCGTAAATTCTTTTTGATCGGCATAATTGTTTAGTATCGAAATTCCTTTTTGCAAAAGCAAGCTGTTCGGATAGATGATTTTTTCTCCATCTATAGTTTTCAAATACACATGAAAAGCCCCTATATCTTCAATTTGAGCTTCAATAGGAAAATCTTTGTCATGAATTTTTATTGTATCTCCAATTTTAAACGGAAAAGAAAAAAACAAAATAACTCCAGAGGTGATGTTGCTCAAAATAGACCATTGAGCAAACATAGCGACACCTACAACGGTGGTAATAGAGGAAAGTGCAATAATAATATCCTTTGTCTGAACGCCCCAAATTAGTATGACAGCTATAATTGCAAGAATATTTATAAATAAATGAATGTATTTGATGACTAAATTAGTTCGATGCTCCAGTTTTTGGTTTGATTTAGCATAGCTGCGTACTAATTTTGCAGCAATAATTCTCAAAAAAATCAACAGCAATCCCAGGATTCCTGTGGCCACCAGTTCTCTGGAATACTCGTGAAATATAAATGTATCCATAATGCAATCAGTCTAATTTAGTTAAGTAGTCATATACTTTATCCGTAGGCATTCCCATCACATTAGCATAGGAACCTTCAATTTTTGAAACGCCAATAAAACCGATCCATTCCTGAATACCATAAGCACCCGCTTTGTCATAGGGCTTGTAATTTTCTATATAGTAGCGAATGGATTCCTCACTCAACGTGTTAAAAGTGACTTTTGTTATTTCATGAAGCAGGACTACTTTTTCATTTGTCTTAAAGCAAACAGAAGTAATTACTTGGTGAGTAGCATTCGATAATGATTTCAAGATTTCAAAAGCATCCTGTTCGTCTTTTGGTTTGCCTAGCGCTTTGTTGTTGTACCAAACAATGGTGTCACTGGTGATTAGGATTTCATTGGACTGTAATTCACCGTCAAAAGCACTGGCTTTTAATTCAGCCAAATAGTTCGTGATTTCGTACGCTTTTAACTCAGGAGGATAAATTTCTTCGATTTCTTTCAATCGAATTTCAAAATCTAAGTCCAAATCTTTGAAAAATTGCTGCCGTCTTGGCGATCCTGAAGCCAGAATAAGGGTGTATTTTTTTAATTTATTTTTAAGCATTATATTTTATATTTAAACGAATAACAATAACGGATAAAATTCCTAAAAGAAGGATGCATTTTAACAATACACTCAAGATGTGGCACTCTCTTTTTGATTTTGCAGACCAAATTTTTAAAGTGAAATAAAACAACGGACCTACAACAAATAACAACATATATAATGTTGCAAACACCAATTCTAACAGGTACCGATGAATATAACATACGATAAAAAATAGCGGAATCAAACTTAAGCCGGAAACTATTTTTGCCGTTCTGGATTTTCCAATTACAATAGGTAAGGTACTCATTCCTTGATTATAATCGCCATCTGTATCTTCTATATCTTTGACAATTTCCCGAAGCAGATTAATAACAAAAGCAAAAATAGCATAATCTATCAAGATAGAAAAAAACAAGCCCATTTGTTGCTGATTATTTATTGTTGTTGCAGGAAATAAATCGAAAACTCCAATGATAATCACACTAAAAGAAAGTAGTAAAGCCACAATGATATTACCAATAAGCATCATTTGTTTCAGACTGGTTGCATACAAATAAAGTGTTGCGGCAACCAAAATAAAAATAGAGGCAAAACCTGGTTTTCGTATGACATTCGACAAATAAAAACCAATCATTACCCCACTTGACGTAAGCCAAATATACAGATTATAGGCTTGAATTTCTGAAATGGTTTTGCCCACAATCACAGCATTTGGTTTATTGATGGTATCTGTTTTTTGGTCAAAGATATCATTGATCACATAGCCGCCTGCAGCGATCAAAGCAGTTGATAAAATTAATAATCCATACTGCCAATCCGATAACGCCAAAGAAATATTCTGAACGTGTAAAAAACCATACCTGAAAACAAATTGCATAAAAGCAAGCATTAGCAAGTTCTGGTATCGAATTAGTTTTAAAAAAGGAACCACAGATGTTATTTGAAATTTATAATTTAACATTTAAAATAATACTAATCATGCTTCCCGTCAAAATGTGCCATCCATTTCCCTTGTGCTTTCATGACTTGTTCGATGACATCTCTGGCCGCTCCTTTTCCTCCGTTTTTATGCGAAATATAACGGGAAATAGCTTTGATTTCCGGGCTAGCATCTTGGGGACAAGTGGGTAATGTGACTAACTGCATCACATGATAATCAGGAATGTCATCGCCCATGTATAACACGTTTTCAGGTTTAATGTTGTAAAGTTCCACATATTCTTTAAAAGTTTCTACTTTGTCCGGCGTACCTAAATAGATGTCTGTAACCCCCAGATTTCGTAGTCTGACTCGAACCCCTTCATTGCTTCCGCCGGAAATAACACATACATTAAACCCGCTTTCTATAGCTGCTTTCATAGCGTATCCATCTCTAATATTCATGGTGCGCAATATTTCTCCTTCATTAGTTACAAAAACAGAGCTGTCAGTTAGTACCCCATCGACATCAAAAATAAAAGTAGTGATCTCGTTCATTATTTCTTTATAACTTTTTGCCATTCTCTTGTATTGATTGTGTTAGTATTTTATAAATAGTCAGATGATTTTCATTTGATAAAAAAGCTTCGTGGGCTTCAATCGTTGAAGTGTCATTGCGTTTTGCAGGACCCGTTTGTGCCTCTTGCGGCGAAAGTACCATTATTTTTCGAACTGTTTCTGCAATTAAAGGTCTTAAGATTTCAAATGGAACCTGATGTTCCTGGCAGATTTCCTGACCTATTTGGTACAAATGATTGGTAAAATTGTTCACAAATACGGCCACCACATGCAAGGCTTTTCGTTGCTCAGAGTTGATTGCATAAACGGTTCCTGAAATTGATTTGGCCACTTTATCCAATAATTCATAATCAATCCCATTTTCGCTTTCTAAACAAATAGGAATGATATTGAAATCGACCGCTTTGTTTTTGGTAAACGTTTGCAAAGGATAAAAAACGCCTCTTCGATTATTTTCGTCTAATGCATGCAAAGAAACACTCCCGGAAGTATGCACCACTAAGCGATTCTTGAAAGCTAGATTAGAGGAAACTTCAGCAATAGCATCATCAGAAACTGAAATGATATACATGTCGGCTTCAACTAAAGTATTGAAATTATTAGTGACTTTTTCCAAGTCTATTAGGTGGGAAACACTTTTTATTTGTCTCGAATATACCTGAACCAATTCTATTTCTGTCCCTGGTCTATGAGGATTTTGAAATGCCGCAATTAAATGCTGTGCCACATTTCCGGAGCCAATAATAACTACTTTGATCATGGGGTAAAATTAGCAAAAAAAATATGAAGTGTATTATTCAATTTTCAGGAAGGTTACAAATAAAAACCAGCCTAAAAAAAAGTTCTTTAGCCTTCTTGAAAAAGACTTAATTTTAGTTTAAATTAACAAATGTAGGAATATAGAAGTCAACATTTTTAAGTACTTTTGTACCACTTTTATAAAACATAATCCCATAAAAATGGATAAAAAAATATTTTCTTTTTTGTTTTCTACACGATTAATGGCCTTTCTGTTTATTTCATATGCCGTTGCCATGGCCACAGGAACTTTTATCGAAAGTAAGTACAATACGGATACGGCAAAAATTTTAATTTATAATGCGTGGTGGTTTGAGGCTATTCACGTATTTTTTGTGATTAATTTCATCGGGAATATTAAGCGGTATCAACTCTTGAAGAAAGAAAAATGGGCTACTTTATTGTTGCATTTGTCTTTTATTCTTATCATTCTTGGTGCTTTTGTAACGCGATACATCAGTTATGAAGGAATGATGCCAATTCGTGAAGGGGCCGCTGAAAATCAGATTTTTTCTGACAAAACCTACCTGACACTTTTTGTAGACGGCGAATTTAAAGGGGAAATGAAACGCCGGGTTTTTGAAAAACAGGTACTGCTTTCTCCTGCCACTAGTAATAATTTTAGCATTTCCGGTACTTTTGCTGATACCCCATTTGAAGTGGAATATGAAAATTTTATAATGGGAGCTAAAGAATATGTCAAACCTGATCCAAAAGGAATTTTGTATTTGAAATTAGTCGAAGCAGGAGATGGTAGTCGTCATGAACATTTCTTGAAAGAGGGCGAAGTACAAAATATTCATAATGTTTTATTTTCGCTAAATAAATTTACGGATGGTGCCATAAATATCAATACTACAGGAAACGCGTATACAATTCAAACACCTTTTGAAGGAGATTTTATGCGAATGGCAGATAAACTAAAAGGAAAAGTGACTAAGGATAGCGCGCAAACATTGATGATGCGTTCGTTATACACAATAGGTGAAATGCGATTTGTGCTTCCGGATCCTGCTGTAAAAGGGGTTATCGATTATGAATCTAATAATGATTTTAAAGCTAAAAATCATGAAGATGCACTAACAGTAAAAATAACGGCTGAGGGACAAGAAAAAACAGTAACCGTTTTAGGCTCCAAAGGTAAATTAGGAGATGTAAATTCAGTGAAAATTGGGAATATAGAGTACTCGGTTTTTTATGGAAGTAAGGCGTATGTTTTGCCTTTTAAAATTAAATTGAATGACTTTATTGCACAAAAATATCCAGGAACAGAGAAAAGTTATTCTTCATTTGAAAGTCAGGTTACTGTTGAGGATAAAGAACCTTTTGATGCCAGAATATATATGAACAATGTTTTGGATTATAAAGGATATCGCTTTTTTCAATCCGGGTTTGATCCTGATGAAAAAGGAACCATATTGTCTGTAAATCACGATTTTTGGGGAACAGCAATCACTTATGGTGGTTATTTCATGCTATATTTTGCCATGATGTCCATTATGTTTACTAAGTATTCTCGTTTTGCAGAGATTAAGAGAAAATTAGAAGTGGTAAAAATTAAGAAAGCCAAATTGCTGACTATTTTAATCCTGCTATTTAGTTTCAACAGTTTTGCACAAGAACACGACCATGCGGATCACGAGGGACATGACCATGAACAAACCCAAACCGCACCAGAGACCCATTCCAATCATACTAAAAAGGTGTTCAGTCAGAATGAATTACAGGAGCTAATTACAAAATTTAAAGTTCCTGCTGAACATGCCTCAAAATTTGGACGATTGGTCATTCAGGATGCTGGTGGACGAATGAAACCTATCAATACTTTTTCTTCAGAATTGTTGCGAAAAGTAAGTCATGATGATACTTATAAAGGAATGAATTCAGATCAGGTATTTTTGTCTATGACACAATATGCGAGTTACTGGATTGAAATTCCTATTATTTATATCAAAAGTGGGAATGATAGTATTCGTAAAATTATAGGAATTGATAAGGAAGCTAAATTTGCTCCTTTCGTATCTTTCTTTGATGCAAAAGGAAATTACAAGCTTTCAAAATATTTAGAAGAAGCTTTTAAAGTTGCAAATCCTAACCAGTTCGAAAAAGATTTTATCGAAACGGATAAGAAAGTAAATCTGATGGAATCAGCTTTGAGCGGACGAATTTTAAAAATTTTCCCAATACCGGAGGATAAAAACAACAAATGGGTTTCTTATTTAGAGCTCAATGAAGCCGGTTTCAAAGGAATGGAAGCGACGTATACTAAAAATGTATTGCCTTTGTATTTTGGTTCTTTGGCAAGCGCTGCAGCATCCAATAATTATGCAGCATCCGATGAATTACTGGGGAGTATCAATGGTTTCCAAAAACGTTTTGGCAGCAAAGTGATGCCAAGCGAAGAAAAAATAACTTCGGAAGTATTGTATAACAAATATGATGTATTCAAAAAACTGCCGTATTTGTATATTTTCTCCTCTGTTTTGATGTTGTTCTTCACGATTTTACAAATCTTCAAAGAAAGAAAAGCATTAAATTATTTAGTCAATTTCATGCACATTGTCGTGATTGGATTATTTGCATTACACACCTTTGGTTTAATCGCCAGATGGTATATTTCTGGTCATGCACCATGGAGTAATGCGTATGAATCTATTATTTATGTAGCCTGGGCAACTATGTTTTTTGGTTTGGCTTTCGATAGAAAATCAAAGCTTACTGTGGCATCATCTGCCTTTGTAACCGCTATGATTTTAGCGGCAGCTTACATGAACTGGATTGACCCGGAAATTGCAAATTTACAACCGGTGCTGAACTCCTATTGGTTAATGATTCATGTGGCGGTAATTGTGGCCAGTTATGGACCGTTTGCGTTAGGAATGATTTTGGGGACGGTTTCATTATTGCTGATTTTGTTTACCAATGAAAAAAACAAAGCCAAAATGGATTTGAATATTCAAGAGATCACTTACATTAATGAATTAGCCTTAACGATAGGTTTGATAATGTTGACTATTGGAAACTTCCTTGGAGGACAATGGGCCAATGAAAGCTGGGGACGATACTGGGGCTGGGATCCAAAAGAAACTTGGGCATTAATCAGTATTATGGTCTATGCTTTTGTAATTCATGCCCGATTTGTTCCATCACTACGCGGGAAATGGGTATTCAATTTAATGAGTATGTTTGCTTTTATATCTATATTATTCACCTATTACGGTGTGAATTTTCATCTGGTAGGATTGCATTCCTATGCGAGTGGAGAAGCCCATTCCTTAAACTGGATTTGGTATTCACTGGCAGTAATAACATTATTTGGTGCTGTTTCCTATCCAAAATACAAGAAATATTATAAGAAATAAGTTGGATTATTTTCCAATAACAAATAGACTGTCTCAATATAAAAATGAGCCAGTCTCTTTTGATTGTATTTCTAAAAGAGAAAACCTACTAGTTCCTAAAATCGATTTCACTCTCGAGAAGATGAAGTTGTAAAAAAAGTAAAAAGCAGCTCATGGAGTTGCTTTTTTGCATAAACAACCAAAACGGCTTGCATACAGGACAAAATGTATGGATATAATGGTTGTGTCTGTCGTGTTGGAAGGGGATGGTGTCGTGAATAAAGTATTTGATTGGAAATAAGAAAAGCATGCATTATAAGTCGCTTTGAGTTGGTCATTTAGCATGTGATTTTCCTTCTTATGCATAAAATCAGCATAGGTAATTGGGTATGGAATAGGAGTTTATTTCTCCCGGAATAAATTTTGTTCTTCGTATTCTATGGTTTGATAGTAGTTTGATGAGATGCCTTAAAAGTGGTTTTTTTGAACCGCCATGCAATTATATTAATACAACCTAAAAATAGGTAAATCAATTAAATAAAAAAAGTCCATTTGTCATTTTTTTATATAAAAAAAGAGGCTGTCTTTTTGAGACAGCCTCTATAATTTCAATTTAAATATGAAATTATGGTCTTTGTTTTTTCATTTCTTTTTCAATCATTTCGTAGAATTGATCAATTTTTGGTAAAACAACAATACGAGTTCTTCTGTTACGAGATCTGTTTTCAGCCGAATCATTTGCAACTAAAGGAATATATGAACTTCTTCCTGCCGCTATTAATTGCTCTGGTTTAACACCCAATTGATTCGTTAAAACACGAATAATAGAAGTAGAACGTTTCACACTTAAATCCCAGTTGTCAAGTATCACACCGGAACCATTGTAAGGAACATTATCAGTATGTCCTTCAACCATACATTCAAAATCGGGTTTATCATTGACCACTTTGGCAACTTTAGCCAAAACCATTTTGGCTCTATCAGTCACTTCATAACTTCCGCTTTTAAACAATAGTTTGTCAGCTATAGAGATAAATACAACTCCTTTTTCTACATTTATTTCGATATCCGGATCAGAGATTCCTACTGAACTTTTTAAACTAGTAACTAACGCAAGTGTTACACTGTCTTTTTTAGTTAAAGCATCTTGCATTCTACTAATTTTCAAATCTTTCTCTTTGATAGATTCTAACGCTTTTTCAATATTTTCAGCTCCTTTAGTAGACAGAATAGTCATGTCTCTAGAAGTACTGATTAAACCTTGATTTTGGTCTTTCAAACCACTCACGGTAGCAATAAGACCCGCTTTTTCTTCTAAGCAAGAATTTAATTTTACAGTTGCTGTATTTAATAAATCCTGAGTTTCTTTGTTTCTAGCTTCTAAATCAGTGTATTTCTTTTTTGATACACATGAGGATAGTACAGCTAAAACAGATAAGGCAATTACTATTTTTTTCATAAATTGTTTAGTTTTAGTTTTAATGTTAATTACAAATTTAACTTTTTTATATTTATTTTATTCCAAATAAATCGTTAAAAACAACGATATTCCTGATAAAATAAATGTAAACGATACTTTTTGTAGTATAGTATTTTTGTTTTTGAAATTTTGCTCTTTTTTTGCATTGTGATGAAAATAGGCTGTAAAAGGACCCGTGGGCTTTTAGTATTGCGAAAAAATGTTTGAACTTTCCTTTGAAAATAAATTGTAAACCTGCAATTCCGTCTAACACCATTCGGATTAAAAGTATCCAAAATAATTGATTTTTTGGGATATTTTTGGTTAGCATTAACAATGAATTTCTAAAGTTCAAAAAAGTTTTTTTGGAATTCCCTTGTTGCAAAGTAGCCCCGCCAACATGGTAAACAACGGACTCATAATTGTATTTTATTTTATACCCTTTGTTGAAAGCACGCCAACATAAATCAATCTCTTCTTGATGTGCGAAAAAATCGCCGTCAAAGCCATTTAATTCCTTATAAACAGAACTTCGGATAAAAAAACAAGCTCCGGAAGCCCAAAATATTTCTCGGTTGTCATCATACTGACCACAGTCTTTTTCTACGGTGTCAAAAATTCGTCCTCGACAATACGGATATCCAAATTTATCAATGAATCCACCGGCAGCACCAGCGTATTCAAAATATTCTTTGCGTTTGAAATCTAATATTTTAGGCTGAATAATGGCAGTTTCAGGTTCTTTTCTAAAAGTTTTAAGTATCGGTTGCAACCAATTTTCAGTCACTTCAATGTCAGAATTCACCAAGGCAAATAGTGTAGCATCTATGTGTTTTAAGGCTTCATTGTAGCCACTGGCAAAACCCAGATTGCTTTCGTTTTTAACAATTTTAACCAAAGGAAAAAAAGCTTTTATATAAGAAATCGAATCATCTGTAGAGGCATTGTCAGCCACATAAATGGTAGCTTCCGGTGAATATTTAACCACAGACGGCAAAAATTTTTCTAATAATAAAATTCCATTCCAATTCAGGATGACAACAGCTACTTTCATTCAGATTTTTAGATTTTCAGATTTTTCGACATTTTAGACCATTACAATCTAAGAAGTTTAATATTCTAACTATTATAATTTGGTAGATTCTCTAGAAAAGCATATCTCTCGTTTTCAAAATCCATTTGGCAAAAGTAATGATTCAATCCATTGGTCACCATTAAAAATTCAGACTTTAGTGTCATATTATATCTTGCAATTTGGTCGAAAGTCGCTTGGGTAATTTTTACTTCAGGCGCTTTGCATTCGATTAAAATAAAAATAGAACCATCCGGATTAAAAACCACAACATCGTATCTTTTGCGCAAGCCATTGACTTTAAGTACTTTTTCGACATTAATCAATGATTTTGGGTATTTTTTTTCTTCCAATAAAAATTGAACTACATGCTGGCGAACCCATTCTTCGGGAGTAAGAATGATGAATTTTTTCCTGATTGCATCAAAAATAGAAACTTTATTTTCGCTATTTTTGAACCGAAAAGTATAGGAAGAAAAATTTAATTGCTGCATGAAGCAAAAATAGTTATTTTGTTTAAAATTTAAGGTGTAAAGTTTCATACGATTCAACAAACTTTAAACTTTAAACTTCAAACAAAAAAGAAAATGGATGAAGTATTAAAAATTGTAAATGATATAAAAAACGGAACCATCAGGCCCCTCTATTTTTTGATGGGAGAAGAGCCATATTATATTGATAAATTAGCGACTTATATTGAGGATAAAATATTAACAGAAGAAGAAAAAGGATTCAATCAGACCGTTTTATACGGAAGGGATGTTACGATAGAAGATATTATCTCGACCGCAAAACGCTATCCAATGATGGCGGAACGACAGGTGGTAATTGTCAAAGAAGCACAGGATTTGATTCGCACGATAGACAAACTGGAGAGCTACGCTGAGAATCCAATGGCAACAACCGTTTTAGTTTTTTGTTACAAATACAAAACGCTAGACAAACGTAAAAAACTAACCAAGTTATTGACTAAAAACGGAGTGGTTTATGAAAGTAAAAAACTGTATGAAAACCAAGTTGGGGACTGGATTAAACGTGTTTTAGCAGGTAAAAAGTATGCTATAGAGCCTAAAGCCAGTGCCATGCTAGTGGAATTTCTAGGAACGGATCTAAGTAAAATAAACAATGAACTCGAAAAATTACAAATTATTTTACCAGCTGGAAGTACCATAACTCCTAAACATATTGAGGAAAATATAGGGTTTAGCAAAGATTTTAATGTGTTTGAATTGCGAAAAGCAATTGGCGAACGCAACCAATTAAAGGCGTATACGATTGCTGAAAATTTTGCCCAGAATCCAAAAGATAATCCAATGGTGGTGACTACCAGTTTGGTTTTTGGATTTTTTATCCAATTACTAAAATACCATGGTTTGAAAGACAGAAATCCTAAAAATGTAGCTGCCGTATTAAGCGTGAATCCGTTTTTTTTGAAAGAATATGATGTGGCTTTGAAAAACTATCCCATGAAAAAAGTGAGTCAGATTGTTGGTGCTTTAAGAGATATTGATGTCAAAAGCAAGGGTGTTGGCGCCAATGCAATGTCGCATTCTGATTTGTTACGAGAAATGCTTTATAAAATATTTAATTAAAGGACAAAAATTTCCGATATTTGCACTCCCGAAACTTCGGGTTATTAAAAATAAATACCACAATTATGGGAATGAATAAAAATACTATTTTAGGTTGGGCTACTTTGATAATGATTGTAATGGGTTTATTGCTTATCGCATTAGGCGCTTTTAAATATGATGACGTAGCAGGCTGGGGATTTGCAGCTGTAGGTGTTGGCTTTTTGGCTAATGCTTGGGTGTTTAGTTCACTTAAAGGCAGACTTTAGTAGTTATTCTTAATGTAGATATGAGACTTAAGAGCAAATAGATAATATAATTTTAAATTAAAAAAATAGAGATGGCAGACGATAAAAAAGTGATATTCTCAATGTCAAAATTGAGTAAAACCTATCAAGGAGCAGATAAACCAGTACTTAAAAACATCTATTTGAGTTTCTTTTATGGAGCTAAGATTGGTATTTTGGGTTTAAATGGTTCCGGAAAATCTTCTTTATTAAAAATTATTGCCGGTGTTGATAAAAACTACCAAGGAGATGTAGTGTTTGCACCGGGTTATACGGTAGGGTATTTAGAACAAGAACCTATTTTAGATGATACTAAAACGGTTATTGAAATTGTAAGAGAAGGAGTTGCTGAAACAATGGCAGTTTTAGAAGAATTCAATAAAATCAATGATAGTTTTGGTTTGCCAGAAGTCTATGAAAATGCCGATAAAATGGAGCAATTGATGGATCGTCAAGCACTTTTACAAGACAAAATTGATGCATTGGGAGCGTGGGAAATCGATACTAAACTGGAAATTGCCATGGATGCTTTGCGTACTCCGGAAGGCGATACGCCAATTAAGAATTTATCTGGTGGTGAGCGTCGTCGTGTAGCTTTATGTCGCTTGTTGTTGCAACAACCTGATGTATTGCTTTTGGATGAGCCTACGAATCACTTGGATGCCGAAAGTGTACTTTGGTTAGAACAACATTTAGCACAATATGCCGGAACTGTAATTGCAGTAACGCACGATAGATACTTCTTGGATAATGTGGCCGGTTGGATTCTGGAATTGGACAGAGGGGAAGGAATTCCTTGGAAAGGGAACTATTCTTCTTGGTTAGACCAAAAATCAAGCCGTATGGCATTAGAAGAAAAAGTAGCTTCAAAACGCAGAAAAAACTTAGAACGCGAGTTGGATTGGGTTCGTCAAGGTGCCAAAGGGCGTCAAACAAAACAAAAAGCGCGTTTGCAGAACTACGATAAATTACTGAATGAAGA
The DNA here is from genome assembly GCF_003970395.1 of Flavobacterium sp. GSP27. Classification (NCBI taxonomy): domain Bacteria; kingdom Pseudomonadati; phylum Bacteroidota; class Flavobacteriia; order Flavobacteriales; family Flavobacteriaceae; genus Flavobacterium; species Flavobacterium sp. GSP27. The sequence goes on along the minus strand of NZ_RYDP01000002.1, from coordinate 205,404 downwards.
CCAAAAACAATTAGATGAAAATCTGGAAATTTATATTCCAAATGGACCACGTTTAGGGACGAATGTAATTGAAGCCAAAAATGTTGCTAAAGCTTATGGAGATAAATTATTGTATGATAATTTAAATTTTACGTTGCCACAAGCAGGAATTGTTGGGATTATCGGACCCAATGGGGCTGGTAAATCAACTATCTTCAAAATGATAATGGGCGAAGAGAAGCCAGATGCAGGGGAATTTTTAATTGGGGATACCGTAAAAATTGCTTACGTAGATCAAGCGCACTCCAATATAGATCCTAATAAATCGATTTGGGAAAACTTTGCTGACGGTCAGGAATTGATAATGATGGGCGGAAAACAAGTAAATTCAAGAGCATATTTGTCACGATTTAATTTTGGTGGTGGAGAACAAAATAAGAAAGTTTCTATGCTTTCCGGTGGAGAACGTAACCGTTTGCATCTAGCAATGACTTTGAAAGAAGAAGGAAACGTACTTTTGCTGGATGAGCCTACGAATGATTTGGACATCAATACACTTCGTGCATTAGAAGAAGGTTTGGAGAGTTTTGCCGGTTGTGCGGTTGTTATTTCTCACGACAGATGGTTCTTAGATAGGATTTGTACACACATTCTAGCTTTTGAAGGAAACTCTGAAGTGTATTGTTTTGAAGGTGGCTTCTCTGAATATGAAGAAAATAAAAAGAAACGTTTGGGTGGTGATTTAACACCAAAACGATTGAAATACAGAAAGTTAATTAGAAGTTAGTCTTTCTGAAATTTGTTAATAACAGCAAGAGGATGACTAATAGACATCCTCTTTTTTTATTCTGTAATTTTTGTTCTGTCGGAACTCATCATAATGAAAACTGCTAAAAAATTTCTACGTTGACTAAACCAAATTTGACAACCATTATAAAAGTTCCGTTATCCCAAGAAAAAAGTGTAGTGTCTTTCTTGATCCATTTATTTTAAGTTGGTTCAAATTCAGGCTTCTCATAAAATAAAAGGCATGATAATTATTATAATTGGTCTTTTAGTCTAAAAACTTAGCCTCTAACTCTTTTGTGGGAATCATACAACTTTCCTTTTTTCCAAACCATTTGTATCGATTTACAGCGATATAATCATAAAAGAAATTGTTGAACGATGTGGGGAATATCGAAAATATAGTGGTTAAATAAAATAGCCCACCTAAGTTTTTAGCTATTGCTAAAGCAGCTTCTGATTTATAATAATAAGAAAAACCAGGCTGATACAGAATAATACTATCTGTTTTTTGTGTATTAACTCCCAAATGTTTGATGATTTTTTGACCCAAATCAGATTGTAAGGCGACAAATCGGAAAATATCTTTAGTATCATGCTTAATAATCACTTGCACCGCCGAATCACACAGATTACAAACGCCGTCAAAGAGAATTATTTTTTTGTCTTTAGGAATATTGAGCATAATTTAAATTTTATAATTCAACTAGATTGAAATTTCTGCTTAATCAAAATGATGAAATACGTGATGAGACTGCAAACTGAATACTGGTTACTTCTTCCCCGCTTCAACAAACTCCAGCGCTTCCAAACTTACTTTTGAAGTAAATACGCCGTAGTTCACTGTTACTTTGTTTTTTTCAATAGAATCGATGGTTCCTACTGCTTTTCCATCAAGCATTCGCACGCGATCGCCTACTTTTAAGATTGGTTTTGGTTTTTCAACCACGATTTTTAATTTCTTTTCTTTCTTTTCTTTTCTTATTTCCTCCACTTGAACCGTAACTTCTTGAATGACTTCTTTTTTCTTTTCTATCAGTGCTTTAGTTTCTTTAACAGTTACTTTTTTGCGTTTTGAATTTTCTATTTCAATAATTTTAAGAAATTCACCAAGCAATTCTTTCTTATTTTTATTATTGAAATATTTCTCTGAAATGTCTTCAATTTTTTGTCCAATGTAAATCGTTTTCTGATTGCTGTCGTATAATTCCTGATAGCTTTCTAGTTTTTGTTTGATTTTTACATTGATAGTCTCCATTTTCTTGCCTTCTTCACGCGCTTTTGTTTCTTCTTCTTTGAGGGTTTGCGATGTTTTTTCCATCTTTGAACGCTCTTTTTGAAGTGTGGCAATCGTTTTATCAAAGCGTACTTTTCCAACTTCAATTTTCTTTTTGGCCCGATTGATTAAGCTGAAAGGAATTCCGTTTTTCAGAGCGACTTCAAAGGTAAATGAACTTCCGGCTTGACCTAATGCCAATTTATACATAGGCTCTAATGATTTTTCATCAAAAAGCATGTTGGCATTGGTAGCAAAAGGCAATTCGTTAGCCAGAATTTTTAGATTTGAATAATGAGTGGTAATAATCCCAAAAGCTTCCCGATGGTAGAACTCTTCTAAGAAAATTTCGGCTAAAGCACCTCCCAATTCAGGATCTGAACCCGTACCAAATTCATCAATAAGAAACATAGTTTTTCTATTACACTTCTTCAGGAAATAGTTCATGTTCTTTAATCGGTAACTGTATGTACTTAAGTGATTTTCAATAGATTGATTGTCTCCGATATCTGTTAAAATTCTATCAAATAAAAATGTTTCACTGCGTTCATGAACGGGAATTAACATACCGGATTGTAGCATCAGTTGCAATAATCCAACGGTTTTCAAGGAGATAGTTTTTCCTCCTGCGTTGGGTCCGGAAATTACAATAATTCTACTTTCCTGACTGAGTTCAATAGTTTGCGGGTGTGTAATTTCGTTTTTCTGTTTATTATTCAAATATAAAATAGGATGGTACGCATCTCTAAAATAAACACGACGTTCCTCAGTAATTGTTGGCAAAATTCCGTTGATTTTATTAGCATAATTTGCCTTTGCGGCAATTACATCAATATCACTCAAGAAATCCTGATATTCAATCAATAACTGTAAAAAAGGACGAATATAATTAGATAACTGTTTTAAAATTCGGGTGATTTCTTCTTTTTCTTCATATTCTAAATTACTCAATTCACGAGAATATTGTAAGGTAGCTTCCGGTTCAATATAAGCAATACTTCCAGTCTTGGAACTGCCCAGAATGGATCCTTTTACTTTGCGACGGTACATGGCTAAAACGGCCAAAACACGTCTGTTTTGTACAAAACTTTCTTTTATATCGTCTAAATATCCTAATGAGTTGTATTGTGTCAGTGCTGTGCCAAAACTTTGATTCACTTTCCCGCGAACCGCATTCATGTTCCTACGGATATTCAATAAATCCGGGGATGCATTGTCTTTTATTTCACCATATTTGTCAACTACTTCATCGACCATCGTGATAATTTCTTTAGTCAGTTCAACTTGGTTTGCTCTTGCGTTTAAATTTGGATAATAATCTTCGAATTTTCTCAAAAAACTCAATAGGAAATTTACCGTTGATGAAATGGTAGCGATTTTTCTAAAACTGCCCACTTCCAAGAAACTGTCTTCAATGGCCAGAAATTTTATCTCATACGTGATGGCATCAAAACCATGATTTGGAATGGCATTGTTATTTTGGAAAGACGAAACATATTCCGATGTTTGCATTAATGCCTGTACCAACGTTTCCTTGTCTTTAAATGGAGTGATTTCTAATGCTTTTTGTTTTCCAATGTCAGTATTACAAATGGTCGAAATGGTTTCGAGAACAGTTGGAAATTGTAAATCTTGTAATGTTTTTTCGGTGATGGATATCATTTTATAATCTAAGTTGTAAAGGTTCAAAGTTACAAAGATTCAAAGTGAAATGCATTAATTTTTTTAGCGTACTTTGCGAAAAACTTTGCGAACTTTACGGCAAAATAAATTACATGCAAATTAACCTCAATCCCTCTTGGAAAACCATTTTATCAGACGAAATCAAGAAACCCTATTTTCAGGAATTAATGGGAACTGTTGATGAGGAATATAAAAATCATACTTGTTATCCTCCCAAAGAATTGATTTTTGCAGCGTTTAATTATTGCAGTTTCAAAGATGTAAAGATTGTTATCATTGGTCAAGATCCGTATCATGGTAAAGGCGAAGCGAATGGTTTGTGTTTCTCTGTGAATGACGGCATCCGAATTCCGCCGTCGTTACGCAATATTTTTCGCGAAATGAGTGATGATTTAGGGACTATTTTTATGCCTGCTGCCGGTAATTTAGAAGCTTGGGCAAAGCAAGGTGTTTTATTGTTGAATGCCTCGCTGACCGTGAGAGAAGACAGCCCAAATAGCCATAAACACTTGAAATGGAATGTTTTTACGGATGCAGTTATCCAAAAAATTTCGGAAGAAAAAGAGCATGTTGTTTTCTTACTTTGGGGAAATTTCGCCCATAAAAAAGGACTTAAAATCGACCGAAATAAACATTTGGTTTTTGAATCCGGACATCCTTCGCCTATGAGTGCAAATCAGGGAAAATGGTTCGGGAATAAACATTTTAGTAAAACAAATTCTTATTTGAAAAGAAATGGTTTAGAGCCAATAGAATGGTAGTAGTCTTTTAAACTATTCTTAAATTATATTTTTCTGAACCAGTAAGAAATTAAGGATTTAAAACTTAATTTTCTAAATTTTTTAATGGTTTAAAAGATTTTAATAGTACTGGTTTTAGAATTTGTTTTTGTTTGTATAAAAGAGTAATTATTTTTTTATTATATCTTCCAGAACGGCTCTGTCAGCATAATTAATTACTTTCAAAGTAACTTCTTGGTTTTTGATTGTTTTACCTTCTATAAGGTAGAGTTTTCCTTTCTTAAGATCAATATTACTTTGGTCAAAATCAACATCTCCAAATTGCAATGTATTTTTTATATCGGCAGTATCAATCCATTTTTCAGCTAAAATAAGAGAAGCTTTATCGGAATAATAAAAGGGTTTGTTTCTTAAATCATTTAGTACTCTTGCGTTTGGAAAATAATTGCAGCGGGTGTCTTTGCCGCTGAAAACTAACGCTACAAAAAACAGTCCTATAACTAAACCTACAAGATAATAGGCAAAACGATGTATAAACTTCATGAATTATATTTTTGGCAAAGGTAGCAGAAAGTTTTCTTAAAAAACAATTAAATTAATGTCGTTATTGGGTAAGTCAAACCAGTCACTAATAGCATTGTTTGTGAGGATTCCGTGGTACATATAGACGCCATTTTTTAACCCTTTATCACAACGTATAGCACTCTCAATACCACCATCCTCAGCAATTTTCATTAGGTAAGGCGATATTATATTACTTATGGAAAGCGAAGCGGTTTTAGAATAGCGGGACGGAATATTGGGTACGCAATAATGCAATACATTGTTTTTGATAAACGTTGGTTTTTCATGGGATGTCACTTCTGAAGTTTCAAAACATCCTCCGGTATCAATGCTTACATCTACGATTACGGCTCCAATTTTCATGTGTTCTACCATGGTTTCTGTCACTATAACGGGACAACGATCTTTACCTCGCATGGCGCCAATGGCGACATCACACCTTCTCAATGCTTTTAGCAAAGCTTTTGGTTGTATGGTAGAAGTAAAGATTCGTTGGTTCAGATTATTCTGCAAACGACGTAGTTTGGTGATAGAATTATCAAAAACTTTGACATTGGCTCCTAATCCTATAGCGGTTTTGGCAGCAAATTCCCCCACCGTTCCTGCACCCAGAATGACCACATCAGTAGGAGGGACGCCGGTAATATTACCGAATAATAGTCCTTTTCCAAATTCATTAGTAATCATCAATTCGGCAGCAATTAGGATAGAAGCAGTTCCTGCTATCTCGCTCAGGGATTTTACTGCAGGATAGGTTCCGTCTTCGTCTTTGATGTATTCAAAAGCCAATGCGGTAATTTTCTTTTTGGTTAAAGCCTCAAAATAGTTTTTTTTACGCGTTTTTAATTGGATGGCTGACAACAGAATGGTTTGCGGATTCATCATTTCAATTTCGGTAAGTGTGGCAGGTTCCACCTTCAAAATCATAGGACAACTGAATACTTTTTTGGTGTCATTTGTGATTTCGGCACCTGCATCACTATATTCTTTGTCGGTATAACTCGAACTCAATCCCGCACCCGCTTCAATCATTACGCGATGTCCGTGATACGTAATTGAAGTAACAGCATCCGGCGTAAGACAAATCCGGCGTTCCTGATAACTTGTTTCCTTGGGAATACCAATAAAAAGTTCACTTTTTTGTCTTGCAATTTCCAGTTTTTCCTCCTGAGGTAAAAGCTGTTGTTTTGTGAATGGTGTTATAGTTATTGACATTGATGTTGTTAAATTAAGGGTACAATTTACGTAAAAAGTTTTATAAACGATACGAATTCAATCTTGATAAATTCGTTTATAAGACAACTAAATCTCAGTGAATGATTCTTTCCATTTTTATATCGGCTCGCTCATAAACGCCATCTTCTAACGGTACTTCGGCGAAACCGAATTTTTCATACAAATGAATAGCCGATAGTAATTTCCTGTTCGAATATAAAATTAGTTTCTCTATTCCTTTTGATTCGGCAACAGCAAAGCAATGCAACATTAATTTTTTGCCAATTCCCAGTCCTTGCGCGTTATCAGTAACAGCCATTTTACTCAGTTCAAAAGTGGCATTATCGATTTTTATTAAGGAAACTGTTCCTACTATGGTATTCTTGTATTTTGCATAAAAAATCATTCCGCCTTTGTCAATTATCTGACCTTGCGGATCTGAAAGTATTTTTTCATCTTTGGGTTCAACCCTAAAATATTTTTGTAACCATTCCAGATTTAATGTTTTTATCGCGTCTTTGAAAGCAGGGCAAAATGGTATTATTTCGACGGTATTGTCTACACTCATATTTATTTTTAACTTAAGGTTAAAGAACGTTTTCCGTCAGGAAGCAGTGAAATAGTTATAACGGAATGTGCTTCCGGAATCAAATTTGGGATCTTTTCAGCCCATTCTATAAAGCACCAATTACCAGAATACAAGTAATCATCAATCCCCATATCCAGCGCTTCGAATTCAGTATTTAATCTATAAAAATCAAAATGATAAACTAACTGATTGTTAGATGCTTCATATTCATTAACCAGAGAAAAGGTTGGACTGCTTGTTGCTCCGGTTACGCCAAGCGTTTTGCACAATTTCTTGATCAAAGTTGTTTTACCAACTCCCATTTCCCCATGAAAAAGAATCACTTTTTTAGGGTTTTTTGTAATGATTTTTTGCGCCACTTCCTCGAGTTCGTCGATAGAAAAAATGATATTCATTCTTGTAAAATTGTTTAAAAATTAAGGTTCATGCAATACATTTAAATCGGATACTGACTAGTTATTTTGGGTTAAAAACCAAAAATGGAATAATCATTTCTTCTAATGAAATACCCCCGTGCTGATACGTATTTTTGTAATAACTCACATAATGATTGTAGTTGTTGACATAGGCCAAAAATAAATCATTTTTTGCAAAAATATACGAACTGCTCATATTTATGGTAGGCAAACCAATATTTTTTGGTTCTTTCACGGCATAAACATCTTTGTGTTCGTATGTCAAACTGCGTCCGGTTTTATACCGCAAGTTCAAACTAGTGTTTTTGTCACCTACCACTTTCGATGGATTTTTTACGTTTATCGTTCCGTGATCCGTGGTCAAAATTAATTTGAAACCCATTTTTTGAGCTTGTTGAATGATTTCTAAAAGTGGAGAATTCTTAAACCAACTCAAGGTCAGCGAGCGATACGCTTTATCATCAGAGGCCAATTCTTTTACGACATCCATCTCTGTTTTGGCATGGGAAAGCATGTCTACAAAGTTATATACAACAGTTACTAAATCATTATCTTTTAGTGCTTTAAATCCCTCTGATAATTTTTTTCCGCTGGCAAGACTTGTTATTTTAAAATAATCTTCCTTGATATTCAAACCCAATCTTTTTAGTTGCGCCGTCAAAAATTCGGCTTCAAAAAGGTTCTTTCCGCCTTCTTCCGGGTCGTTTTTCCAGTATTTCGGAAACTGTTTTTCCATTTCCAGCGGGGTTAAACCGGAGAAAATAGCGTTTCGCGCATATTGTGTCGCCGTAGGAAGAATAGAATAGTAAGGCACTTCTTTTTCTAGTTTATAGTAATTTCCTACTACACTTTCAAAGGTTTTCCACTGGTCATAGCGCAGGTTATCAATTACGACAAACAAAATAGGCTTGTCTTTTTTCTGGAGTTCAGGAAGCACTAATTCTTTGAATAAGGTGTGCGATTGAACCGGTTTATCGGCCTTTGGAGCAAACCAATCCTCATAATTGCGCTCTATGAATTTTCCAAACTGGGAATTGGCTTCTGTTTTCTGGGATTCCAAAATTTCAATCATACTCTGATCATCGATATTTTCCAATTCCAGTTCCCAAAAAATCAATTTTTTGTATAACTCAACCCAGTCTTCATAGGAATTCACCATCGCCATTTCCATGGTGATTTTTCTAAATTCTTTCTGATAATCCAGCGTTGTTTTTTGAGAAATCAATCGGGAATGATCCAGATTTTTCTTCAAACTCAACAAAATCTGATTTGGATTCACGGGTTTGATCAAATAATCGGCAATTTTTGACCCTATGGCTTCCTCCATAATGTATTCTTCCTCGCTTTTCGTAATCATAATCATGGGAACCGAAGATTTTTTCTCCTTCATTTCTGACAGCGTTTCCAAACCACTCATTCCAGGCATATTTTCATCCAGAAAAATAATATCAAAATTGTTTTCTTCAAAAATTCCAATGGCATCAAGTCCGTTGTTACAGGTCGTAACCTCGTAATTTTTCTTTTCCAGAAATAATATATGTGGTTTCAAAAGGTCGATTTCATCATCTACCCAAAGTATTTTTATTTTATCCATAAGTTGTAGTAACAGGTGTTCGAAAGAACTAAATTAAAGTGGCAAATTACATTTTTTTGGAATTGCTATCTGCTAATGTTATTATAATTTTTTAACATATTTACGTTATAATTTTTAAAATTACAATTCACTTTAATTCTGTTTTAAGTTAATTTTTGGGGGTGCCTCATCGTTCGTAAACTCCGTCCGGGTCTGACTGTACGCTATATTTTAGATGAAATTTGAGCTATATAATACATGTGTTTGGTATTGTTTTCGCCTAATCTAATGGCAAATTTATCATTTAAAACCAGCACACCACTTACCGTGTTATCTAAAAACTCCTTCGTGACAGGTTTTTTTAACCTAGATTCGTTGTGAATAGGTTTGATATCCATAATAAATTGATTAAATTTCGGAATTGATTAGTCAATCGGAGCGGTACATTCGGCTCGTATTGCTAAAAAATTGAAACTGATGGTTATACAATTGAATGTGATATTCTGTTGTACGATACTCCATTCATGTTGTGTATCGCTTACTCTGTTTTTAAGAGAAAATATTTTAAAAACAGAATCTAAGCCGTTAAAAAAAAGACTAATGAAAGAAGTTACAGATATTTTAAAAGCCTATTCAGCAGCCAAAGCGAGTGGAAAAAAAACAGCATTGGCAACAGTGGTCAAAGTAGAAGGCTCTTCTTACCGTCAGCCGGGCGCACGCATGCTTGTAACAGAAGACGGTATTTTGACCGGTGCTATTAGCGGCGGATGCCTTGAAGGCGATGCCTTGCGAAAAGCACTGCTGGCCATACACCAAAAACAAAATAAGCTAATTACCTACGATACCAGTGATGAAAGCGATTCTGATTTTGGAGTGCAATTAGGATGCAACGGAATTGTCCATATTCTTTTTGAATACATCGATGAATGTGCAGTATGTAATCCGATTTACTTGTTGGAACAATCGGTAGCAGAACGCAAAGAAGCCGTGGTTTTGACCTTGTTTTCCTTGGAGCGGAATACTGTACAAATAGGGACTGTATTAGTGTACCGAGAAGATCTGGTGATTAGTCAAAGAACTGATTTAAAGGCATTGCATGTAGCTTTCAAGGAAGTACTTTATAGCAAATCATCGATTATAAAAAAAATACAGCTAGAAGATCATGAACATGAAGCTTTAATCGAATACATCCCACTCCCAGTTTCGCTAGTACTTGCCGGTGCAGGAAATGATGCGCAACCATTAGTAAAAATGGCTAATTTATTAGGTTGGGAAGTACTTGTAGGTGACGGAAGAGCAACGCATTCAACCGCAAAACGTTTTCCAGAAGCCAAGCAAATACTTGTAACCAAGCCACTGCAATTAGTAGAAAACAGCAGCATTGACTCCCGGACTTTCTTTGTCCTGATGACGCATAACTACAAATATGATCTGGAAGTTTTAAAATTGCTTTTGGAAACTGATTGTATGTACATCGGAATATTAGGTCCAAAGACAAAACTGAACCGCATGTTTGATGATTTGAGCGCCGAAGGAATTGTGGTAACTAAAGCACAGCTGGATCGAATCTATGGTCCGATAGGCCTTGATATTGGTGCGGAAACATCAGAAGAAATAGCGCTTTCTGTTGTAGCAGAAATAAAAGCAGTGATGGAAGGAAAAACGGCGAACTCGCTCAAACACAAAAAAAATAAAATACATCCTGCTACGAATGGGATTAAAAATACTTGATTATGATAAAAGACACATTCGGACGCGTTCACGACTATCTCAGGATTTCACTGACTGATAATTGCAATCTACGCTGTTTTTATTGCATGCCAGAAGAAAATTATGCCTTTGCACCAGCCTCTAAATTAATGCAGGTTGAAGAGATCGAAACCATCGCCAAATTATTCGTGGCCAATGGCGTAAAAAAAATTCGCCTGACCGGAGGCGAACCTTTGGTACGAAAAGACGCTCCACGGATTATAGAATCTTTGGGAAAATTAGGAGTTGAACTCGCTATTACTACCAATGGCGTGCGGATAAATGAAATGCTAGACGAGCTTTTAGCGGCAAATATTAAGGCGATAAATATCAGCTTAGATACTTTGCAAGCCGATAAATTTTTGAAAATTACCCGAAGAGATTTGTATCATCGTGTCAGAAGTAATATCGAATTGCTGTTGCAGCACGGGATTCGTGTGAAAATAAATGTGGTTGTGATGAAAGGCCTCAACGAGAACGAAATTCTGGATTTTATAGCACTGACCCAACACAATACAATCGAAGTACGGTTTATCGAATTCATGCCTTTCAGTGGTAATAACTGGACGAGTAACCAGGTTTTTACCCTGCAAGAGATTTTGTTGAAAGTCGCTTCAAAATATGATGTCCTTCCGGTGCAGCCCGAACCCAACGATACCTCAAAAAAATATATGATTCCGGGTCATGTGGGTTCCTTTGCTGTAATTAGTACAATGAGTTCTCCTTTTTGTGAAACTTGCAACCGCATGCGACTGACGGCTGATGGAAAATTAAAAAATTGCTTATTCTCTAAAGAGGAAACCGATTTGCTTGGCGCTTTACGTGCCGGTCAAGAAATTTTGCCTTTGATAGAAGACACTATTATGGCTAAGGCCAAAGCTTTAGGAGGTCAATTTAGTGGCGTTTTTGAAGATATAGATGCCAGTAAACTTAAAAATAGAAGTATGATTACAATAGGCGGCTGATGGAAAATAAAACAGGAATAGTACTATTGGCAGCGGGGAGTTCCTCGCGCTTGGGTCGGCCCAAACAGTTACTTGAATTTAATGGTAAAACCTTACTTTTTCATACTGTAGAACAAATACTCGAAGTAAGCACTAAAGCGATTGTTGTAATGGGTTCAAAGAACACCGCTATTGAAAAAGAAGTTAATTCGGTTTTAATTTGCCGAAATCCTGATTGGCAAAAAGGCATGGGGTCTTCGATAAGCAAAGGCTTGGAGGAGTTGCTGCTTGTTAATTTAGACATTGAGCACTGCATTTTGGCCGTTTGTGACCAGCCTCATATTGATGCTGTTGTTTTCCGCAGCTTAATTGAAAAGCATAAAAAAACCGGAAAAGGTATTATCGCCTCTAGCTATGCCAATACGATGGGAACTCCCGTTTTGTTCAGCAGAAAATACTTTACTGAGCTAATGCAGCTTTCTGGTAATGCCGGAGCCCGAAAAATGATTGAAAAATACAAAAAAGATGTGGCCAGCATTCCCTTTGAAAAAGGGGCTGTTGATATCGACACTATAGAAGATTACGAACAACTGATCCATCCCAAATGATTTCTGTAAAAGAAGCAAAACAACTAATTATGGGAGCAGCTTTGACAAAAAAAAGTGAGCTCGTCGCACTCCAATATGCTCATGGACAAGTGACCGCAAGAGACATTCGAGCCATGATAGACATTCCAAATTTTCATCAATCTTCCATGGATGGTTATGCTATGAAATATGAAGATAAGGACAGTCTTCTTACCATTATAGGAGAAATGGCGGCTGGTACGAGTAGACAACTGGTACTTAATAAAGGTGAGGCTACGAGAATATTTACCGGCGCTCCTTTGCCGGAGGGAGCTGATACCGTAGTAATGCAAGAACGGATATGCCTTGAAAACGGAAAACTACTAGTTGAAGACCAGACACTTTTGAAAGGAGCAAATGTAAGACTAAAAGGAGCAGAGGTTGAAAGCGGAGTCATTGCCATGGCGGCTGAAACTTATCTTTCCCCGGCAGCAGTAGGCTTTCTAGCCGGAATAGGCTGTGCGGAAGTTTGGGTATATTCACCTCCAAAAGTGGCTATTATCCTTACCGGAAATGAATTGCAAGAACCGGGTCGTCCCTTAGAATTTGGTCAGGTTTATGAAGCCAATTCCGTTCAGTTAAAAGCAGTTTTAAATAAAATTGGCGTCAGAGATATTACAGTACAAACTGCTGAAGATCAGATTAAAGTATTACAGGACGTTTTGCAAAAAGCGCTTGACACTCATGATATTGTTCTTTTGAACGGTGGCGTTAGTGTGGGCGATTATGATTTTGTGCCTCTTGTGGCGCAGCGGTGTGGTGTCGAGCAACAATTTCACAAAATCAAGCAGAAGCCCGGGAAGCCTTTGTTTTTTGGAACAAAAAAAGACAAATTGATTTTTGGACTTCCTGGAAATCCTTCGTCTTCGCTGACTTGTTTTTACGAGTATGTGTTACCAGTACTTGAAAATCGTATGGGCTTGACTAATAGCTTGACGGAAATTACCGCTAGGGTTACACATGATTATCCTAAAGCTTGGGGATTAACACATTTTCTAAAGGCCTCGTATAGCAATGGAACAGTAACTCCCTTGCATGCACAAGAATCTTTCCGTTTGCACTCTTTTGCTCAGGCGAATTGCTTTATTGTTTTGCCGGAAGAATCAAAAGGTTGCCTAGCCGGAGAAGAAGTTGCCGTTCATCTCCTGCCTGGATAATACTTGTTTCAAAAAAAACAATATTTTTACTATATATCCCTAACTCATTAAATGAATGTCTATAGAAGTATTTTACATAATTCTTTTTTTTGTTGCTTTCTTATATGCTTCGGTCGGTCATGGTGGTGCCAGTGGCTATCTGGCGCTAATGGCACTTTATGGTATTGCTCCTGAAGAAATGAAACCGACTGCTTTAGTGCTCAATCTTTTCGTTTCTATAACTTCTTTTTCACACTATTATCGCGGTGGGTTTTTCTCAAAGAAAATATTTATTCCAATTGCAGCAATGTCGATTCCCATGGCCTTTATTGGCGGAATGATTACCGTTGAAGAAACGGTTTACAAGCGAATTTTGGGAGTGTTATTGCTTTTTCCTATTCTTCGTTTTTTCTTTTTCAAAAATGTAGAAGATTGTCAATTGAGGCCCCATACTGTTTCCGTAGCAATTATTAGTGGAGGAATCGTGGGCTTGCTGTCGGGAATGATTGGTATTGGAGGAGGTATTTTGCTTTCACCCCTTTTATTACTGTTGCAATGGACCAATCAAAAACAGACTGCGGCCATAAGTGCGGCATTCATATTTGTGAATTCTCTAGCGGGGCTAGGTGGTATGCTCACACGAGGTATTACATTCACGGGAGATATGGCTCTGTTTGTTGGTGTAGCTTTGGTCGGAGGATTTTTGGGTGCTTATTTAGGTTCTAAGAAATTTAATGCTACTATTCTGAAATATGTACTGGCTGTAGTTTTGCTGTTGGCTTCCTATAAATTAGTGTTTTCAAAAGCTTAGTTATATGTAAATTAGGAGTAATTATATTCTTAATAGGTTTAAGTATAGATATAGGATTTTTAAAATTAATTTTGCTTAAATTCAGACACTAGTATTAATGATGATTTATGGCTCATAAATGTTTGATAATTCAGAATCACAACGCGTAATTAAAAAAATATTCAGAACGTTTAGCGGAATTTTGCATTAAGATGTTTTGGATAAAGATAGATTTATTGTAATTTCCCCAAACGCCCGTATTTGAAAAAATCATGAAAAATAAGGCTTTGCAAATATTATCTACATATGAAAATTAAAATTATAGCATTTGGTTCGATTGCAGCGATTATGGGAAAAGAAATTTGCCTGCACGCTACTGACATCGTGTCTATGAAAGAAGCTTTAGAGCAACTTTTTCCAGAATTGTCGGATCGTAAATATGCGGTAGCAGTCAACATGAAATTAGCAGGAACAAATGTTTTATTTGGTCAAAATGATACGGTAGCACTTATGCCACCTTATTCAGGAGGATAATATGGAAAATTATAACGCCCGATATTCCCGCCATTATTCACTTCAAGATTTTGGAACTAAAGGACAGCAAAAACTGGAGAAAGCCAAGGTGCTTGTGATAGGAGCGGGTGGTTTAGGATGTCCCGTCTTGCAGTATCTTGTTGCCTCTGGGATTGGTACCATTGGCATTGTAGATCATGATATCATATCCTTAAGCAACCTGCAACGACAGGTTTTATACACGACGGATGACATTGGTAAAGACAAAGCCACAGTTGCATGCAAAAGACTACTAAGCCTCAATCCTGAAATTAGTATTACGGGCTATGCCATTGCACTTAGTTCTAAAAATGCAATAAAACTCATCCGTGCCTATGATATTATAGTGGATTGCACTGATAATTTTGCATCCCGCTATTTGATAAACGATGCCTGTGTCTTGTTAGAGAAGCCTTTGGTTTTTGGTGCTATTTATCAATATGAAGGGCAAGTGGCTGTTTTTAATATTGAAGATGAAAATAAGAACAAGACGAACTACCGCCATTTGTTTCCTAAACCTCCAAAACCGGATGAAGTTCAAAATTGCAATGAAGCGGGTGTTTTAGGCGTTTTACCCGGGATCATCGGGTTGATGCAGGCTGGGGAGGTGATTAAATTACTTACAGGAATAGGGGAGGTATTGGTTAATAGACTCCTTACATTCAGTTTGCTTAATTATGAACTGTATGTCATTGAAATTAATATGGAAGTTTCCGTTTCTGATTTGATACCAAAAGATGAAATAACATTCGAAGCCACAGAATATAACTTGCTCTGCGGACTCGCAAGTACCGAAATTGAAACCCTTTCTGTTATTGATTTTTTAGACCAAGTTTCCAATAACGATACTATTGTAATTGATGTCCGGGAAAAGGACGAGCTTCCAAAAGCTGATTTCAAATATTGTGCTCTTCCCTTATCCGGGCTGAGTGAAAAAATTCCAGAAATTAGTGAACGTACGATTCTATTATTCTGCCAAAGTGGAAAACGTAGCTTGATAGCAGGGGCACTTTTATTAGAAAAATTTGGAACTACCAAAAAAATAAGCCACTTAAAAGACGGCATCAATGCATTAAAAGAACTTAAATAATGATCAAAAAAATCAAAAATATTTTCATTGAAGGAGCTATTCCTCCATTATTTATAGCAGATAGCATTGCAAAACATGCGACTAAAAAAAATATTGGAGCGCACAGTATTTTCCTGGGTCAGATTCGGGAAGATGTTGTTGATGGCAAAACAGTGAAAGCTATTGAATATAGTGCTTATGAAGCGATGGCGTTAGAAAAAATGCAGGAAATCAGGGAAGAGCTATTTTCTAAATATGAGTTGAGCTGTATGCATGTGCATCACAGTATTGGAGTGGTCAATGCGGGTGAAATATGCCTGTTTGTTTTCACTTCTTCTAAGCACAGAAACATTGCCATGGAAGCCTGTAATGAAATTGTAGAACGCGTAAAAGCAGAACTTCAGATTTGGGGAAAAGAAATTTTTAATGACCAATCCCATCAGTGGAAAATAAATAGCTGAATTTAATTTTCGTACTTGGATTAAATCCGATTTAGAACATACTATTTTATGACTTTAATAGCCGTGTTAATTCGGAAACGGTAGCAATTGTCAATTCAATTTCTGCTAAAGTGGTGAATTTTCCTAAGCTAAATCGGATCGAAGATAAGGCATTTTCATTTGTAAGACCCAATGCTTTCAAGACATGTGAAGGTTCTGATGTAACAGCCGAACAGGCCGAACCATTAGAAACGGAAATATTTTGCAAAGCAAGAATAAGATTTTCAGAATTCACGCCTCGAAAGCAAATATTGGTCGTATTGTAAAGACGATTTGTTTGCGAACCATTGACAAAAGATGCGGGTATTTTCAATAGTTCCCTTTCAAGTAAGTCTCGCATTATTGTTATCCTATCTCTGTCCTTTTCCATTTCTAAGCTTGCAATTTCGCAGGCTTTGCCAAGTCCGATGATTCCCGGAACATTTAAAGTACCGCTTCGTTTGCTGTTTTGCTGACCACCTCCAGTGATTTGACCCGTTAATTTTGCTTTTATTTTTTTGGAAACAAATAATGCACCGATGCCTTTTGGTCCATAAAATTTATGTGCAGAAAGAGACAGAAGGTCAATGCCTAAATCAACGACATTAATTGGAATTTTTCCTATAGCCTGAGTGGCATCGCACAGGAAATAGGCTTCTTTAGATTTAGCAATTTCCCCGATTTTTTTAATATCCTGGAGTGTCCCCGTTTCGTTATTTGCCATCATGACAATTACTAGTGCAGTTTCTTCGGTCACGGATGCTGTAAGAAGGTCTAGGTCTAAAATACCATCCTTATTGACGCCTAAATAGCTGATTTTGTATCCGATGGTTTCTAGGTGAAGGCAAGTATCCAAAACGGCTTCGTGCTCTGTAATTACAGTAACAATATGTTTGCGTTTTTCGTTTGCAAGTCCTTTGATTGCAAGATTTATTGCTTCTGTTGCACCTGAGGTAAAAATAATGTCGTTTGGTTTTGCTTGAATTAGTTCCGCTGTTTGCCATCTGGCCTGTTCGACTGCTTCTTTCACCGTTAATCCAGCCAGGTGGCTACTGTTTGCATTGGCATAAAAATTAGTGAAATAGGGAAGCATGGCATCAAGCACCCGATCGTCAATACGCGTTGTTGCATTATTATCTAAATAGATTTTTTCTTGGATAAGTGACATTTAAACTAGTGTTGTAAAGTAGGTTTTATGCTTATTTAGTTCTTTTGTGAGTTTTTAAGAATCTGCTTTTGCGGAGCATAGGAATTAAAAAAGAGCTTGTAATTGCCATCACCTTCAAAGGTAGAAAATTTAGCCAGAATCATTTTGAAGTTTTAACGA
Source organism: Flavobacterium sp. GSP27 (assembly GCF_003970395.1). Taxonomy (NCBI): domain Bacteria; kingdom Pseudomonadati; phylum Bacteroidota; class Flavobacteriia; order Flavobacteriales; family Flavobacteriaceae; genus Flavobacterium; species Flavobacterium sp. GSP27. The sequence goes on along the minus strand of NZ_RYDP01000002.1, from coordinate 187,911 downwards.
TTCTGGCTAAAAAAATAGGGCATTATACCGTTGCCAGACTAAATGGTAATTTTCGTATTCTTTTGCCTGTCAGGTCAAAAATGGCATTTGTCAACGCTGGTGCAAAAGGAGGAAGACCGGGTTCTCCAACTCCGCCTGCATCTTCTTCATTGTCTATAATATACACTTCTATTTGTGGAATATCCGTAATACGAGGCATTGGGTAATCATAAAAATTATTTTGTTCTACTATACCATCCTTAAATGTTATTTCATGTATTGTTGCCGCACCCAGACCCATGACGATGGAACCTTCAACCTGCGCGCGAATAATATCCGGATTTACATACCAGCCACAATCTATGACGGCCCAAACATTATCTATTTTTACACCTCCAGAGGCATTTTTTGAAACTTTTACAATGTGTCCTACCGTTGATTTGAAACATTCAGTGATGGCTACACCATAGCCTTCATTTTTACTTCTTTTTTTCCAGCCGGAGACTTCTTCCATTTTGTCAATTAGTTTTTGGCATCTTTCATCCTGTAGATGAGCTCTTCTAAAATCCAGCGGATCCGCGCCAGCTTCTACAGCCATTTCATCTATAAAACTTTCAAACGCAAATCCGTTTGTAGAAGCATACACTGAACGCCACCACATTGTTGGTAGTGGTGTTTCAAAGGGAACATCTGAAATGCTTAAATTTTTGATACTCGCATAATAGGGTTCAAGGAATCCTTCGCTGGTACTATCATTAGGAACGTCTTTTTTTCCTCCACTCCAGTGGTCGTTATTTTGGCCTGCCATTCTAAATTTAAGCGCTTCAATTTTCCCGCCTTTTACTACACCTTCACAACGATAAGAGATTCCTGGTCGGTAAGGGCCCTGCTTAAGGTCATCCTCTCGTGTCCAAACTACCTGAACCGGAGCTCCAATTTCTTTTGAAATCAATACCGCTTCATGAGGATAATCGGTAAAGGCTTTTCTTCCAAAACCACCACCGAGGAAAGTCATATTTACAATTACCTTTTCTTTTGCAATTCCCATTTGGGTGCTTATAAAATCCTGAACCCATCCAGGTGCTTGAATCGGACCCCAAATTTCTACAGTATCTCCTTGGAAATTGGCAATACAATTCAGCGGTTCCATACAGCTATGGGATTGGTATGGGGTCTGGTAGATTACATCCAGTTTCTTATTTGATTTTTCTATGATTGCAGTAGGATCACCTTGAGATTTAAGAGGCAATCCTTCCTTTGTTTTTATAAATTCTTCCTGGCGTTTGAATATTTCGGGACTGTTTACATGTTCAAATCCAGTATCATCCCATTCAACTATTAAAGCCTTTTTCCCCTGCATCGCTGCCCAAGTCGAATCAGCCACAACGGCGACTCCTTCCCGAATGGTATTGTGGACCATCATTTTTACCACAAAAATCTGTTTTACCCCTGGTATTTTTTTTGCCACGGAATCATCAAAACTTTTTACTATTCCACGAAGTCTTGGATTTCGTTCTACGGCTGCATAGAGCATGCCTGGAATCTTTTTATCGAGGCCAAAAATAGCAGTCCCATTTGTTTTCATGGGCGTATCCAAACGGTGTAATGGCTGGCGGATAAGCTTATATTCGGATATTTTTTTGAGTTTAGGATTTTTAGGAGCTTCTAATTTTGAAGCTTGGGTTGCCAGTTCACCATAGTGTTTCTTTTTGCCAGAAGGCCTGTGAATAACATGTCCTGCTTCGGCATAGCAATCGTCAACGGATACATTCCATTGGAGCGCAGCTGCGGCAATCAGCATTTCACGTGCCGTGGCGCTCAATTTTAGTAATTTTTTGTACGCGGATCTTATGGTTGAGCTACCACCAGTAATCTGGTTTCCGTATTTTTTTTCATTTCCTTGGGCAAATACTACGTCTATATCTTTTAAATTCACTTCTAGTTCTTCGGCTATAATTTGCGGAATGGAATGATAGGCACCCTGACCCATTTCGGCACGGTGACTAACTATGGTTACTTTTCCGGAGGTATTGATGAGTATCCAGGCGCACATTTCAATATCAGCTGCTGTTAAATCGGATGGTTTTATTAAAGTTGGAACTGTATCGCCGGGTAAATAAAACCCCATACAAAGAGCAGCCCCACCCAAACCAGTAAGTTTGAGAAAGCTTCGTCTTGTATTTACTAAATTGTTTTTTGAATCCATCATACTTTAGAAATTATTTATTTTACAATACTCTGGTTTAGAAATTATTTGGCGGGAGCATATGCACCGTTATTTAGCCATGTCAGCCATTCTTTTTTAAACTCTGCATGGGTCAGTGGCGGTAGGCTGCGCCCTTCGCCCGGATTCCATCCTGCAAGAACAAAAGCATCATCAGCATGTTTTTTGAGTTTATTAATATCCATATGTCCGTTTTTAGATGGATCCATTAATTGTTTTGCCAGCTGGTGAGCTGTTCTGCCTTCAAAAACCATTTTCATATCAGCAGGTGGCAAGTGCCAGTCTGAATTTCCTGGTGGCGTATGTAATCCAGGTGTATTTTTAGTTTGGTGGCAATTTGTACATTTCATGGCATATAATCCTCTTCCGTCAATACCGCGTTTAGGAGCCATGACATGTAAATGACTGTCTTCTCCTTGTAAAGGAACGTCACCAATAGGGTGGCAGTTCACGCAACGGGGACTCATTAAAACTTTATAAACCTTTTGGAATGCTTTTACAGAGGCAATGCTGTCCTTGATGATTACAGTAGGATTAATATTTATATATTCACTTTCATTCTCCGGTTTTAGTGTCCAGCCCAATGCAACTACACTAACGAGCAAAAAAAAGAGAATAACAGCCGTTTTATTTTTTTGGAATGAAGCCATAGTAAATTGATTATTTTAAGAGAGGAATATCCTATAAAAAGTTGATTTAGTATATTGAAGTATCTTTTATCTTTTATCTTTTATCTTTTTCTTGTAATTGTGTGGCTAAATGAATGGCTTTTCTTACACGAGGATAGGTTCCGCATCGACAAATATTTCCTGACATCGCGTCATCAATATCCTTATCAGTCGGTTTTGGATTTTCTCTCAATAACACTGCAGCTGACATGATTTGGCCGGAATGGCAGTATCCGCATTGGGGTACATCCATTTCATTCCATGCCAGTTGCGCTGGATGGTCATTATGTAAAGACAAGCCTTCAATTGTGGTTATTTTTTTTCCTTCGGCCCTGCTGACTTTAGTTACGCAGGATCGAACTGCTTCTCCATCAAGATGCAACACGCATGCTCCGCACTGTGCAACACCACAACCAAATTTTGTTCCAGTCAGGCCCAGTGTGTCCCTTACTACCCATAGTAGAGGCATGTCCGGACTTACATCAACTTGATAGGTTTTATTATTTACGTTTAATGTTATCATAAGTACTTGAAATTAGATTAAAGATCAATAGACAGTTTCCTGAAAATAGGTAAAAAAATATCTAATGTTTAAACTTACTAAAAAAAATAAAGGTTTTCTAATATTAACACTAAATTTAACGAAAAGTAAATACTGTATTATGATTCTCAACTCACTTTTACTATTGTAAAAATAGGGGTTGCATCTGACAATGAGATAATAAGTACATTTTTGAGGTTTATATTATGGTTTTATTCCTTAAAATTCTGATTTAAATGTGCAGTCCTAGTTATTACTTCGATAATTATATACTTTTACCCAACAACAGAGATTTATAATACTTTGAAAGGACGTAATTAAATACTAAAGCAAATTGAATAATGAAGTTTACAACAATCACTCTTGGAGACAATAAGATAGAAGTTTTTAATTCTTTTATGGCAAAAGAAACTATACTATTAAACGGAAAAATAGTTTCGGAGAAACGTTCTATAGCAGGAGGAACACATCATTTTAAAATAATTGAAAACGATCAAGAAGTAGCGTGCAAATTTATTTTGGGATATGGTGCTAACGGAGTGGTAATGAGTTTATATAAAGACAACAAACCAGTAATTGAGTCCCAAAGAAGTATGTTCTTTGGATTCGTATTAATTACGCTTCTTACGTTTGGGTTTGTATTTTTTTATACTTTACTCTTTCACTGAGAAAGTCCACTACTTAAATATTGGAATCCGAATTAAAAGACAAAACCACTGCTTATACAATAAACAGTGGTTCTGGAACTAACAGAAATCAATTCTAATTAATCAAGTAAGTCTTATTGCCAGCCCCCACCAAGGGCTCTGTACAATTGAATTATGGCTTTGTATTGTTGGAATTTATTGTCTATCAAGCTTAATTCTGCATTCAAAGCATTGTCTTTTACAGTTAAAACTTCTAAATAATTCGCTAGTCCGTACGTCAATAATTCATCTGAATAATCAGTGGCTTTATTCAATGCAGCTACTTGTTTTCCCCTCACGGTGAGTTTGTAGGTTTCATTGTTGTATTGTGCCAATGCATCCGAAACTTCTTTTCCGGCGGTCAACAAAGACTGCTCAAACTGAAGATAGGCTTTTTCCTGATTTGCTTTTGCAATTTCAAATCTGGTTTTAATCTGTCTTTGATTAAAAATAGGTTGTGTCAACCCCGTAATTACATTAGCAAAAAGGGAATTAGCGCTAAACCATTCTTTCAAATCAATACTCTGAAGTCCTCCTGTTGCAGTAAGTTTTAACGTTGGATAAAAATTACTTTTAGCTACATTGGTTTGCTCAAAACTCGAAATAAAGTTGTATTCTGCTGCAATCACGTCAGGTCTGTTTCTTAGTAACGTAGCAGGTACACCAAGTGTAATGGTTGGTTGTAAGGATTGTGTTTCAAAAGTGCTTCTTTCAATTTTGGCAGAAGCTTCACCCATAAGAATGCTCATCGTGTTTTCAAGAATGATACTATTATTCTTTAAATCAGCAAGGATAATTTCGGTAGCATATTTTTGCGCTTCGGTTTGCTTCACACCAACTTCGGTAACATTTCCTGCCGCCTTTAATGCTACAATTGTTTCAATACTTTGATTTCTGTTAATCAAGGTTCGTTCTGTTAATTTTATTTGTGCGTCAACAGAAAGCAATTGATAATAGGTTGCGGCAAGGGTAGCAATTAATTGTGTTTTGACCACTTGATTCGCTGCTGTAGTTTGAAGATAGGCCGCATTTGCTGCGCGCTTGTTGCTTCGTATTTTTCCCCAAATGTCTGCTTCCCAAGAAAGATTCCCTGTAAACTGGTATTGATCCACATTAGTTGCACCACCACCACGGCTTATTAAGTTACCTAATTGACTGTTTTTAGAAAGCTCTTGATGCGTCCAGTCGGCACCTACAGAAAGTGTTGGAAAATACCCTGCTTTTCCCTGTCGCATGGTAGCCTCGGCAGCTTGGATATTTTGCATTGCAATTCTGATATCCAGGTTATTGTTTAACCCTTTTTTGATATACCCTTGCAAAAGAGGATCGGTAAAAACGAGATCCCAAGCAACATTAGCAAGTGAAGTGGTATCATTTGAAACAACTTCAGTTCTGTAAAGATTTTCGGTTTTTAATTCTGGCCTATCGTATTTTTTAGCAACAAAGCACGACTGCATTACAGTAGCGGTTATAACAACTACTGCTATTTTAATTAACTTATTCTTCATTTTCTTTATTTAAAAGTGCGACATCAGTTTCCTGATTTGTTATCGGAAGTGGTTTTGTAGAAATTTTTTCTTGTAAGGTTTGGAAAACGATAAACAATACCGGTATTACAAAAATACCAAAAATGGTTCCTATTAACATACCGCCAATTGCTCCAGTTCCAATAGCATTATTCCCAACAGCTCCAGCTCCTTTAGCTAACATCAAAGGCAATAATCCGAAAATAAATGCAAATGATGTCATCAATATAGGACGTAAACGAGCAACTGCACCATGAATAGCCGCTTGGGTGATACTCATTCCTTTTTTTCTGGAATCTACAGAAAACTCGACGATTAAAATGGCGTTCTTAGCGAGTAATCCAATAAGCATAATAAGTGTTATTTGTAGGTAAATATTATCACTCACATTGAAAAAATAAGCAAATAAGTATGCTCCTGCTAAACCAATTGGTAATGAAATTAATACCGCAAAAGGCAACATATAACTCTCATATTGAGCGGCTAACAAGAAATATACAAAAACCAAACACAATAGGAAAATATACAATGTTTGACCGCCAGCACTTATTTCCTCACGAGTCATTCCTGAAAACTCATAACCATAACCAATAGGTAAGGTTTGACTTGCCACTTCTTCAACTGCTTTAATGGCATCACCTGAGCTGAAACCTTCATTTGGAGCCCCTGTTACTTTTATAGAAGTGAATAAATTGAAACGTTCTATTGCCTGAGGGCCAAATACTTTTACTAAAGTCACAAATTGTGAAATAGGAGCCATCTGACCAGTATTATTTCTTACCAATACTTGATTTAACGATTCGGGATTACTTCTAAATTCGGGTTCAGATTGGTAAACCACCCGAAAATGTTTTCCAAATTTGTTAAAATTAGAAGCATAAACGCCACCATAATATCCTTGCATAGTGCCTAAAACATCCGTGACAGTTAACCCTGATTTCTTTATGGTAGCAACATTCAAATCAATTCGGTATTGCGGATAATTTGGAGAAAAAGAGGTAGTTGCATATTTGATTTCGGGACGGCTATTTAAAGCTCCTAAAAATTTACTTTTTACTTCATCCAACTCCTCAATTGTTCCTCCTTTTTGATCTTGTAATTGAAATTCAAAACCATTGGTAAAACCAAAACCAACAAGTGTAGGACGAGCAAAATACAGGACTTTTGCATCTTTAACAGAAGCCGTACGCTTAAACAATTCAGCTATTACTGCATTTATTTCCTGATTCGCATCTTTACGTTCAGCCCAAGTTTTTAATTTTACAATTACCATTCCGTAATTACTACCTGTACCACTTATTAAACTACGACCTGAAATACGAAGTACTTCTTTTATTTCAGGAATATCTTTTACTTTATTTTCAATTTGCAATAATACTTCCTCGGTTCTTTCTAATGAAGTGCCGGGCGGAAGAGAAACGTCAGAAAGAATTGCTCCTGTATCCTCACCCGGAACAAAAGCCTTTGGCGTAATATTTAATAATAAGATAAAAATCCCTGCAAAAATGGCAATTCCTAAAAAAGCCAACCATTTACGTTTTATAAAAAACTCAACAGATCTTTTATACTTAGCGGTTGTTGTTTCAAACCCAACATTGAATGCCGTATAAAAGCGTTCTGCAAAACCTTTTTTCTTTGAGTTTTTATCGTGTTCTTTCAAGAAAATGGCACACAAAGCAGGAGAAAGTGTTAGGGCGTTAATAGCTGATAATACAATTGCAACAGCCAAAGTTATTCCAAACTGCTTGTAGAAAACGCCCGCTGAACCACTAATAAAAGAAACAGGAATAAATACCGCCGACATGACAAGGGTAATAGAAATAATTGCACTACTAATATCTTGCATGGCACTATGAGCTGCTTTTTTGGGATCATGTTCCCCAGCTTCCATTTTGGCATGGACGGCTTCAACTACTACAATGGCATCATCGACCACAATTCCCACAGCCAATACCAAGGCAAAAAGAGTTAATAAATTAATGGTAAAGCCAAATAAACTTAGGAAAAAGAAAGTACCCACAATTGCAACAGGCACAGATATTGCTGGTATAAGGGTAGATCTCCAGTCTTGTAAGAAGATAAAAACCACAATAAAAACCAATAAAAAGGCTTCAATCAAAGTGTAGATCACTTTAGTGATAGATTCTTCTAAGAAGTCATTTGCATTAATTAAGGTGGCATATTTTACCCCTTTCGGGAAATTTACTTCCGCTTCATCTAACACTTTTAAAGAACCTTCAATTACTGCTTGTGCATTAGATCCTGCAGTTTGTGCAATAGCAATTGCAATAGATTTGTTTCCATTTGTGTACGCATTACTGGCGTAATTTACAGCCCCCAATTCAATTTTTGCGACATCCCCTAATTTAAGGATTTCTCCGTTTTGGGTTGAACGGATAATAATTTCTTCGAACTCTTTTACATCTTGCAGACGCCCTTTGTATTTTAATGTATATTGAAAAGATTGGTCACTACTTTCACCTAACTGACCGGGAGCGGCTTCAATATTCTGCTCAGCCAATAAAGCTGTAATATCCGAAGGAACAAGTCCATAAGCTCCCATTACATCTGGCTTAAGCCAAATACGCATCGAGTAGTCTTTTTGTCCAAAAATCATTGCTTCTCCAACTCCTGCTACACGTTTTATTTTTGGTAAAATATTGATGTTAGCATAATTTTGAAGGAAAGTATCATCATAATCCGGGTTGTCGCTGTATAAAGATAAAATCAAAATATTGTCGCTTTGTCTCTTTGAAGTTGTTACACCGGCTCTTGTAACTTCTTGAGGCAACAAAGGTGTAGCACGTGAAACACGATTTTGCACATTCACAGCTGCTAAATCTGGATTTGTACCTAATTTAAAGTAAATATTAATAGCTGCTGAACCGTCATTATTTGATGTAGAAGTCATGTAAGTCATGTCTTCAACACCGTTGATTTGTTCTTCTAATGGAATTACTACCGAGCTCATTACAACTTCGGCACTGGCGCCTTGATAGTTTGCTGCTACGGTTACCGTAGGTGGCGCTATTTCTGGATATTGTGAGACAGGGAGTGAGATTAACCCTAAAACTCCTAAAATTACGATGATAATAGAGATCACCGTTGACAATACCGGTCTGTCAATGAATTTTGAAAACATATTTTGTTATTTATTCAATAATTAGTTTCTGAATTACTTTTTTGTTGGATTGATGATAGTTTTAAAATCAATAATTTCAGCCTTAATGAGGGTTCCTTCAGTTACTATCCCCACTCCTTCAACAAGTATTTTATCGTTTACATTTAATCCGCTATCCACTACAAAAAATTGACCTCCAGGAATTGCGCGAACTTCAATTGGGATTGCTTGCACTTTGTTGTTTTTATCCACAACAAGTGCAATGCGTTTGTCTTGTAATTCTAATGTTGCATTTTGAGGAATGACAATAACATCCTCTAAATGTGTAGGGATTTGTATCGTTCCACTTTCTCCAGAACGCAACAATTTGTTTCCGTTTGTAAAACGTGCTCGTACATTAAACGATCCTGTTTGTGTGTTGGCTTGTCCGCTAAAGGTTTCAATTTTACCCTTTTGTTCATATTGCATCCCATTGCTTAAAATTAAATTTACCGCTTCCATTTTGTTTATTTTTTCTTGAAATGACTTTCCTGGAGTATTCATCATGATATCCAATTGTTCTTTTTCATTTACTGAAAAATAGGCATAAATCGTGCTCACATCCGAAATTCGGGTTAAAGGTTCAACAGTTTGGCTGCTTACATAACTTCCAAGTCTTAAAGGTAAAGTTCCTACAATTCCGTTAACAGGACTTTTTATAGTAGCATAATTAATTCTGGCAACGATACTTTGATATGTACTTTTAGCACTAGCTAAATTTGCTTTAGCCGTTTCTAATTGCACATCACTGATGATGTCACGCTCTACCAAAGGGATTAAACGATTTACCTCCACTTGAGCAGCCGCAACTTTTGCTTTTGCAGCGCCAGCTTCCTGGGTTGCTGTTTGAGTCTCTAATTTAAAAAGCAATTGCCCTTTTTTAACTTCTTGTCCTTCTTGTACATATATTTTTTGAATATATCCATCTACTTTTGCACGAATATCTATATCGGTAACGCCTTCTAAACTCGCAGGATATTCAGCTAATAAAGTTGTATTAGAGGTTGCTATCTCAACCACTTTGTAGGACATAACAGAAGGAGCCGTTTTAGCCGTTTCTTTTTTGCAGGAGAGCAAGCTTATTGATAATAAAATTACACTTATAAAATATTTTTTTTTCATCTGGGACTATTTACTAAAATTGATTAATTATTATTTTACTATTGTTATTTTCTATTTCTTTGAATTTATGGATGGTTTTAATCAATAATTCTTCGACTTCTATTACATGTTTTTTGTATGCTTTTGTATTTTCCAGATTGCACTGCTCTTCAGGACATGAAATGTTTTTTTCACGGTACGCTTGCAATTTTTCGATTATTTGTTTTTCAAAATCAAGTATTTTTAGATAATTAGTCAGTCTTTCGCTAAATGGACTGGATTTGAAATATTTTTTTCGATCACCAGTTAACGTATAATAATTTATTTTGTCCATTTTTAGCAGCAGATTCAAGTTTGTAGAAATCGAACTTTTACTGGCGCCCAGTTTTTCAACTATTTCTTCAAAGGTTAATCCTTTTTTGCAGCCATCAATTATTAATAGTCCCAGAATTCTGGAGCCAAGCGGAGATAAATTATACAGTAACTCAAAATGAATTCCGAACATTTCTATAAGTTCTTCTCTTTCTTTAGGAATATTGTTCATAATTTTTTTGCAAAAGTACTATTTAGTTCGGCATTTACCGAACTAAGCGAACTTAAATCTATGTTAATTTATTTAACAAATTGTAGTTAATGAAGTTACTGCTTCTACAATAAAAATCTAAAGTTTATTCCTCATTTAGTTATAATTAGATTAAAAGTTAGTTGGTGAAAAAAAAATGCTTAATATTGAAAAGTGAACATTTATCCATATTTTATTAAACCAAATGAATTTTACTATGAAATCTAAAAACTTCAAGAACTCTTTATTAATGATTTCTTTATTCTCTGCAACAGCAGTTATGGCGCAACACAACTATGTGAACACTCCGCCAGAGGTTTCCCCAATGTCAATGAAACCAGAAATGACTGAAATTTGGGAACCAGAAGTAAAAGGTATTACCCCGGCTAAAACCCTTGGAAATGCGCCTTCGGATGCGATTATTTTATTTGACGGTAAAAATTTAGCACAATGGGTGAGCCAGAAAGATATAAATAAACCGGCAGGATGGAAAATTGTTGATCAAGATTACATGGAAGTTGTTCCGGGTACCGGAGCCATTCAAACTAAAATGGTTTTTGGGGATTGTCAACTGCACCTGGAATGGAGCGCGCCGGATGTTGTTTTAGATGGGGGACAGGCAAGAGGAAACAGTGGCGTATTTTTCCAAAACAGATATGAATTACAAATATTAGATTCCTATAATAATAGAACCTATAGTAATGGCCAGGCCGGAAGTATTTATAAAGATCATCCACCTTTAGTAAACGCCGTGAAAACACCATTAGAATGGAATGCTTATGATGTAATATATACGGCACCTCGCTTCAAAGCAGATGGTAAAATTGATGCTCCGGCAAGAATTACCGTGTTTTTAAATGGTGTTTTAGTCCAAAATAATACTACAATAAACGGGTTGACACTTTACATCGGTTTGCATAATTATCCCTCGGCTCATGGAGAGGATGTTATTTCGCTTCAGGATCATGATTCTAAAAATCAATTCCGAAATATTTGGATCAGAAAACTATAAAATTAAATACCAACGGAGTGCTAAAACGCTCCGTTTTTTTTAGCGCTACAACACAATTAGTACTGTTCTGTTTTTGAAATCTAAATTACTTATATTTGTTGACCTAAAAAAAACTTATAGTGAGTCAAATCAATAAGCTAAAAATATTCAATGATCCCATTTATGGGTTTATTACCATACCCAATGCCTTAATTTACGATTTAATACAGCATCCTTATTTTCAGCGTTTGCGCCGTATTTCCCAGATGGGCTTGTCGTATTTAGTATATCCTGGTGCCAATCATACCCGTTTTCATCATGCTTTAGGTTGTATGCATTTAATGCAAAAAGCGGTTGATGTATTGCGTTTTAAGGGAGTTTCAATATCTCCAGAAGAAGAAAATGCACTCTATATTGCCATTTTGTTACACGATGTAGGACATGGCCCTTTTTCGCATGCTATGGAAAGAAGTATCGTTGAGGATGTACATCATGAGGAAATTTCCTTATTGTTCATGAATCAGTTAAATGTGGAATTCAAGGGCCAGTTGAGTCTAGCCATTCAGGTTTTCAAGGGGGAATATGACCGGAAATTTATGCTGCAACTTATTTCGAGCCAATTGGATATGGATCGTATGGATTATTTGAAACGCGATAGTTTTTATTCGGGTGTTTCAGAAGGCAATGTCAATTCAGAACGATTGATCCAAATGATGAATGTTGCGGATGATGTTTTGGTTATTGAAGAAAAAGGAATTTATTCTGTTGAAAAATTCTTGATGTCCAGACGATTAATGTACTGGCAGGTTTATTTACACAAAACCAGTTTAGTGGCCGAGTTAATTTTGACGAAAGTCCTAAAAAGAGCTAAAGAGTTGACCTTAAAAGGAGTACAATTGCCTTGCAGCAAGCCGTTGTCTTTTTTTATAGAAAATAAAGTTACGATGGACACATTTGATGCTCGGAGGTTAGATTTATTTGCACAATTAGATGATTTTGATATTATTGGGGCTTTAAAAGCTTGGCAAAAAGAGGATGATTTTATTCTGTCGTCTTTGAGTAAAATGATTGTCAACCGTGATTTATTAAAAATAAAATTGACGAGTGAAAAAGTCACTTTGGAAGAATTACAGCCGTTGAAAGAACGTTTTGCAGCAGAGCATCATATTTCTTTACAAGAAACAAACTATTTTATTTTTAGAGGAAAAATAAAAAATCAGGCTTACAGTAAACAGGCAGAACCCATACGGATTTTGAATAAAGACAAAACAATTGAAGACGTTGTGGATGCCTCTGATCAATTGAATTTGAAATCATTATCTAAATCCGTTACTAAATATTACATATGTTTTCCAAAACAACTGTTATAAATTCAGTATTTAAAACCTATTTTTTATATTTTTGTCGGGATGAAATTTACAGCAGAACAAATAGCAGGGATTTTAGAAGGTGAAGTTGTAGGAAATCCCATGGCAGAAGTTTCTAGATTATCAAAAATCGAAGAAGGCATCGAAGGATCACTAACTTTCTTGTCAAACCCCAAGTATCAGAATTATATTTATTCTACTAAAGCATCTGTAACAATTGTTAATGATACTTTTATAGCAGAGGCACCAATTACTACAACTTTGATTAAAGTGATTGATGCGTATTCCGCATTTTCTAAATTATTAGAATTTTACAATCAGGTAAAATTAAATAAAAGTGGGATAGAACAACCCTCTTTCCTTTCGGACAGCGTTAAATATGGAGAAAGTTTATATTTAGGGAGTTTTAGTTATGTAGGTCAAAATGTCGTTTTAGGAGAAAACGTAAAAATTTATCCCAATTGTTTTCTGGGTGATAATGTAGTAGTAGGGGATAATGTTATTCTATTTGCTGGTGCAAAAATTTATTCAGAGACCATAATAGGGAATAACTGTACGATACATTCCGGAGCTATAATAGGTTCAGATGGTTTTGGTTTTGCACCTAATCCAGACGGAACTTACACTAAAATCCCACAAATAGGAAATGTTATTATTGAAGACAATGTTGATATTGGGTCTTGTACTACAATAGATAGAGCCACAATGGGTTCAACTATTATACGAAAAGGCGTGAAGCTGGACAATCAAATTCAAATTGCGCACAATGTTGAAATTGGGGAGAATACGGTAATAGCGGCGCAAACCGGTGTTGCGGGTTCAACTAAAATTGGCAAAAACGGAATGATTGGTGGCCAAGTTGGAATTTCTGGACACCTAACCATTGGCAATAATGTACGAATTCAAGCGCAATGTGGTGTAGGAAGGAATATTAAAGATAATGAAATCTTACAAGGAAGTCCCGCATTTGGGTACAATGATTTTAGTAAATCGTACGTTCATTTCAAGAATTTACCCAAAATTGTTGCAGAAATCGAAGAATTAAAAAAACAAATTTTAAACCAAAAAAATGGAAAAAATGGTTAAACAGAAGACCATCAAAACAGAAATCTCTCTAACTGGAGTTGGATTACACACAGGTAAAGAAGTGAAAATGACTTTTAAACCTGCTCCAGTCAATAATGGTTTTACTTTTGTTCGAGTAGATCTAGAGGGACAACCTATTGTGGAAGCTGATGCAAATTATGTAGTAAATACACAAAGAGGAACCAATTTAGAAAAGTTAGGGGTAAAAATTCAAACACCAGAACATGTTTTAGCGGCATTGACGGGTTGTGACTTAGATAATGTCATCATAGAATTGAATGCTTCTGAACTACCAATAATGGATGGCTCCTCTAAATTCTTTGTTGAAGCTCTTGAAAAAGCGGGTATCGAAGAACAAAGTGCAAAAAGGAATGTATATATAGTAAAAGAAGTTATTTCATTTACTGATGAAGCCACAGGCAGCGAAATTTTAGTGATGCCAAGTGATTATTACTGCGTTACTGCAATGGTTGATTTTGGGACTAAAATTTTAGGAACTCAAAATGCGACTATGAAAAATATTTCTGATTTCAAAACGGAGATATCTGAGTCAAGAACCTTCAGTTTCTTGCATGAATTAGAATCTCTTTTAGAGAACGGTTTGATAAAAGGAGGTGATTTAAATAATGCTATCGTGTATGTTGATAAAGAAATATCAGCCACTACAATGGAAAGTTTGAAACTCGCTTTTGGAAAAGAGCAAATAACGGTTAAACCAAATGGTATTTTAGACAATCTGACTTTGCATTATCCGAATGAAGCGGCAAGACACAAACTACTTGATGTAATAGGTGATTTAGCTTTAATTGGAACTAAAATACAAGGTAAGGTAATAGCTAACAAACCAGGACATTTTGTCAATACACAATTTGCGAAGAAAATGGCTAAAATCATAAAAATTGAACAACGAAATTATGTTCCTGTTTTTGATTTACATCAGGAACCATTGATGGACATTCATAAAATCATGGCAGTTCTGCCTCATAGACCCCCATTTTTATTGATTGACAGAATTATCGAAATGTCAGAAACTCATGTGGTTGGAATGAAAAATGTAACCATGAACGAAAACTTTTTTGTAGGTCATTTTCCTGAAGCTCCGGTTATGCCAGGTGTTTTAATTGTGGAGGCCATGGCGCAAACAGGAGGGATTCTTGTTTTAAGCACGGTTCCGGATCCGGAGAACTATTTGACTTATTTTATGAAAATAGATAATGTTAAATTTAAACACAAAGTATTACCAGGCGATACTTTGATTTTTAAATGCGATTTAATTACGCCAATCCGACGAGGTATTTGTCATATGCAAGCAAATGCGTATGCAAATGGAAAACTGGTTGCTGAAGCAGAATTGATGGCCCAAATTGCTAAGAAACAGTAATTTTTTTGTTGATTTGGTTAATCGTGTATTCGGTTAATCGATTAAACAGTTAAACGATTAAACAAAGAATATGAATCAACCACTAGCATATGTTCATCCCGGCGCTAAAATCGCCAAGAATGTTGTCATTGAACCGTTTACAACCATCCATAATAATGTAGTTATTGGGGATGGCACTTGGATAGGATCTAACGTTACCATAATGGAAGGCGCAAGAATAGGAAAAAATTGTAATATATTCCCTGGTGCAGTAATTTCAGCAGTTCCACAGGATTTAAAATTTGGCGGAGAAGATTCTTTAGCAATTATTGGAGATAATTGTACCATAAGAGAATGTGTGACCATCAATAGGGGAACAATAGCCTCCGGACAGACTACCTTAGGTAATAATTGTTTGGTAATGGCAACGGCGCATATTGCCCACGATTGTCACATAGGTGATAATGCTATTATTGTAAACGGAGTCGCTCTGGCTGGTCATGTAACCGTTGGTAAATATGCCGTTATTGGAGGATTGGCTGCCATTCATCAATTTATCCATATTGGAGATCATGCCATGATTTCTGGTGGATCCTTAGTAAGAAAAGATGTTCCCCCGTTTACCAAAGCCGCAAAAGAACCTTTGTCGTATGTAGGTATTAATTCTGTGGGATTAAGAAGACGTGGTTTTACAACAGAAAAAATCAGAGAAATTCAAGATATTTACAGAATTCTGTACCAAAAAAATTATAATACCACGCAAGCTTTGGGTATTATTGAAGCTGAAATGGAGGCCACGCCGGAAAGAGATGAAATCATTGATTTTATTCGAAACTCCTCAAGAGGTGTAATGAAAGGCTATTCAGGAAATTATTAAGAATCAACAAATCAACAAATAAAAATAAAAATGGCATCTACATCAGACATTAAAAACGGATTGTGTATTAAATACAACAACGATATCTACAAAATAATTGAATTTCTTCATGTAAAACCAGGAAAAGGACCAGCTTTCGTTAGAACTAAATTAAGAAGTTTAACAAACGGAAAAGTATTGGATAACACTTTTTCTGCGGGTCATAAAATTGAGGAAGTTCGAGTTGAAAATCATAAATTTCAATATTTGTATCCGGAAGGTGATGAATTCCATTTTATGAATACAGAAACCTTTGAGCAAATTTCCTTGAATAAAAATATTTTGGATTCCCCAGGATTATTAAAAGAAGGCGAAAATGTAATGGTAAGTATCAATACAGAGACTGATTTACCTCTTTCTGTAGATATGCCGGCATCTGTAATTCTTGAAGTGACTTATGCGGAACCAGGTATCAAAGGAAATACTGCTACAAATGCAACAAAATCAGCAACTGTTGAAACAGGAGCCACTGTAAATGTACCTTTGTTTATCAATGAAGGAGATAAAATTAAAATAGATACTGCATCAGGTTCTTATATGGAACGTGTAAAGGAGTAGTTTTTATAGGTTTTCAGTATCAGTAGATAATTCGAGTTGTAAAGAATTAAAACTGGTACTGAAAACTGAGACTAAAGAAATGAAAAAATGAAATTCCAAAAAGTATATACTTTAGAAGAAATTGCAACTATCATCGACTGTGAATATGTTGGTGATGCTAATTTTCCTGTTTTGGGAATGAATGAAATTCATGTTGTCGAATCTGGTGATATTGTTTTTGTAGATCATCCTAAGTATTATGATAAAGCGTTAAACTCAGCGGCAACTATAGTTTTAATCAATAAAAATGTAGCTTGTCCTGATGGAAAAGCATTACTTATTTCTAATGATCCGTTTAGGGATTTCAACACATTAACAAAACACTTTAAACCTTTTCAGTATTCAAATGTTTCAATAGCTGCTTCAGCTTCAATAGGTGAAGGAACTGTAATACAGCCCAATACATTTATTGGAAATCATGTTGTCATTGGAGAAAATTGTGTGATACATTCTAATGTTTCTATTTATGATTATACCGTAATTGGTGATAATGTAATCATTCACGCAGGAACAATTTTGGGTGCCGATGCTTTTTATTATAAAAAACGTCCCGAAGGATACGATCAATTACTTTCCGGTGGAAGAGTGGTTATCAAAGACAATGTGGGAATTGGAGCGCTTTGTACAATTGACAAAGGTGTTACTGGCGATACTATTATTGGTGAAGGCACAAAAATTGACAATCAGGTGCATGTAGGTCATGACACCGTGATTGGGAAAAAATGTTTAATTGCTTCACAAACCGGAATTGCCGGATGCGTTATTATAGAAGATGAAGTTACAATATGGGGACAAGTAGGAACTACCAGCGGAATCACAATAGGAGCAAAGGCTGTTATTCTAGGACAAACCGGAGTTACAAAATCAGTAGAAGGAGGTAAATCCTATTTTGGAACGCCAATTGAGGAATCAAGAGAAAAATTGAAGCAACTGGCCAATATTAAAAAGATACCAGAAATTCTTACTAAACTAAAATAATATGTCTGCAAAAGAAATCGTTCAACAATTTTAT
Organism: Flavobacterium sp. GSP27; assembly: GCF_003970395.1. NCBI lineage: Bacteria > Pseudomonadati > Bacteroidota > Flavobacteriia > Flavobacteriales > Flavobacteriaceae > Flavobacterium > Flavobacterium sp. GSP27. The sequence continues at coordinate 170,135 of NZ_RYDP01000002.1, read as the reverse complement.
AAATCAGATGCTTTAATCGACAGCGAAGTCATCAAAGATTATTTGCACCCGGAAGTAATAGTAGAATGGAATAGCAGCAAAGGATTCATTCAGTTGGATTATAATTCTTTATTAAATTTATCTAATGATTTAAGCAAAGCGTATGTTCGTTCTAAAGTTCGAATAAGCCATATTATTGGTGAAAATAATTTAATTTCCGTGCGCTATTCTCATTTTGTCAAAACAATTGAAAATCCTAGAGAAGAGATGTTATTAGCACATTTTATAGCTATTTGGGAAATAAAAGACAATAAATTATACAGAGGGTATCAAATGAGTCAATTATCCTAATTTAGTGTCAAAAAACTGAACACTGAACACTGATTACTGCTTACTATTTTATACTTTTGCATAACAATTTTAAAAACTACATAAAAAATATATCATGAGTGTTTTAGTTAATAAAGATTCCAAAATAATTGTTCAAGGTTTTACAGGAAGTGAAGGAACTTTCCATGCTTCTCAAATGATTGAGTACGGTACTAACGTTGTTGGTGGCGTAACTCCAGGAAAAGGAGGAACAACTCACTTAGACAGACCCGTTTTCAATACTGTAAAAGATGCTGTAGAACAAGCAGGAGCTGATACAACTATCATTTTTGTTCCACCGGCTTTTGCTGCTGATGCAATAATGGAAGCTGCAGATGCAGGTATAAAAGTAATTATTGCAATTACTGAAGGAATACCTGTGGCTGACATGATAAAAGCAAATAGTTACGTAAAAGAAAGAAATGCTCGTCTAATAGGACCTAACTGCCCAGGAATAATTACTCCGGGTGAAGCTAAAGTTGGTATTATGCCAGGTTTCGTTTTCAAAAAAGGAACTGTTGGTATTGTTTCTAAATCGGGAACATTAACCTATGAGGCAGCGGATCAAGTAGTTAAACAAGGATTAGGAATCACTACCGCTATTGGTATTGGTGGAGACCCAATCATTGGAACTACAACAAAAGAAGCTGTTGAATTATTAATGAACGATCCAGAAACAGAATGTATTGTAATGATAGGTGAAATTGGCGGGCAATTAGAAGCGGATGCAGCTCACTGGATCAAAGCTGATGGTAACCGTAAACCAGTTGTAGGATTCATTGCAGGAGTTACCGCTCCAGTAGGACGCACAATGGGACATGCAGGTGCAATCGTAGGTGGATCTGACGATACTGCTGAAGCAAAAAAGCAAATCATGCGAGAATGTGGTATTCACGTAGTAGATTCTCCAGCGGAAATTGGTAAAAAAGTAAAAGAAGTTTTAGGTTAATCTAAACTCTAATTAAATATTTTAAAAGCCTCACATTTTGTGGGGCTTTTTTATTATAAATTCAATTAAAGAAATATCTTTGCACTTTATTAAATAAATCTGTTTTTCAGATGTAATCCTAATAAAAGTAAACATAAACGAATGGTTTCTAATGGACTTCACGATTTTGTGGGGTATTTTTTTGCTAAAGCCAATTCAAATTAAAATAAAAAAAATGTATAAAGAGTTAAAAAAATTCAAAGTTACCAATCAGTTTTCATTCACTACAGAAGATAGTTTAGCCGAAGTTTGTAATGCTTCAGAAGGATCTGGAATATTTTTAGTATATGCCGTAGCAGAAGAGAAAGAGTTGATTATGGTGGGTTCTACCGGAACTGTCCAAAATAACGGAACTTTGAAAATTAAAAACGGTGGTCTAAAAGAAAAAATTGTTGAAGGACACCAATTTGCTAAAACAGGAAGAAAATATTCTTGGCCAGCGCAAATGAAAATTGAAGAGATCAGCACGCTAGAAGTGGTTTGGTATGAGACATTCAACGATAAAACTAAAGTGATTCCAACATTCGTAGAAGGACAAGTTTTACAAAACTTTCTAGACGAAAATGGAAGATTACCAAAATGGAATGTAGCTTTTTAATACAATCCGTTTTTTTAAATAATTTAAAAGCTCCTATTTGGGGCTTTTTTTATTTAAATGGTGTCGACCATTTTGTATCTACATATACATTAGTTCCTGATAATGTTTGAATAAAAGCGACAAGAGCATTAACTTCGGGAGCAGTAAGATTTAATTTTTGCCCAAAACCATTTGGCGCTAATCTTGGATCCAAATTTGTATTTCCGGGAGCTAAATTGATACTTCCATAATGCCCAATAACATTTTGTAGTGTTGTTAAATTTCCCGTATGCATAAATAAACCATTAGAACTTCCGTTTGGTTTTACCAGATCTCTCAATGAAGGTGCTCTTGTGTTTGTGATGTCAATTCCCGTGGCGTTTAAAATACCTATAATACCATTGTTTTTTGTATTGGGATCAATGTCAAATTCAGGTGCGGCATGGCAAACTGCACATCCTACTCCTCCAGAAGTTCTGTTTCCGGTTGCGTCAAAAACCGGAGGCGCCAGGAACAAATTTTTACCTTGATTTTCTTGTGTCGTAAAGTTGGTGAAGGGTTGGCCGTCGTTTGCAACTAATACCCTTCCAGCATCATATTTAGAATCAAAGGATTGGATACTTCTAATAAATTGCGCCAAAGCCAGCTGAATCTTGCTTTCAGTAATGATTTCAGAGCCATACGTATATTTAAACAATTCTTTGTAATACCCAATGTTTTGCAATTTTGAAATTAGTACTGTCAAGTTTGCATCACCTAAGGTTCCGCTAAAACCCATTTCAATGTGATTTTGAATAGGTTGTGTCGTTTGTAACTCTAATGTGGCTGCCCGTTCGTCCCAAAAAAACTTGTTTTCTCTTGAAAATCTAGAATTCACCAATCTCATAGAATGTCTGGTGGTCTTTCCGTTTATTCCGTCGCTGGCAATAGCCACATCTCCAAAAGCATTTGCTTGAATGTGGCAGGAAGAACAGGAAATTGTGTTATTTGAGGATAAGTTTTTATCATAAAATAGAACCCGACCTAATGTAGCTCCTTTGTCAGTTACTTGATTTCCTGCAGTGTTATCTTTAGTTATGTAAGAAGGGATAATTTGGTTAGCATAATTACTCAAATTATTTAAATCAATTTTACCAGGAAAAGTAGCAGTCACATTGGGATAGGAATCGGCAATCACAGTTGTTTCATTGCTTTCATTTTTGCTACAAGCTGTAAAAACGAGTAATCCTACAAAAAATAATAAGGAAGAGATCTTGTTCATATCAATTGGTTAAGTTAAAAAATGAAGTCGTTGATTCTATTTGGGTTTCTTGTATTTTAGATTGTTTTTTTACTTTTTTTTATAATTAGAGTCAATTTCAAATCTAGTAATTTTATTATGATTACATCTAAATATTTTGAAGCTTTAATCATGTCAAACAGTTTTACTTAGTTTTAGGACAATTTTTTTTATAAAAGGTTTAATTGAAGATGTATTTTTTTTTCAACCCACAATTATTGCTATATTTGACATGTGTAAATTAGCCCTGATAGAAGTGGAAATCCTTTTTCTTGTCAGTTCGATTTCGTTTGAAAAGCGAGGAGGAGAACAAGAGAAAAAGATTGAAACGGATAGCAGGAATAGCTTCAAATAAATATTAAATTAATTTTAGAACATGAAATTACTAGAAGGAAAGGTTGTTATAATTACTGGCGCAAGCCGTGGAATTGGTAAAGGAATTGCAGAAGTTTTTGCTAAAAATGGGGCAAATGTTGCTTTTACGTATAGTTCATCTGTTGAATCAGCTTTGGCTCTTGAAAATGAATTGAACGCTTTAGGGATTAAAGCCAAAGGATATCAATCAAATGCAGCCGATTTTAATGAAGCACAAACTCTTGTAGACGCGGTTTTAGCTGAATTCGGAACTGTTGATATTCTGATAAATAACGCTGGAATTACTAAAGACAACCTATTGATGCGAATGTCTGAAGGCGATTTTGATCAAGTTATTGATGTTAACTTGAAATCGGTTTTTAATATGACTAAAGCCATTCAACGTACTTTCTTGAAACAACGTTCAGGTTCAATTATCAATATGAGTTCAGTAGTAGGAGTGAAAGGAAATGCAGGACAAACGAATTATGCGGCTTCTAAAGCGGGAGTTATTGGTTTTTCTAAATCTGTAGCATTGGAATTAGGATCTCGTAACATTCGTTGTAATGTAATTGCTCCGGGATTTATAGAAACGGAAATGACCGCTAAGTTAAATGAAGATGTTGTAAAAGGATGGAGAGATGGAATTCCTTTGAAACGTGGCGGAACTACTGAAGATGTTGCTAATGCGTGTCTTTTCTTTGCTTCGGATATGAGTGCGTATGTAACGGGACAGGTTATGAATGTTTGCGGAGGAATGCTTACCTAAAATTTAATTATAAGATTGTAAAACTCAAAGATTTAAAGATTTTTGAACTACGTAATTAATTTTTAATCATTAAATTCTTCAATCTTTTAATAAAGAATAAATGACAACAAACACGCTACTATTATTACTGCTTTCGTTACTAATAGCTGGTGGTTTGTCATTTTTTCAATATATTTACAAAGCCAAAAACAAATCGAAAGTCGGTTGGTTTTTGGCTTTTTTGCGTTTTTTATCCATTTTTGGAATTTTAATGTTGTTGATTAATCCAATACTAACCAAAAATACCTTCGAAACGGTAAAAACACCCTTACCGATTGTTGTTGATAATTCCAGTTCTATTTCTTTTTTGAATGCCAATGAAAAAGCATTAGAATTGTATAAAAGAATACAATTAAACTCAGATTTGAAAGATAAATTCGATGTGCAAACGTATCAGTTTTCAGATGATTTTGAACCTACGGAAATTTTTAATTTTAAGGGAACTCAAACCAATATCGATGTTGTTGCCAAAAATCTAAAAAGCATTTATAAAAACACAGTATATCCAACAGTTTTAATCACAGATGGAAACCAAACTTCAGGGAATGATTACGTCTATAGTTTTGACCCCTTAAATAAAGTTTATCCGGTAATATTAGGCGACACAACAAAATTATTTGACTTAAAAATCAATCAACTGAACGTTAATAAATATGCTTTTCATAAGAATAAATTTCCTGTAGAAGTTTTTTTGCAGTATTCAGGAACCAAAAGTGTAACAGCTGATTTTGTTATTTCACAAGGGAATTCGGTATTCAGTACACAATCCATTACCTTATCACCATCCAAGAAGACAGCAACTGTACCCGTACTTTTGCCGGCTGACAAAATAGGATTACAGGTTTTTAAAGTTACGATTTCATCAAAAGAAAAAGAAAAAAACACATATAACAACACCAAGAATTTTGCAGTTGAAGTTATTGATCAAAAAACAAATATTGCCATAATTTCAGCTATAAATCATCCCGATTTAGGGGCTATGAAAAGAGCTATTGAATCGAATGTACAGCGTAAAGTAATAATTGTTAAACCAAATGAAATCAAAACATTACAAGATTATAATGTTTTGATTTTATACCAACCAACGATTGAATTTAAAACTATTTTTGAAAGTAATAAAGTTGCCGGAATTAATACATTTATTATTACTGGAAACAACACCGATTTCAATTTTTTGAATCAGCAACAGGAGAATTTGAGCTTTAAAATGAGTGGACAAAAAGAAGAGTATTTGTCGGTTTTTAATAAACAGTTTAATTTGTTTGCTGCGGACAATATTGGGTTTGAAGATTTACCGCCTTTGCAAAACGCTTTTGGAACCGTAACTACAAAAGGAGTTGTGTCAGTTTTGCTTTCATCTAAAATCAGAACAATAGATACGAATGCGCCTTTACTGGTTTTTGCAGAAAATCAAGGCAGGCGAGCCACTTATCTTTTGGGTGAAAATAGTTGGAAATGGCGCTTGCAAACACATGTAAATAATCAATCTTTTGAAAAATATGACGTTTTCATGGATAAGATTATTCAATTTCTGGCTTCTAATAATTCTAAAAAATCATTGGTTGTTGAACATGAAAGTTTTTATAATTCCGGTGAAGCCATTGAAATAACGGCACAGTATTTCAATAAAAATTATGAGTTTGATGAAAAAGCCCGTTTGACTATAACGGTAAAAAATACCGAAACCAAGCAAACGAAAAATTACGATTTATTAAAAGGGAATAATTCCTATAAAGTCAATCTTGACGGATTGAAAGCCGGTTCTCATACTTTTACGGTAAAAGAATTAAATTCTAAAACGACGTATTCCAGTAGTTTTGAAATTCTTGATTTTGATATTGAAAAACAATTTGTTAATCCCGACGTGGAGAAATTGACGCAATTAGCTGGGCAAACACAAGGAAAAGCGTATTTTTCAGATCAAGTAGACGTATTGATTAAAACGCTTTTAGAAAATGAGGAATACAAGACGATACAAAAGAGTAGTGTTACCAAAACTCCTTTGATAAATTGGATGTGGTTATTGGTTTTAATTTCAATTTTACTGACAACCGAATGGTTTGTTCGAAAACACAACGGATTACTTTAATAAAATACAATTAAACAACATGGATTTTAGACTGAAAGTATTTTATACTGTTGCCAATCGTTTGAGTTTTACAAAAGCGGCAACCGAATTGTTTATTACGCAACCTGCTATTTCCAAACACATTCAGGAATTAGAAGAGGACTATAAAATCAAACTGTTTGACAGAAATGGTTCTAAAATAGCATTGACAATTGCTGGTGAGGTATTATTGAAACACACCAAAAACATTTTTGAAGTATACCGCGAAATTAATTTTGACATGAGTACACTGATTAATCAACGTTCCGGATTGTTGCAATTAGGAGCCAGTACTACAATTTCTCAGTATATAATTCCGCCACTTTTAGCTCGTTTCCATCAAAAATTGCAAGATGTAAAAGTAAGTTTACTCAACGGAAACACGGAACAAATAGAAAACGCTCTATTAAAAAAAGAAATTGAAATAGGAATTGTTGAAGGGCAATCCAAAAATAAATCTATTAAATATACCGAGTTTTTGAAAGACGAATTGGTTTTGGTCTGTAAGAGTTCCAATCCGTTAGTAAGTCGTGATGAAGTGACTCAGGATGATCTTAAAAAGATGCGTTTTTTAATGCGAGAACAAGGTTCAGGAACACTTGAAGTTATTGAACATGCGTTGAAACCATTTAAAATTAAAGTATCCGAACTACAAATTGAAATGCAATTGGGAAGTACAGAAAGTATAAAATCCTATTTAATGCACTCGGATTGTGTGGCTTTTATATCGATTCATGCCATAAAAAAAGAACTTCAAAACAATGAATTGGCTATATTAGATATTGAAGACCTGATTATAGAACGATACTTTTATATTATTACGCTTCAAGGAAAAACAGATTCATTATCCGATTTGTTTATTCAGAATATTTCCAATCATTATAATTTAAAGTTATAGCAGATTATAATTTTCGATTGGCATAAATAGTTTTATCGTTCCACCTTTGTACTGTACTAATTCAACAACTTTACATTGGAAACGAATCAAAAAGCAATTCAGAAGGAATCTTTTATTTTTTTTAAAGTAAATGCCACATTGCAGCAACTCATTTTCGTTGCATTGCTTTTGTTTTGCACCACAATTTTTATTTCTCCACCAATTGCTTTGGTACTAGGATTGATTGTTGCCAACCTTTTTGGACATCCTTTTTTAGAATTGAATCATAAAGCCACTAATTATCTGTTGCAGTTTTCGGTAGTTGGTTTAGCATTTGGAATGAATGTTCACAGTGCGGTATCTGCAGGAAAAGAGGGTTTTTATTTTACAATTGTTTCTATTGTAAGCACTTTAGTTTTAGGAACTTTCCTTGGAAAATGGTTTAAAACGGATACAAAAACATCACATTTAATTTCTTGTGGCACTGCAATTTGCGGAGGAAGTGCAATCGCTGCTATTGCTCCCGTAATCCAATCGAATGAAAAACAAACCTCAGTTGCTTTGGGAGTGATATTTATTCTGAATTCGGTAGCGCTGTTTTTATTTCCTGCAGTAGGTCATTGGCTGGATTTATCGCAAAAAGAGTTTGGATTATGGTGCGCTATTGCTATTCATGATACGAGTTCTGTAGTAGGAGCAGCGAGTAAATTTGGTCCTGAAGCCATGCAAATAGCCACAACAGTAAAATTAGCCCGTGCGTTGTGGATTATTCCTGTAGCATTGATTACCGCATTTATTTTCAAAAATAAATCTGGAAAAATAAAAATTCCTTATTTTATAGGATTGTTTATTTTGGCAATGATTGCCAATACCTATCTGCCAGAAATGAAGAGTGCAGGACCACATTTAGTTTCAGTTGCCAAAATAGGCCTGACGGTAACTTTGTTTTTAATTGGTGCCGGATTAAATAGGAATGTAGTGAAATCAGTGGGATTAAAACCGCTTGTGCAGGGAGTTTTGCTTTGGACATTCATTGCAGTTTCGACTTTAATTTTAATTATTTATTTAAAATAGTTTTATGACGGAAGGTTTTTCGTTTGATCACATGAAATTGTAATCTGATATAATCATACAAAAGCGCAAACAATAAAAAGGTTGCGGCAACAAAAAGTGTTTTCATTTCTAGTAAATTATACAAAAAACCACCTAGAATACAGCCCATGAAAAAGAAGATAATAATCGATAATCGGAGATAAATACTTGTTTTAAGTTTTTTATTTTCTTCGGGTTTTTTATAAAAAAACAATTGTGACAGTTCGATTCCCAAATCAGTAAAAAGCCCCGTTAAATGGGTTGTTCTAACTGTAGACTGAGAGATTTTTGTTACCAAAGAGTTTTGTATTCCCATGGCAAAAAGCATCGAAAAAGCAATCCACTTTCCTTCAATGCTGGATAATTCAGACGCTAGTCCAAAAATACCAATTCCAATCAAAACAATCATTTCCAGTGAAATAGGAATGACGTGGGATAAATCAGGATGTTTTTTAGAAATTAATTCTGCTAAAAAATTAGAGGTAAAAGCGCCCAACAAGAAGAAAATAGTAAATACAAAAAAGGTAATGGCTGCTATATAATTCTGTTTCATTATTTCTTCGGCAAAATAGGCAAAATGTCCCGTAACATTTGTGGTCAATGTGTGTACGGATAAAACTCCAGTAACATTTACAATTCCGGCAACAAAAGATAGTAAAGTGGCTAAACGCAGGTTATGAATAAAAGTTCTGTTTTTTCCTTGATGTCGAAACATAGTTGTAGTTTTCTTGTTTTAATTAACAGAATCTTAAACCCAATTTTTTCTAATAACGATTTAAAGAAATACATTTGTACTTCAAAAAAATAAATTTAATGAAAAATTTTAAAATTAGACCTACACTTATCACTTTATCTGCTCTTGGAGTTGCACTTTTTCTTTTGTCATGGGGCGTTATTGGTCATGAACGAATCAATAGAGCGGCGGTAATGGCACTTCCAAAACCATTGCAGACCTTTTTTTACAATCATATCGATTTCATTACCCAAGAATCTACTGTTCCGGATTTGAGAAGAAATGTTTTGAATGATAAAGCAGAGCCGCCCCGTCATTATTTTGACATGGAGAATTTTGGAGCTGTGGAAACGATTCCTAAAACTATGGAAGAAGCGAAGCTGAAGTACGATGAAAAGTTTTTGACTAAAAACGGAATTTTACCGTGGTATATTCAGGATATGATGGTCAAATTGACTAAAGCGTTCAAGGACAAAAGAAAAAATGAAATTTTATTTATTGCGGGGGATTTAGGCCATTATATTGCCGATGCACACATGCCGTTGCATACATCAGACAATCACGATGGACAAAACACGAATCAAAAAGGAATTCATTCCTTATGGGAAAGCCGTTTGCCGGAATTGTTTGCCAAAGGGTATAAATTAAATGTACCTGAAGGAATATATTTAGACAATGTGGAGAAAGCTACTTGGGATATCGTTTTTGACACGCACAGTTTAGTGGAACCTTTGTTGGCTGCCGATAAAAAATTAAGAACTGCAACTGCTGAAAACAAAATGTACGTAACGGATGCCGATGGAAATGTTGTCAAAAACAAGTACGGAGGAATGTTATATTCGGATGAGTATGCTGCTAAATTGCACACGGAGTTGAACGGAATGGTTGAACAACAAATGAAAAAAGCCATTACCGCAACAGCAAGTTTTTGGTACACGGCTTGGGTTAATGCTGGAAAACCAGATTTAAGTACTCTTGATACTGCCGAACTTACAAAGCGCAATAGTAAAACTTTAAAAAAGGATTTGAAAACTTTTGAAAAAGGAACTCTTTTTGGTTTAACAAACGAAAAAGAATAACGATATATTTCCAATTAAATAACGGGTGAAACTTCAATTTTACCCGTTTTTTTATGCTAATAAATTTTTTGATATTTTTTTTCTTTAACATATCTGAGGCTGTTTGATGATACGAAATCATTTCATTTACTAAATCCGTTCTTTCTTTTGTGAGCGGTATTTGATCATAAAATATTTAAAAATCAGTAGCTGCTTTTTGATTGGGTTTCAAAGTCAATTGAAATTGTTTGACGGTTTGTTTGAGGGGAATAATAGTCAATACATTTTACCCCGCCATCAAGAGATTTTACATCTCCGGGAATGTCAATTTTTCCATTTGGATACGTGAATGGTCTGTGATTGCTCACGGTCATAATGTGATTAAAAAACGGCTTATTTGCCGCTGCTTCTTTGTTTATTTCCGTGATTGCTTTATTGTACATATCTTCATCGCAAACGTCCCAAATATTAGCAAAAGTGATTTCGTTGGGTTCAAATGTTTTTCTGTCTACAATTTCATATCCATTTCCTGAAAAGAAATCGCCCATATTGTCAAAAAAGGAATCGCCGCCATACATGAATTTTACAGTATAGCCTTTTTGTTTAAAGAGCATTCCGGTAGGGAATTTATTTTTATTGTCTTTCCTTTTTATAACACTTTCGCCGGGAGTAGGAAGAAAACATAAAGTAATGGCTTCAAGTTCACTTTTCATAAATGCCATATAAAATTTATATAATAGGCTGGTTTTTTAATTAATTGACAAACATATTTTGAGAATTTTATTTAACGGATAAAGCAGGAATTGCCAATAACGATAATGTGAAGAGAAGCAGGTAAATTCCTGGAATTTTGATTTTTTGTACAAAAGCGGGAATGCTTTCAAGATAGTTTTTTGATTTCTTTACTTTTAAAATAAGTGACCAATCCTGTACAAATAAATAGTGCAGAAAATAAGGGAATAACAGGATAGGATTGCATAATATTACCTATCACTTCATTAGTATACACCAGATAATTTACTGCGATAAAATTGTATTTGACCCCAAATTCATTCCGAAAAAGGTATTCACTGATTCTATTTTGTAAAATTAAACCACATATAGAAAGATGACAAAGGAAAATAACCAGAACCTGATTTGTTTCGGTATTTTGTATTGGAGATGAAAATATGATAGAGCCACAAAAAGTCACTGACCAAAACAAAAACAAAAATCAGATAAAAATCCAAATATAAATAAGTGTAGCGTATCAATCCAAGTAAAGGAGGCTTGTGTGATGGGATAAAAAAAAAGAATAACTCTTAAAATAAAACTCATACTAATGTAAAACACTACAATTAAGCACTGAGAATGTAGTGCCGTTTTTCTAATTCATAAAAACAGACTAACTTAGTAGCCTGCTAGCAAGAGTGGATTAGGATAATGAAGTAATTTTATACTTTAAAGAGTCTAGCTGTAACGGCTATAAAACTCTTAAACGCAAATAAAAAAATAAAAATGAAAATAATAGCAGTCATTCCCGCACGATACGCTTCGACACGATTTCCTGCCAAACTAATGCAGGATTTAGGCGATAAAACGGTAATTTTAAGAACGTATGAAGCAGCTGTAAATACTAAATTATTTGATGCTGTTTTTGTAGTAACTGATTCCGATTTAATTTATGACGAAATACGTACTCACGGAGGAAACGTTATTCGAAGCATCAAAGAACACGAATCCGGAAGTGATCGAATTGCAGAAGCAATAGAAAATCTGGATGTTGATATTGTAGTCAATGTACAAGGAGATGAGCCTTTTATTGATGCGGAACCTTTAGCTAAAGTGATTGAAATTTTTAGAAATGATTTGGATAAAAAAGTAGATTTAGCGTCGTTGATGCGCGAAATCACGAATGAAGCAGAGATTAATAATCCCAATAATGTAAAAGTTGTGGTGGATCAAAACGGATTTGCCTTGTACTTCTCCCGATCGGTTATTCCGTATCCAAGAGCGAAAAATGTAGGCGTACGGTACCTGCAACATATTGGTGTTTATGCGTTTAGAAAACAAGCATTATTGGATTTTTATAGTTTGCCCATGCAATCATTAGAAGCATCTGAAAAACTAGAGCAATTGCGTTATCTTGAATTTGGGAAACGCATTAAAATGATCGAAACTACTCACATTGGTATTGGTATTGATACCCCAGAAGATCTAGAAAAAGCTAGGGAAATGTTAAAAATTCAGAGCTGAAAAACCGTTTTGATTAGGCAATTTTCTCGATGACAATAAGTTCGTTATGAACTTCAACTCTTGGAATAGTTCTAATTTTAAATTGATTTTTGTAAAACTCAGTTACATATTTTTTATTTCTTTGATTTTGATTTTCATCTAATAACATCGTATTAAAAAGAATAAAACCATGACTTTTTAAAAGCGAGCAAACCCTATTGGTAAAAAAAGGTTCAAATAAAAAATTAGGCATTGTAGTGTCCTGGAAAATATCAATGATAATCAAATCGTATTTAGTAGGGGTTTTTAACACAAATGCAAAAGCATCCTCAATTACAATTGTAAGATTTTTTGTTTTATCCAAGTCAAAATAGGCATTGGCTATTGTAATTATTTCAGGATCAATTTCAACACCGGTAATTTTTCCTTTGTATTTTATTTCTTCTACCAATGTTTTGATGACACTTCCACCAGCAACACCTAAAACTAAAATATGCTCCATGGGCACAATTTTTTTGTATCCAATGTTTTTTAAGCCTAACCTCAGAATCCGTTGCAAACTGCCATAGGAATAATTTGTGTTTTGCGAATCCATGACCAGTTCCCCATTTGCCCAAGTCACCTCAATCGATTTGCTCAAAGCCGATTTAGTTTGATAAATAGTTAAAGGAATTACGTAGCTGAATATTTTTTTTAGCATTAATGATAGATTTACCCAAAAATAAGATATTAATTATTTATTTTGTACGAAAGAAAGCAAGAATGAAGAAACAATTATACAAATGGATATTTTCCAGACTAATGGGTTGGAAAGTAGTGGGTAGTATTGATCCAAATATCACGAAATGTGTCATGATGATAATGCCACATACCAGCGCTCATGATTTTTATTTAGGGGTTTTTATCCGAGCAATAACCGGTTTACAAATGAATTGGGTAGGCAAAAAGGAATTGTTTCGTTTTCCTTTGGGATTTTATTTTAGATACATGGGTGGAGAACCGCTTGATAGGACAGGAGGGTTGAATAAAGTGGATTCTATTGCAGCTATTTTTCAAAGAAAAAAGGTTTTTCGTCTGGCAGTAGCTCCGGAAGGAACCCGTAAAAAGATTAGCAAACTTAAAACAGGATTTTATTACATTGCTTTAAAAGCAAAGGTTCCTGTAATTCCTATTGCATTTGATTTTGGAAAAAAAGAAATTAATTTAGGAAATCCTATTTTTCCTTCGGGAGATATTGAGGCCGATATAACCGTTTTGAAAAAACATTTTATAGGAGTCAAGGGTAAAATTCCAGAACAGGGATACTCATTTGAATAACTCTTAAAAAAACTTAAAAAATGTTAAAACCATATAATTGATTTCTCGTAAGTGTATTAAAACTCTAAAATATACAACATGAAACATTTGGTTATTAGTACCGCATTTTTAGTTTTATTTTTCGCTTGATACAATAATAATGATTCTGATACTAGCCCGGCAGAATTAAATTTGATGACATCCAGTAATACCTCCGGGAAAATTACGCTTACCAATTTATTAACTACAACACCAATAGTCAAATTATTTGCCAGTGCTGCTTCAGCCACTGATGGTGGATTAATTATAATTAAAAATTTCTCAACTGTTTTCGCTTCAACTGCTGCTGCGGGAACAATTGCAGTAACGAATCAAGTACGGATTTATGGTTCTAATTCACTTTTAGGCAATCCTGTGGCTGTGGCTTATGACAGTGTTACAAAAAACATATATGTTGCTGAAAGATTAAATGCAGGAGGACAAGTACTAACGTATAGTTTTCCTGTTGGTTCGGGTGATTTTGCTCCCGTAAATGCGAGAGCGGAAGCGGGTGTAACGTCAATTTTTGTCTTAAGAAAATAGATTTTTGTTTTCAAAAATGCTTTTTTAATCGATAACCCCAATTCTAAAATCAGAATTGGGGTTATTTATTTAATTTGGAACATAACTCTTGAAAGAGCCATTTTTATAAAAGATAACAATGGTGTCAATTTCAGAAGCAACCGCTTCACCAGGACTATTTATTGGATCACTTTTTTTAGTTTCCAATGCAGGAATCAAAACAGTATTTTTTAGTTCAGAAAATAAATTTTCAGAGATTATTTGATCACTGGCCAGAGCAGGGATATTTTGTTCAGAGACCTGATTAATAATTCTTTCTCTAGTGTTAAACTCTTCCGCATTTTTTGGAAAGGTTCCTTTTCCATTCAGAATCCAATACAAATCAACATCAGGAAAAACATCTAAAATTTTAAGTATAAAATCCAAGCTTGGTTTGTTTCTCCCAGAAAGCAGGTGAGACAGGCTGGAGCGTTGCACACCAATTTTATCTGCAAAAGAAGAGGCATTCAAATTGTAGTAGTCCAGTATAATCTCTAATCTTTTTATAAAGTCTTCTATGTTTACCATTGTAAATTAATGTAAAAATTAACTAGTTACAAATGTAATCAAAAGAAGCTTCAGTATCAAAATTAAAGGTATAAATAGTATTTTAAAAGTCTAACAAACTAAAGTTGTACTTTTAATAAATACACATAATTAATTGATAAACAAAATTCTAATTATTATAAAATAAATTTATAACAATTGTTAACATTTGCCGGATTTTCGACCTGGTTTAACTGGCGAAAAGTGTTTACAGTATTGAAATATTCTTTGTTTTAAATGTTTACAAATGTAAATGCAAAGATGTTTACTTTTGTAAATCAAATAAAATGGTATGAATTTAGAAGAATTATTCGATCAGTTTAAGGAAGAATCCGTTCGTGGACGGTACGTCACTTTAACATCAATCGAGCCTTTGTTGCAAAAATTAAACACGAACAATCAACTTCAAATTATAGGAAAATCAGTTCTTGGAAAATCTATTTATTCGTATGAAATTGGAAAAGGAAAAACGAGAATTTTTCTGTGGTCCCAAATGCACGGAAATGAAAGTACAACTACAAAAGCGCTATTCGATTTTTTTAATGTACTGCATAGTGGTTCTGCATTAGCACACCAATTATTAGACTTCTTTACTTTTTACACCATTCCGATGTTGAATCCTGACGGTGCAACATTATACACAAGAGAAAACGCCAATAAAGTTGATTTAAATCGCGATTCGCAAGCGCTGACACAACCAGAAAGCAAGCTGTTAAGGGCAGCTTTTGATTCCTTTGAGCCTGATTATTGTTTTAACTTGCATGATCAGCGTACTATTTTTGGTGTAGATGATACCGGGAAACCTGCAACAGTATCTTTTTTAGCACCTTCCTATAATGAAAATCGAGATATAAATGAATCTAGGTTGAAAGCGATCAACTTGATTGCCGGAATAAATGAGGATCTACAGCGTTATCTTCCCAATCAGATTGGGCGTTTTGATGATTCGTTTAATATAAATTGCATTGGAGACACGTTTCAGTTTTTAGGAGTGCCCACTTTATTGTTTGAAGCGGGTCATTTTGAGAATGATTATCAAAGGGAAGAAACACGAAAATACGTTTTTATGAGTTTAATTTCAAGTTTTAGGATACTCTCCGAAAACGTTATAGTTGATAATGGAATTGACAAATATTTGAGTATTTCTCAGAATAAAGTCGTTTTTTATGATTTTATGTATAAAAACATCAAAATAAATTATGATGGTATCGAAATTATCACCAATTTTGCAGCACAATACAAAGAAGAGTTAATTGAAAATCAGGTCTGTTTTAATGCCTATGTTTCACAAATAGGCGATTTAGAGGATTATTTTGGTCATTTCGAATATGATGCTAAAGGAGCTTTATACAAAGATGGTTATAATGATATTCCTAAATTAAATCAAAAAGCTGATTTTTATTTAGATAATAACGTGAAATTTGTTAACGGAATGATAAAAATATAATATTTACGTCTTTTTGTTGTTTTTATGTATATTTTTATACTTTGTTATAGTAATTAATAATATTAATTAAAGAATTATGAGTAAGTTTCGTTTAGATGAAGTAGATCACCAGATTTTAGATATGTTGATAGACAACACAAGAGTTCCATTTACGGATATTGCAAAAAAATTATTGATTTCAGCAGGAACTGTGCATGTTAGAGTGAAAAAAATGGAAGATGCCGGTATTATCATGGGATCCTCATTAGTGCTTGATTATGATAAATTAGGCTATTCTTTTATTGCTTATGTTGGTGTTTTTCTAAATAATACGTCTCAAACGAAGTTTGTTTTGGAGCGTATCAACGAAATTCCTTTTGTAACAGTAGCTTCAGTCACCACTGGAAAATTTAATATTTTTTGTAAAATTAGAGCAAAAGATACCAAGCATGCTAAAGATGTGATCTTTATGATTGATGATATTGATGGTGTTTATAGAACCGAAACAATGATTTCCCTTGAGGAAAGTATAAATGATAAGAAGCGTTTGATGCATACTATTTTCAAAAATATGTAATTACTCTTGAATGCACTATATTATAAATATAACCTCAAGTTAGTTCTTGAGGTTTTTTTATGAAAAATTAACTAAACCAACAACCAACTACAACAAAATTATGTACACACTACCCAAACTTGAACGTTTTAATCAAGATGTCCTCTCTAAATATCACATTTATAATAGTGTTTTTATAACATTGCCATTTCACTCCATAGATAATACGGGTGCTTTACTTCCTTTGTTTGCAGATATTTGTGATACAGGATTTAAAAAGCAAGAAACTCCAAAAGAAATTTTTGATTTTTTTGCCAAAAGGTATTTACATGATCCTTCAGAAACAGAAAAAATCGATATTATGTTTCGTTTTATTCAATATATCGAACGCCAAATTGTTTTGTTTGATGCTATTGAAGATGCTGCTTTTCCAGTTGTTAATAATATGGAAGGACGAGGATCTTTAAGAGATATCAAAGAAAAATCAGATGCAAAAGACAAGGAAGAGGAATTGATTGATTTTCTGGAAGATTTCAATGTAAGGACAGTTTTGACGGCGCATCCTACGCAATTTTATCCGGGAGCAGTTCTTGGGATAATTACTGATTTGACCGAAGCGATTCGGAAAAATAACTTGCTTGAAATCAAACAGTTACTGGCTCAATTAGGAAAAACGCCTTTTATTCAAAACGAAAAACCAAATCCTTTTGACGAAGCAGTAAGTTTGATCTGGTATCTTGAAAATGTTTTTTATCAAACTTCAGGCGAGATCGTGCAGTATTTGCAAAAAAACATTTTTAACGGCAACTCCATAAAGAATCCTTTGATTAAACTTGGATTTTGGCCAGGCGGCGACCGTGATGGAAATCCATTTGTGACTACTGAAATAACGCTGAAAGTAGCGGAACGTTTGCGAACTTCTATATTGAAGTGTTATTATATCGAAATTAGAAATTTAAAAAGAAAACTAACCTTCTCTGGTGTAGATACTTTAGTGACTGAATTAGAACAAAAACTTTATAGGTCTGTATTTTATTCTACAGGAGAAATTTTCATTACTTTAGATGAATTCAAATCACAATTAAATAAAATTAAACAAATAATTATCGACCAGCATCAATCGTTATATTTGGATGAATTGGACGCACTTTTAATAAAAGTGAATTTATTTGGATTTCATTTTGCGTCATTAGACATACGTCAGAACAGTAAAATTCATGATGCTGTGTTCAAAGATATAGTGGATTTTTATTTAAAAACAAATCCCTCTGTTTTTCCGAAAAATTATTTTGAATTAACAGAAAAAGAAAAGTTTACGATTTTATCAAATGTAAGTGGGAATCTTGATGCTACTGTATTTTCAAATGAAATGTCGCGTTTGACAATCGAATCCATTCAAACGATAAAAACAATTCAGGAAAAAAATGGAGAATTTGGCGCTAACCGTTACATTATCAGTAATAATGAAAGTGCACTTAATGTGATGGAGACCTTTGCGTTATTTCGTTTGAGCAATTGGGAAAATCCTCCCGTTGATATTATTCCGCTTTTTGAATCGGTTAATGATTTGCAAAATGCACATGCTATCATGGAAAAATTATATACTAATCCTGGTTATGCAAAACATTTAACGAACAGAGATAATAAGCAAACCATCATGCTTGGTTTTTCTGACGGTACAAAAGACGGAGGATATTTGATGGCGAATTGGAGTATTTACAAGGCCAAAGAAGAACTTACTACAATTTCCAGAAAATATGGTGTAAAAGTAATTTTCTTTGATGGTCGAGGCGGTCCACCAGCGCGTGGCGGAGGGAAAACACATAAGTTCTATGCTTCATTGGGGCCTAATATTGAAAATAACGAAATTCAGGTTACTGTACAAGGTCAAACGATTAGTTCTAATTTTGGGACTTTGGATTCCTGTCGCTACAATTTAGAAAATTTATTGAGTGCCGGAGTAACCAATCAGGTTTTCTGCAAAGGTCAAAATGAATTGACTTTGGACGAAAAAAACATAATGGATCAATTAGCTGGTTTAGGATATGAGAAATATTTAAGCTTTAAAAATCATCCAAAATTTATTCCTTATTTAGAGCAGATGAGTACGTTGAAGTATTATGCTAAAACAAACATAGGAAGTCGTCCTTCTAAAAGAAGTAAATCAGAACATTTAGATTTTGCTGATTTACGAGCGATTCCTTTTGTAGGTTCTTGGAGCCAATTGAAGCAAAATGTACCCGGGTTTTTTGGTGTAGGTACAGCTTTAAAACATTTTGAAGATACAAATCAGTGGGATAAAGTTCAGGATTTATACGATAATTCGTTGTTTGTTAAAACCTTATTAGAAAACAGTATGATGTCATTGGCCAAATCATTTTTCCCATTGACTGCTTACATGAGAAAAGATCCTGAATTTGGAACATTTTGGCAAATTATTTATGATGAATTTTTAGAAACAAAAAGATTACTTTTGAAAATTGCAGGTCATAAAGAGCTTATGGAAAATTATCCAGATGGTAAAGCATCAATTCAAATAAGAGAACGTATAGTACTGCCATTATTAACAATACAACAATATGCTTTATTGCGTATAAATGAATTAAACAAAGAAAATACCTCTGACGAAGCTTTGATACAAGTATACGAAAAAATTGTAACCCGTTCCCTTTTTGGAAATACTAATGCCAGTAGAAACTCCGCTTAAACGATAAAATATGAAGTCAACTCAATTACCCGAAAACGAATATGCCTCTTTTTATACTCCGTATATAAATGCTTTGGGAGACGTAAATTTGATGGAAGAATTAGAAATTTCATTACATGATTTTATCCATTTTATTCAAAACATTCCAATGGATAAATTTGATTATAGATATGCGCAAGGGAAGTGGAATATCAAGGAAATTATTCAGCATGTAATTGATACGGAGCGCATATTTGCCTATCGTGCGTTGCGAATTTCCAGAAATGACCAAACAGCTTTGCCTGGTTTTGATGAAAATGATTATGTAAATAATACTGAAGCTGCCAATAGAAGTATTCAAGATTTACTAACTGAATTTTCAGCGGTGCGACATTCGAATTTATTTCTTTTCAAAAGTTTATCTGAAGAGCAATTAAAGAGAATTGGAACTGCCTCAAATACTGCTGTTTCAGTTCGAGCCATAGGTTTTATTATGATTGGACATCAAAAACACCATCAAAAAGTTTTTCAAGAAAGGTACTTGTAAATTATTGAAAACAAGTTGACCAAATTTTTAATTTGTTTTCAAAAGACATGGTATTGGCAGGACTTGTGGAAGGCATCATATAATACGTGATGCCTTTTATTTGACCAAATTTTTTTAGAAAGTATTTATGACTTTCTTTTCCGTTAAAAATAATTTTTGTGATGCCGGGAAATTCTTTAAACAATGTTTCAAAATCAGTTTCTTCTTGGTTTTTGATGGGAATATTTCAGTTTCAGAATTTACAAAAGGCGGAAAGGAATGTATCATAGTAGGTTTTAAAGTACTGCTTTTTCTTTTTCGAGTATGGCTAATGCTAACCGGATTTTTCCGTAGTCTATTTTTTCTTCAAAATAATCAAAATAAGGTTTTAAGGCATTTGGTGATTCCAGTTTTATTTGCGCTTCAGCAATTTGAGAAACTTCTTCTTTTGAGATAAGCGAATCCAAATCTATATTAGCTCCATCAACATACAGTTTTGCTAAATGAGACATAATTGTACTTAAACCTAATTTTCTTTTTTGGGCAATTTCCTCTACAGAGAATCCGGTAGTATAAAGTTCTAATGTTTCTTTGTAGGTTGTGGCTTCTTTTTTCTTTTTAGCACCTTTTGCTTTCTGGAAATCTTGGATAACTTTTATAAAAGCATCGCCATATTTTTCTAGTTTTGCTTTACCAACGCCGTCAATTGCCAATAATTCTGTTTCGCTCATCGGTCTTTCAATTTCCATTTGGCGTAAAGCCGCATCACTGAAAATCACATAAGCCGGTACAGATTCTTCCTTAGAAATTTCGTACCGTAGTTTACGTAAAGTTTCAAAAAGTGAATTTGCAACGGATTTGGTTTGTTTAATTTCTTGCTTGTCGATATTGATTTTTTGAACTGTGGTCAGTTGTACTTTCTCACCTTCAAATAATACTTTTTTTGCAAAGGCTGTCAATTTGATTTTGTTTTGCTGGTGAAAAGCAATTTCACAATAGCCCAAATTGATCAATTGTATCAAATATTGATTCCAGTCATACCATGATAAATTAGCACCAACACTGTATGTTTTCAGGTTTTGGTATTCTTTTTCATAAATATATGCATTTTTTGAACCGCGTAAAAAGTCAATGATTACTGGTAATGGTTCTATTTCCTTCAACCGAATAATTGCCGATAAAGCTTTTTGAGCGATCACCGTTCCGTCAAAAAAAAGTGGTGGATTTTTACAAATATCACAGTTTCCACAATTCTCTGTGACAAGTTCGCCAAAATAGGAAAGCAATATTTTTCTGCGACAACTCAACGCATCGGCATATTGTTTCATTCGTTCTAATTTGGCCAGTTGCACTTCAGCATTCAAACCTTGAGAGGCAAATTTTTGCAACTGAATCAGATCGCCATAACTTTCGAATAATACCGTTTCTGATGGTAATCCATCGCGACCGGCACGACCAATTTCCTGATAATAGCCTTCAATATTTTTAGGTAAGTTATAATGAATGACCCAGCGTACATTGGATTTGTCAATTCCCATTCCAAAAGCAATGGTAGCACAAATCACCTGGCAATCATCATTGATAAATTCATCCTGTGTTTTAGAACGAATTTTCGTGTCTAAACCTGCGTGATACGCTTTGGCATTCACGCCTGTTTTTTGTAGTTTTTCAGCCAATTCTTCTGTTGTTTTTCTGCTTAAACAGTAGATAATTCCCGATTCATTGGGCTTTTCTAGGATGAAATCTATAATTTGTTTGACTCTGTCCAAAGCGGGACGCACTTCTAAACTTAAATTTTTTCGATCAAAAGAAGCAACAAATATTTTTGGATTTATCAAATTTAATTGTTGGCTAATATCTTTACGTGTAGCCTTATCAGCCGTTGCAGTTAAAGCTAATATTGGAGTAGAAGGGAAGCGCTTTTTGAGGTATCCTAAATTAGTATATGCAGGACGAAAATCATGTCCCCAAGCTGAAATGCAATGTGCTTCATCAATAGCAATTAAACTTATGGTCAAACTATTGAAAAGATTATCCAGAAACGACAGGCTTTCCGGAGCGATATACACTAATTTAATCACATTCGATTTTAACCTTTCGATATAAAACTGACGTTCATTTTCAGTTTGGCTACTGTTGATGAAACAGGCTTCAATACCATTTGCTTTCAGACTATCTACTTGATCTTTCATCAAAGCAATCAGTGGAGAAATTACGATTGTAATTCCCGGAAAAACCAATGCGGGCAATTGAAAACAAATTGATTTTCCTCCACCTGTAGGCATAATTGCCAATGTATCCTGTCCGGAAAGTACACAATTTATTATCTCTTCCTGGTTTGGGCGAAATTTTTCAAAACCAAAGTTTTCTTTGAGTTTGGCATATAAAATTTGATTAGTCATTTTGGCGTATATTTAGAAGTCTAAAGTTATAAAAAAAGGAACTCGTGAATGAGTTCCTTTTAATAAATATATTTGAGAAGGGATTAATTAATCCTCTTCATCGTCATCGTCATCATCTGAAAAATCTTTTTCGTCTGCATCTTCATCATCATCTCCTGAATCAGTATCTGGTTTATCATTAGCATCATCCTCGTCATCATCATCCATATCGTCCTCTAAATCAAGCCCTTTAATTGGTTCAACAACTTCATCGATGATTATTTCATCATCTTCATCATAATTTTCAATTCTATCAGCCAGTTTTGTGCTCACTTTTACTAAATAAATGGTATCTTCAGTTCGTACTTCAACTGCTTCAACTAATTCATTTTTAGCGTTTCTAAAACTAATAATATTTGAATCATCATAACCATCTGGAAATTTATCAACCAATAGGTTTAAAATTTCATTGGTAAGTTTGGCGTAATCTACAATTACTCTTTTCATAAAATATTCTATAAATCTAATAAATAAGCGAAAATTAAAGGAGCTACAATGGTAGCATCGGACTCAATAATGAACTTAGGGGTTTTAATGTCTAATTTACCCCACGTAATTTTTTCATTTGGCACCGCTCCAGAATACGAACCGTAACTGGTTGTTGAATCTGAAATCTGACAGAAATAACTCCAAAAAGGAATGTCATGCATTTCCATATCTTGGTATAACATTGGTACTACACATATTGGAAAGTCTCCAGCAATACCACCACCAATTTGAAAGAAACCTACACCATTTGTACTGTTTTTAGGATACCAATCAGACAAGAAGACCATATATTCGATACCGGATTTCATTGTTGAAGCTTTTAAATCTCCTTTTATTACATAGGATGCAAATATATTTCCCATGGTACTATCTTCCCATCCCGGTACAATGATAGGCAAATTTTTCTCAGCGGCTGCATACATCCAGCTGTCTTTTAGGTCAATTTCATAATATTCTTCAAGAACACCTGAAAGCAACATTTTGTACATAAACTCATGCGGAAAATATCTTTCGCCTTTATCATCTGCATCTTTCCATATTTTGTAAATGTGTTTTTGCAAACGACGGAAAGCTTCATGCTCCGGGATACAAGTATCAGTTACACGATTTAATCCTCTTTCTAATAAATCCCATTCGTCCTGTGGAGTCAAATCACGGTAATTAGGAACTCTTTCATAATGAGAATGAGCGACTAGATTCATCACGTCTTCTTCGAGATTTGCACCAGTACACGAAATAATATGCACTTTGTCCTGACGAATAATTTCAGAAAAAATCTTACCAATCTCGGCAGTACTCATAGCTCCAGCCATGCTCACCATCATTTTTGCACCATTGGCTAATTGTTCTTCATATGCCTTAGCGGCGTCAACTAAAGATGCAGAGTTGAAATGCAAATAATGCTTTTCTATAAACTGACTGATTGGTCCTTTGCTCATTTTTATTTATTTAAATACTTAGAAATCAATTCGTTAAAATTAGTATTTCAAATTTAACGAATTTTTATATTGAATAATTGTTATTTATTTTTTGTCGTACCCTAATATTTTCAAAACATCGTCGGAAGTTTGTTGTTCGGAGAAAACCTCAGTAGCTAAAATACCATTTTCGTCTCTGTCTATTAATATGTGTTTGGGTTGCGGAATCAAACAGTGATGCAAGCCACCGTATCCGCCAATCGTTTCCTGATAAGCCCCAGTATTGAAAAATCCTATGTATAACGGTTTTTCTTTGTTGTATTTGGGGAGATAGATTGCGTTCATATTTTGCTCAGAGTTGTAATAATCATCGCTGTCGCATGTCATTCCTCCTAATAAAACTCTTTCGTAAGTTTCATTCCAGCGATTCACAGCCAGCATGATAAAACGTTTGTTTATAGCCCAAGTGTCCGGTAGCGTTGTGATGAAAGAGGAATCAATCATGTTCCACTTTTCTCTGTCATTTTGTTGTTTTTGATACAATATCTGGTATATTGCACCGCCACTTTCTCCTACTGTGAAGGACCCGAATTCAGTGAAAATATTTGGAACCTCAACCTCGGCTTCATCGCAGGCAATTTTGATTTGATTGATAATTTCGTCAATCATATATTGATAATCGTACTCGAATGCTAATGAATTTTTGATCGGAAAACCACCGCCAATATTCAGTCCATCAAGTGTAGGGCACTCTTTTTTTAATGCAATATAAACTTTGATACATTTTACTAATTCATTCCAGTAATAGGCATTATCATTTATTCCTGTATTGATAAAAAAGTGCAACATTTTTAGTTCCAATTTTTTATTTTCCTGAATTTGTTTTTTGTAAAAATTGACAATGTTTTTATACCCTATTCCTAATCTTGACGTGTAAAACTCAAATTTAGGTTCTTCCTCAGCAGCAATACGAATTCCAATTTTGAATTTCCCTTTTATTTGTTCTTGTAAAAGATCAAGCTCTTCATAATTATCAATAATTGGAATTGCATTTTTATGTCCATTATTTATTATTCGGGCTATATTTTCAATATACTGATCTCTCTTAAAGCCATTGCATATCACATAGGTGCTTTTATTAATTTTTCCGTTTGCCAGTAAGTTCTCAACAATATTGATATCAAAAGCAGATGACGTTTCAATATGAATGTTATTTTTAAAGGCTTCATTCATTACAAATTCAAAATGAGAACTTTTAGTACAATAGCAGTAGTAATATTTTGCCTCGTATTTGTTTTTCTCCATCGATTTACGAAACCAGCTTTTGGCTTTGTTAATGTTGTTGGAAATTTGAGGTAAGTAGGTGAATTTTAATGGAGTGCCATATTGTTCTACCAATTTCATTAAATCGATATTATGAAACTGAAGGTTGTCTTTGTTTAAAGTAAATTCTTCCTGTGGAAAATAGTAGGTTTGATTGATTAAATCAGAATATTTTGTATTCATTAGATGTCATAAATTTATAGATTAAAATATTGTAAAATAAAGAAACCCATAATTCAAACCCGAATATTTGCATAGATAATCTGAAGTTTTTCGTGATCTGCTTTCATGTATTGAAAAACATCAAAACTAAAGTTTCCTTTGATAGAATAAAAACGTTTCAATATTCTTAGAAAAGAGATATTGTTTCGGGTTTTATTACAACTATAATTTTGTTTGTTTTGACTTTTTTTCATTACTGCAAATGTAAAAAATATTATATACGTAATGCAATCCTTTTTATAAAAAATAATTAAGATTTATAATCCTGAAAGGCTTTAAGAATTAATTCATTTTCAACCATTTGATTGATTTTTATTTTTCCGATACCTTCTATCAATGCGAACTGGATGTTTCCATATTCGTTTTTTTTGTCGTGAATCAGTAATTCTAAGATTGGTTTGATATCATTTTCTTCAAAAACGATGTCGGTATAGATAGCCTTTATACTGGATTTTATCTGAGAATATTCTTCTATATTGATCAGTTTTTTATGTAGTGAAAGGTAACTCTCTAATATCATCCCAACGGCTATGGCTTCACCGTGCAATAAAGTTGTTTTGTTATCATTTTCCAAAAAATAACTTTCAATGGCATGACCCAGTGTGTGACCAAAATTCAACGCTTTTCGGATATTTTTTTCGGTTGGATCTTGCAGCACAATTTCATTTTTTATCTCGACTGAACGGTAAATTAATACATCAAAATCAGCAAAATCTATAGTCTTTAAATCTAAAAATTGCTCCCAATATTCTTTATCATAAATCAAACCGTGTTTCAGCATTTCGGCAAGACCGGAACGCATTTCGTTTTGTGGCACTGTTTCTAAATATTGAGTATCAATAAGCACCATTTTAGGCACATTAATAACACCGATTTGGTTTTTTAAATTTCCTAAATCCACCCCGTTTTTGCCACCTACAGAAGCATCGACCATTGCGAGTAAAGTGGTTGGAACGTGAATAAAATCAACACCGCGTTTGAAGGTTGATGCTACAAAACCACCTAAATCAGTGACAACGCCACCGCCTAAGTTAATGATAAGGCTTTTTCTGTCAGCCCCAAGTTCCGTGAGTACTTTCCATATTTGGACGCAAGTCTCAATATTTTTATTTTCTTCGCCACAATCAAATTCAATGATTTCAATTATAAGATCAGTTTCCAGAACAGGAAGAAAATGGGGCAGACAAAACTCATTAGTATTGCTGTCAACAATAATAAATAGGTTGGAGTATTTATTTTCTTTTAAATGAAGATTTATTGCTTCATATCCTTTTTCGTTAAAATGTATCGGGTAACTGTTGGCTTGAATTGATTGCATCTGTATGGATTAATTGGAACCGCAAAATAAGGCATTTTTTGCTAAATAATATTCAAAACTCTGTCTATATTTGTACAAAAATTTAACAAATAATGGAAAAAATATTCAATAATACTCAAGTTGCCTTTTCATTAAAAAGTGATACGGAACTTGACAGAGCTTATTTTCTTTTCAAAATGATTGCTAATCAGCCTCTGGTACGTATTGGAACTGCAGTTACAAATTTTGCCCTTAAAGCCAATCTTCCTGTTGAAGGTTTGATTCGCGCTACGGTTTTTGACCATTTTTGTGGTGGGATAAATGAAGTGGACTGTCTTTCGGTGGTAGATAAAATGTATACCAAAGGAGTTTCCTCTGTTTTGGATTATTCTGTAGAAGGAAAAGAAGCCGAAGATCAATTTGATGCCGCGCTTGAAATGACCTTGAAAACTATTGAATTTGCCAGAGAACGCCAAGCCATTCCTTTTGCCGTTTTTAAACCAACCGGTTTTGGACGTTTTGAATTATATGAGAAATTGGGCGAAAAACAAACATTGACTCCAGAAGAACAGGCAGAATGGAATAGAGTGATGGCTCGTTTTGATTTAGTTTGTAAAGATGCTCATTCTAAAAATGTTGCTCTTTTGATAGACGGTGAAGAAAGTTGGATGCAAGATGCGGCTGATGATTTAGTGACCGAAATGATGCGCAAATACAATAAAGAAAAAACCATTGTTTTCAATACGTTGCAAATGTACCGTTGGGATCGTTTGGATTACTTGAAAAAATTACATGAACAGGCTATAAAAGAAGGTTTTTTTATCGGAATGAAATTGGTTCGTGGTGCGTACATGGAAAAGGAAATTGTTCGGGCTGCTGAAAAAGGATATCCATCACCAATTTGCGCTTCAAAAGAAGCTACGGATGAAAATTATGATGGTGCTGTGCGCTATATGACGGATCATTTAGAGGTAATGTCTGTTTTTGCAGGTACCCATAATGAGTCCAGTACTTATACGCTAATGGAATTAATGACGGAGAAAGGAATAAAAACTAATGATGACAGAATCTGGTTTGGACAATTGTATGGTATGAGCGATAACATCAGCTACAATATGGCCGCTAATGGCTATAATGTTGCTAAATATTTGCCTTTTGGTCCAGTAAAAGATGTGATGCCGTACTTAATTCGTCGTGCGGAAGAAAATACTTCCGTAGCGGGACAAACGAGTCGTGAATTAGAAATGATAAAAGCAGAACGCAATCGAAGAAAAGGGAAGTAGGAAAGTGGTCAGTGATCAGATTTTAGTATTCAGTTATATTAGAATTTATAAAAAGTTTTAATAAAAAACTCCATTCAGCTTATTGAATGGAGTTTTTTAATGTCAAATTTATGAAATCTAAAAATTGCTAAACTGCAGATTACTTAAATTTTTATAAATCCCATTTTCTAGAGCGATTAATTCCTGATGTGTTCCTTGTTCTGTGATTTTTCCTTTATCCAAGACCAAAATTTGATCCGCACTGCGAATCGTCGATAGGCGGTGCGCTATTATAATACTAGTTCTTCCTTGCATTAAAATCTCTAAGGCTTCCTGAACTAGTTTTTCACTTTCACTATCTAATGATGATGTGGCTTCATCCAGAATTAAAATACTTGGATTTTTCAATAATGCTCGGGCTATGGCAATACGTTGTCGTTGTCCGCCGGAAAGTTTAATACCTCTTTCTCCCACAATTGTTTCAAATTTTTCAGGGAAACTTTCGATAAAATTATAGGCATTGGCTTGTTTTGAAGCAGTAACAATTTCTTCTTCGGTAGCATTGGGATTTCCATAAGCAATATTCTCTCTGATGGTTCCGCCAAATAATATTACGTCTTGCGGTACAATACTCATGTTTCCACGAAGACTTTCTAAATCAAAATCATAAATATTTTTTCCGTCAACCAATATTTCTCCTTCGTCAATAGTATAAAAACGCAATAATAGGGAAGCAATAGTAGATTTTCCGGTTCCGCTTGGTCCGACAATAGCAATTTTTTGACCAAAATTAGCGGTAAAACTAACGTCTTTTAATACTTTAATTTCTTTTCTGGAATGGTAACTGAACGCTACATTCTTGAAAGTGACATTGCCTTTTATTTTTTCAATTGCAGCCGGATCACGCACCGAATTAATTTTTTCAGGAGTTTCATCTAATAATTCAAAAACACGTTCGGTTGCGCCAATCGCTTTTTGGATTTGGGCATATAGTTCCGCAATTCCGCCAAAAGAAGCACCTACAAATGTAGAATACAACACAAACGAAATCAATTGGCCAACGCTCATTTCTCCGCTAATACTCAATCGAACACCAAACCAAACTACGGCAACAATAGCTCCAAAAAGACAGAAAATAATGAATGAAGCAAAATACCCTCGGTATTTCCCGCCTTTGATGGCAATTGCAACCACTTCTTTTATTTTTCCGTTGTAACGGGCAATTTCGTACCACTCATTGGCAAAAGCCTTAACAATACTGATGCCTTGCATGGTTTCTTCAACAATTACTTGACTTTCGGCCACTTTATCTTGAACATTTTTTGAATACTTCCTGATGAATCGCCCAAAAATAACCGCAGCAACGGCCACTAGTGGCACTACGGACAACATCAATAATGTCAATTTGATGCTTTCATTGGCCAATAAAAGAACGCCACCAATAATTAAAATGAATTGTCTTAAGAATTCGGCTATAGTAGATGTTAAAGTATCTTGTATCTGGGTAATATCTGAACTGATTCTACTGTTTAATTCGCCAACACGCTTTTGCGAGAAGAAAGACATAGGTAGTTTTACCAAATTGCTGTACAGTGATAATCGTAGATTAGCTAAAGTATTCTCCGTAAAATTGACAAATAAATACAATCTAAAAAACGAAAAAATGGACTGAAGAAATAAGATTACAATTAAACCACCCGCAATCATGTTAGCTTGAGTATTGTCTTTGTTTTTCACACAATCAATTAGCATTCCCATCAACTTAGGAAAAGCAAGAGCAGTCGCTCCAGTGAATAATAAAAAAACTAATCCTACATAAAATTTCCATCGGTGATTTCCTGCATATTGAAATATTACAGTTGCTTTTTGGAGTGAACTTGCAGTAATTTTTGATTTTGGTAAATCGTTTTCTTTGAACCTGGCCATTATCTATTGTTTATGTCGCAAATGTAAGACTATAGCGAATGAATACAAAAAAATACTAGTTTTTCATTACAAAGATAAAGTGCTATTATAGAGCACGAAAGAAAACTGAGTCACTATTTTATTGATTTTTTTTACTTTTTTGCTTGCAGATACGATTTCTAGCTGTATATTTGCACTCGCAATAAGGATATGAAAATATCTGCATTGTTTAGGGCAATTAGCTCAGCTGGTTCAGAGCACCTCGTTTACACCGAGGGGGTCGGGGGTTCGAACCCCTCATTGCCCACCATAAAGGACAAGGAAGAAAAATTCTTCTTTGTCCTTTTTTTATTTGAAAAATTTTTTAGCAGTCTGACTGAATCAAAAACTAACACTTCCTCCTATTTATCAAAGACATTTCATAGGTAATATTTACCCATGCGAATCAAGTGTTGAAAAAAGCTAAAAAAAAAGAAAGATATATCTTTCGAATTATTTGTAGGAAGATAAAATTAATTTGCTTTTACTTTGGCATAATGATTGTCTCTTTTAGGGTTGTACAAATTATTAGTGTCATACAACGATTTTATTTAAATTAATACTATGATAACATATATTTACTTGGCAAATGAAAATTTTTAATGACAAAAAGACTTAAATAAATATATGTCAAATCATAAAATACTTACTATTGACAATCTGTCACTTCAGGAATTTGATTCGGAAGCAGATTTAATTCCACTTTTGACTCCCGAAGACGAGGAGGAAATGAACAATGAGGCTTTACCTGAATTATTGGCTATATTGCCCTTGCGGAATATGGTTTTATTTCCAGGAGTTGTAATACCAATTACTGCGGGACGCGATAAATCGATTAAATTGATCAATGACGCTAACGCTGCAGGGAAAACTATTGGAGTTGTTGCTCAAATCAATGAGGAAGATGAAGACCCAACCAAAGCAGATATTCATAAAATAGGTACGGTAGCCCGTATTTTACGTGTACTGAAAATGCCTGACGGGAATATAACGGTAATTCTTCAAGGTAAAAAACGTTTTGAGATTGAGACTGTTATTGATGAAACATCTTATATTACTGCAAAAATCAAGGAAGTTCCAGAGAAAAGACCTAAGAAAAACGATACTGAATTTGTTGCCATTCTGGATTCAATCAAAGAATTAGCGATTCAGATTATAAAAGAAAGTCCAAACATTCCCAGTGAAGCTACTTTTGCCATCAAGAATATTGAAAGCCAATCGTTTTTAGTCAACTTTGTGACTTCGAATATGAATTTGACAGTTAAAGAAAAACAAGATTTATTGGCGATTAATGAATTGAAAGAAAGGGCTTTAGAAACACTTCGCTACATGAATATTGAGTTGCAAAAACTCGAATTAAAAAATGATATTCAGTCTAAAGTTCGGTTTGATTTAGACCAACAACAGCGTGAATATTTCCTGCACCAGCAAATGAAAACCATTCAGGAAGAATTAGGTGGCGTTTCTCAGGAAGAGGAAATGGACGAAATGTTACAGAAGTCCTTGACCAA
Source organism: Flavobacterium sp. GSP27 (assembly GCF_003970395.1). Lineage (NCBI taxonomy): Bacteria > Pseudomonadati > Bacteroidota > Flavobacteriia > Flavobacteriales > Flavobacteriaceae > Flavobacterium > Flavobacterium sp. GSP27. The sequence goes on along the minus strand of NZ_RYDP01000002.1, from coordinate 138,658 downwards.
AAAATGGGACGAGAAAACCAAAAAACATTTTGATAAGGAATTGTCTAAAATGCGTCGCATGAATCCCCAAGCGCCTGATTTTGGTATTCAAAGAAACTATCTGGAGTTGTTTCTGGAATTGCCTTGGAACGAATATTCTAAAGATAAATTCGATTTAAAAAGAGCACAGAAAATATTAGATAGAGATCATTTTGGTCTTGAAGATGTTAAGAAAAGAATGATAGAACATTTGGCAGTTTTAAAATTGCGAAATGATATGAAATCCCCAATTATTTGCTTGACAGGACCTCCCGGAGTTGGAAAAACATCTATTGGACGCTCTATTGCAGAAGCTTTAGGCCGAAAATATGTTAGAATTTCTCTTGGTGGGTTGCGTGATGAAGCGGAAATTCGCGGACATAGAAAAACGTATATAGGTGCCATGCCTGGACGAATTATCCAAAGCTTGAAAAAAGCCGGAACATCAAATCCTGTTTTTGTTTTGGATGAAATCGATAAATTATCAAACAGCAACCAAGGTGATCCGTCATCAGCATTATTGGAAGTTTTAGATCCGGAACAAAACAATTCTTTTTATGATAATTTCCTTGAAATGGGATATGATTTGTCTAAAGTGATGTTTATTGCTACATCGAATAATATGGCTGCGATTCAACCTGCGTTGAAAGACAGAATGGAAATCATCAAAATGTCAGGCTATACGATTGAAGAAAAGGTAGAAATTGCACGTCAGCATTTGTTTCCAAGACAATTGAAAGAACATGGTTTGACAACCAAAGATTTAACTATTGGTAAAAAACAATTAGAAAAAATTGTCGAAGGATACACACGTGAATCCGGAGTTCGTGGCCTAGAAGCTAAAATTGCTCAAGTAATCCGTAACGCAGCAAAATCCGTTGCAATGGAGGAAGCGTATAATAAAAAAGTAACGGATGACGATATCATAAAAACGCTAGGTGTTCCAAGGCTAGAAAGAGATAAATACGAGAATAATGATGTTGCCGGAGTAGTAACTGGTTTGGCCTGGACCTCTGTTGGCGGTGATATTTTGTTTATAGAATCGTTGCTTTCCCCAGGAAAAGGAACCATGACAATTACCGGAAACTTGGGTACAGTAATGAAAGAATCTGCCACCATTGCTTTAGAATATATTAAGGCCAATGCATCATTTTTAGGATTGGATTCAGAGCTGCTTTCTAAATATAACATTCACTTACACGTTCCGGAAGGAGCCACTCCAAAAGACGGACCAAGTGCAGGAATTGCAATGCTGACGTCCTTAGTTTCGTTATTTACACAAAAACGAGTGAAGAAAAACCTAGCCATGACAGGAGAAATTACTTTACGTGGGAAAGTATTGCCAGTAGGCGGAATCAAAGAAAAGATTTTGGCTGCAAAAAGAGCCAATATTAAAGAAATTATTCTGTGTCATGAAAATAAGAGTGATATTGATGAAATAAAACCTGAATATCTGGAAGGACTTTCTTTTCATTATGTAAAAGAAATGAGCGAAGTATTGAAATATGCTCTAACTGATCAAAAGGTTAAAAACGCTAAGGATTTGTAATAAAAACAAATTCTAAATTTAAAATCCAACTTCTAAAACTTGATTTTCAAGCAAAGGAATTTGGATTTTTTTATTTGTAATTACCAGTTTTAAAGTTGCCATTTATTGTATTTATAATTTTATCTTCGCAGTTGCGTTTTACTTATACAAACTCCAATTTAAAGCATGCTAAAAAAACTATATCTGTACTCTTTTATTTTTGTTTGTGCTGTGTCTTACAGTCAAATAGGAGGGAAGTACACCTATCAGTTTTTAAATTTAGTGACCTCACCAAGACAGGCAGCTTTAGGCGGGAAAGTGATTACAATTTATGATGAGGATGTCAATCAGGTCCATTTTAATCCGGCTACTATAAATGCAGAAATGGACAACCATTTGGCTTTGAATTACGGGAGCTACTTTAATGAAGTGACTTATGGAACTGCTTCGTACGCGTATACATACGATCGTCATTTACAGACCTTTCAGGCGGGTATAAATTATGTAAATTATGGTAATTTTGAAGGATTTGATGAAAATGGCCAGCCTACGGCAGCATTTACTGGAAGTGAAATAGCGCTTTCTTTCGGGTATGCCTATAATATTCCCTATACGAATATTCATATTGGTGCGAGCGCTAAATTGATTTCTTCAAATTTAGACATTTATAATTCTTTTGGTGGTGCGTTAGATATAGGCGCTCTTTTTATTGATGAAAAAAATGATGTCAATTGGGCTTTGGCCATTCGAAATATAGGCACACAGTTTTCAACGTATAATGGTACAAATGAAAAACTGCCACTAGAAATAATCGCAGGAGTGTCACAGGAATTAGAAAATGTCCCTATTCGCTGGCATCTTACTTTAGAGAATTTACAGCAATGGAATATTGCTTTTTCAAATCCAGCTAGAGCTACATCTTCATTTAATGGAGAATCAACCGAAGAGAAGGTGTCATTTGTAAATAATGCTTTGCGTCATGTAATTATGGGAGTAGAGCTTTTTCCTAAAAGAGCCCTTAATTTGCGATTGGGATATAATTTTAGACGAGCCGAAGAATTACGTATTGTCGAGCAACGTAATTTTTCAGGAATTTCATTGGGTTTTGGACTTAAATTAAATAAACTTAAATTTAATTATTCATATTCAAGATATACCTTAGCAGGAAATACAAGCCTTTTTGGATTGACAATTAATTTTCAAGAATGATTTTGATATAACATTGAACTTTAAATTTTACATTTTGAACAAAAAAATCACCATTGCGATTGACGGTTTTTCATCAACCGGAAAAAGTACTTTAGCCAAACAACTCGCAAATCATTTTGGATATGTATTTGTAGATACCGGAGCAATGTATCGTGCCGTTACTTTTTTTGCGATGCAAAAAGGATATGTTAACGCCACTTTTTTTGATAAACAAGCATTGATTAATAGTTTGTCAAATATTAAGTTGCAGTTTAAATTCAATACTGATTTGGGTTTTGCCGAAATGTATTTGAATGATGTGAATGTCGAAACTGAAATCAGAACGATTGAAGTGTCTAGTTTTGTCAGTAAAGTAGCCGAAGTTTCTGAGGTTCGCAGTAAATTAGTCGAACAGCAAAAAGAAATGGGAAAAGACAAAGCAATTGTTATGGACGGCAGAGATATAGGTACCGTTGTTTTTCCGGATGCCGAGCTTAAAATATTCATGACCGCCAGTGCAAGCACAAGAGCAAAAAGACGCTATGACGAGTTAGTTCAAAAGGGCGATAGTATCACGTATGAAAAAGTTCTCAAAAATGTAGAAGAGCGGGATTATATTGATACTCACCGGGAAGATTCTCCCTTGATAATGGCCGATGATGCGATAGAAATTGACAATTCACATTTAAATCGTAAAGAGCAATTTGAGCTTGTTTTAGAATTAGTAAACGAAATTACTAAAACGATATAATTAGTTGCAAATTTAATTTTTAATAGTAGATTTACGCCTTGTAAATTTTTTAAAACAAAAAAAACAATTCATCGCATGGGAATTAAAAATAGATTGGTAATAATGAGTTTTCTTCAGTTTTTTGTTTGGGGAGCTTGGTTGATTACCATTGCAAATTATTGGTTTGGCACCAAGAATTGGGAAGGAACTCAATTTGGATTGGTTTTTGGAACTATGGGAATTGCTTCTTTATTTATGCCGACACTAACCGGAATTATTGCTGATCGATGGGTAAATGCTGAGAAATTATATGGAATTCTTCATATTTTGTATGCTGCAGTATTATTTTTTATCCCACAAGTTACTACTCCGGAAACCTTTATTTATAGTATGCTTTTAGCAATGTGTTTTTATATGCCAACGATTGCTTTGAGTAACTCAATTTCTTACACGGCTCTAAAATTAAACAATAAAGATGTAATCAAAAATTTCCCTCCAATACGGGTTTGGGGAACAATCGGTTTTATTGTTGCTATGTGGATCACTAATTTGACCGGAAATAAAGCAACGGAATATCAATTTTATATTGCAGGTTTAGCAGCGGTACTTTTGGGAATTTACTCTTTTACGTTACCCAAATGTAAACCGCAGCGCTTGTCTAAAGAGAATGCTTCTGTGATGGAAACACTAGGATTAGAATCCTTTAAGTTATTCGCAGATTATAAAATGGCTTTGTTCTTTGTTTTCTCCATGTTTTTAGGAGGCGCATTACAATTAACAAATGCGTACGGAGATGTTTTCTTGGATGAATTCAAACATTTTCCAAAATATGCTGATTCTTTCGTAGTGGAATATTCAACTATTATCATGTCGATTTCTCAAATATCGGAGACTTTATTTATTCTTGCGATTCCTTTTTTTCTAAGACGTTTTGGTATCAAACAAGTGATGTTGATCAGTATGCTGGCTTGGGTATTGCGTTTTGGATTATTTGCTTACGGCAATCCTACAGACGGGTTGTGGATGATTATTATGTCCTGTGTGGTATACGGAATGGCATTTGATTTCTTTAATATATCAGGATCATTATTTGTTGAAACCACCACAGATCCAAAAAATCGTTCTTCGGCACAAGGATTGTTTATGATGATGACCAATGGTTTTGGAGCGGTTTTAGGAAGTTTTACTTCGGGATGGGCTATTGATAAATACTTTACAAAATCATTTAATAATACTACAGATTTAGCTGGTTTTCTGGAAACAGAAACGACAAATTCAAAGATGTTAGAATTTGTGACTGCTCAAGGGAATACAATTACGGCTGATGGATTGTTTAGTAAAGCCATTTTTATGAAAGACTGGCATACCATTTGGTTGGCTTTTGCTATGTATGCACTGATAATTGCCTTGGCTTTTGCCGTTTTATTCAAGCACAAACACAATCCTGTAGATTTTGAAAATGTAAGTCATTAGAAAGGAAAGAAAAATAAAAAAAACCGATAACTAAAAATAGCTATCGGTTTTTTTATTCTGGGAATCAAATATTTATATAACTAGCCCCGAGTGAAGCGGCATCCTTTTATACAGCATCCAGCCTTCAAAAGGCTGGATGCTGTATAAAAGATATAGCGGAAAGCGGGAGTAATCGTCATAAAAATCCCAAAACCTACTGCTCCTAAAAACCAAGACATTATCGTATTTAAATTATTTTGCAAATTAAGATAAATGTGTTACTTTTGCAGTCCTTTTGGTGAATAAGAGTTTCCTTTAGGTATTACTTAATTATACAAACAACTTCTGTTGTTTTCTAGCACATTAAGAAACTCGAGAGAATACAGAATACAAATTTTCAATCAGCATGTCTGAACAAGTAAAATCACAAGAAGAGTTTTTAGCAAATTTTAACTGGCACAACTTTGAAGAAGGTATTGATGCAGTGGATCAAAAAAACTTATTAGAATTTGAAGAACTAGTTTCAAAAACATTTATCGCTACAGATCAAGAAGAAGTAGTAGATGGAACAGTTGTTAGAATTACAGATAGAGACGTTATTGTTGATATCAACGCAAAATCGGAAGGTGTTATTTCATTGAACGAATTCCGTTACAACCCAAGCTTAAAAGTAGGTGATACTGTTGAAGTATTAATTGACATCCGTGAGGATAAAACAGGTCAATTAGTATTGTCTCACAGAAAAGCACGTACTATCAAATCATGGGATAGAGTTATTTCGGCTAACGAAACAGGAGAAATCGTTAATGGTTTTGTAAAATGCAGAACTAAAGGTGGTATGATCGTTGACGTTTTCGGAATTGAAGCGTTTTTACCAGGATCTCAAATTGATGTTAAACCAATTAGAGACTACGATGTATATGTAAACAAAATGATGGAATTCAAAGTGGTAAAAATCAACCACGAATTCAAAAATGTTGTTGTTTCTCATAAAGCGCTTATTGAAGCGGATATCGAAATCCAGAAAAAAGAAATCATCGGTCAATTGCAAAAAGGACAAGTATTAGAAGGTGTTGTTAAAAACATTACTTCTTATGGTGTCTTTATTGACTTAGGTGGAGTTGATGGATTGATTCACATTACTGACCTTTCTTGGTCAAGAATCAACCACCCATCTGAAGTATTGGAATTAGACCAAAAATTAAATGTTGTAATCCTTGATTTCGATGACGAAAAAACAAGAATTCAATTAGGATTGAAACAATTAAACGCTCACCCTTGGGATGCTCTAGATGCTAAATTAGCAATTGGAGACAAAGTAAAAGGTAAAGTAGTTGTAATAGCTGATTACGGTGCATTTATTGAAGTGGCTGAAGGTGTTGAAGGTTTAATCCACGTTTCTGAAATGTCTTGGTCTACTCATTTACGTTCTGCTCAAGATTTCGTAAAAGTAGGAGATATTGTTGAAGCAGTTATCTTAACATTAGACAGAGATGACCGTAAAATGTCATTAGGTATCAAACAATTGTCTCAAGATCCTTGGACTGATATCACTTCTAAATATCCTGTAGGTTCTAAACATTCAGGTATCGTTAGAAACTTTACAAACTTTGGTATTTTCGTAGAACTAGAAGAAGGAATTGATGGATTGATTTACATCTCAGACCTATCTTGGACTAAGAAAATCAAACACCCATCTGAATTTGTAAATGTTGGTGAAAAACTTGATGTAGTAGTATTAGAATTAGATGTTGATGGACGTAAATTATCTTTAGGTCACAAACAAACTACTGCTAATCCTTGGGATCAATATGAAGATTCATTTGCAGTTGGAACAATCCATAACGGTGAAATCTCTGAAATTGTTGACAAAGGAGCTACTGTAGAATTTGGTGATGATATCGTTGCTTTCATTCCTACACGTCACCTTGAAAAAGAAGACGGAAAGAAATTGAAAAAAGGCGAAACAGCTGATTTCAAAGTTATCGAATTCAACAAAGAATTCAAAAGAGTGGTTGCCTCTCACACTGCTATCTTCCGTGAAGAAGAAGAGAAAAATGTGAAAACAGCTACTGAAAACACATCATCTTCAGCATCTACAAACAATGCTTCGGCATCAACTTTAGGTGATAGTAATGATGTATTAGCAGCATTAAAAGCTAAAATGGAAAAATCAGAGAAAAAATAATTTCTTGATTTTTTTGAATATAGAAAGCTCCACAGTAATGTGGGGCTTTTTTTTGCTTCCTTTTTAAGGAGCATAACATATAAGTTCACCATCCACAATCGTCCCGCTGTTCGCAGTATCTTTTTATTGTGCAGTACTAATTTTTAAAAAATAACTTTGGGTAGCACCATAAAAAGGATACTTGCTGCCATCTGAGCTATTTTACTTCGTTTCATTTTCATAACACTATTAAAAAAATATAATTATTTGAAAATCAATATTTTGAAAATTATTTTTATTTTTTTAAAACCAAAAGTAATAATAGTGCGTAAATGCTTTTATATAACTTTTAAAAAAAAAATATGAAAACTAGAAAATTTTTATCAATTGCATTAATGACATTAGTATTTGGAGCTACATCTTTCGCTCAAAAAAGTGTAATGGTTGGAGGAGCAGCGATGTATCCAACTAAAAATATTGTTGAAAATGCGGTAAACTCTAAAGACCATACTACTTTAGTTGCAGCTGTAACAGCAGCTGGTTTAGTTGAAACATTACAAAGTACAGGACCATTCACCGTTTTTGCCCCAACAAATGCTGCGTTTGAAAATTTACCAGCAGGAACTGTAACTACATTGTTAAAACCAGAAAACTTAAAGATGTTACAAACAATACTTACGTACCATGTTGTAGCTGGAAAAATGAATGCTTCAGATATTGCTAAAGCAATTAAAATGGGAAAAGGAAAAGCAACCTTAAAAACAGTTAGTGGCGGAAACTTAACTGCTTGGATGAAAGGTAAAGATTTATATATCTCGGATGAAAATGGAGGAAAATCTAAAGTAACAATTGCTGATGTGAACCAATCTAATGGTGTGATTCACGTTATTGATGCAGTTGTATTACCTAAACAATAATTTTTGATTAGAGGTTGATATTTTGTTAGTCTTAAGAGCCCTCGCAATTTGCAGGGCTTTTTTGTTATAAAAAAACCCCGATACTAAGTTTTTTAGCATCGGGATTATATTTTACTTAGATAAAATTGAACTTATCTCAAAGTGGCTCCGAGTTCAGTTATAAAATTATTTTGCAACTTGCTCATAATTCTGTCAATTTGCGCATCCGTCAGTGTTTTAGAACAGTCTTGAATAGCGAAACTTAAAGCGTATGATTTTTTCCCTTCAGGAAGATTTTGACCTTGATATACATCAAATAAATTAATGTCTTTTAAAAGTGTTTTTTCTGTCTGACGTGCAATGTTATAAATACTTTCATAAGTTATGTTTTGATCTATAAGCAAAGCCAAATCCCTGCGCACTTCCGGATATTTTGGAATCTCGGTATATTTTATCTTCGCAGAAATTAATTTTAAAATTAGAGCCCAATTAAAATCCGCAAAAAATACTTCTTGTTTGATTCCAAAATGCTTCAATATTGATTTTTTTACCACCCCAAATTCTACCACAGTATCTTTGTGACATCCAATTGCAATTCCTTCAGAAAAAATATCAGATGTAACAGGTAAATTTTGTGTTTTTTGAATCCCTAATCTTGAAAGGATCCCATGGACATAGCCTTTGAACAAAAAGAAATCAGAGGGTTTTTGAGCGTTAGTCCAATTTTCTTGATTTCTGTTTCCGGAAAGAAATAAAGTCAAATGTTTTTTCTCTTCATAACCAGCAAGATAGTTGTGGTATGATTTTCCAAATTCAAATAATTTTAAATCGGAATTTTTACGATTAATATTATAGGAAACAGCCTCTAATCCGGAGAATAACAGGGATTGTCGCATTGTTGATAAATCAGCACTTAACGGATTCAGCATTGTTACGTTATGTTCTTCTTTAAGTATTTCACTTAGCGCTACATAAGAAGCGGTCGTCAGCGAATTAGCCATCATCTCATTAAATCCTTGAGAATTTAATTGTGTGGCAATCAGATTTTGTATCTTATAGTCTTCGTTTCTGGGAGAATTAGAAACAGTAGCATTCAATTTTTTTGAAAATTTAATGTTATTGTAACCGTAAACCCTTAATATTTCTTCAATTACATCAATTTCTCTTTGTACATCAACCCGATAAGCCGGAATGGTTAAACCTAAACCTGCGTCAGAAACACTATTGATTTTAATTTCTAATGATGCTAATATTTGTTTGATCGTATCTTTTGGTAATTCCTGACCAATTATTTTAGCGACTTTACTAAAATTTAAAAACACTGAAAAGTCTTCCAATTTTTTTGGATACATATCCACAACATCGGATGTTATTTCGCCTCCTGCTACTTCTTGTATTAATAGAGCTGCTCTTTTTAGGGCGTATGCGGTAATGGTTGGGTCAATTCCTCTTTCAAATCGAAAGGAAGCATCCGTATTCAATTGATGTCTTTTCGCTGTTTTACGAATACTTACGGGATTAAAATAAGCACTTTCCAAAAAAATAGAATTGGTATGTTCACCTACTCCTGATTTTTTTCCGCCAAAAACACCGGCAATACATAAAGGTCCTTTTTCATCACAAATCATTAAATCTTCTTCGTGTAAGGTTCTTTCTACATCATCAAGAGTAATGAATTTAGTTCCGGCAGGAAGTGTTTGTACGAGTATCTTTCCATTAATTTTTGCAGTATCAAAGGCATGAAGTGGTTGACCCAGCTCATGTAAAACATAATTGGTTACATCTACAATATTATTTTTAGGATTGATTCCAATAGCTTTCAATCGGTTTTGCAACCAAGCTGGTGATGGTTTTACCTCTATACCAGAAATGGTTACACCACAATATCTAGGAGCCAGTTTAGACTCTTTGACATCAATATCAATTTTTAAGGTTCTTTTATCTACTCTAAAATTACTTACCGAAGGGGTGATCAGTTCTACATTGACACCGCTTTGCAGCATTCCTGCTCTCAAATCCCGAGCAGTTCCCAAATGGCTCATGGCATCAGCACGATTGGGTGTCAATCCAATTTCGAAAACTTCGTCATTTTCAATTTTAAAAACGGTTGCTGCTGGAGTTCCTGCTGCTAAAGCATCGTCCAGTATCATAATTCCGTCATGGCTATCGCCTAGTCCTAGTTCATCTTCTGCACAAATCATTCCGTGACTTTCCTGTCCGCGAATTTTTCCTTTTTTTATTATAAAAGCAATTCCCGAGGCGTCATATAATGTGGTTCCAATAGTAGCAACCGGCACTTTTTGTCCTGCAGCAACATTAGTGGCACCACATACAATCTGTACAGGAACGCCATTTCCTAAATCGACTGTGGTAATTTTTAATCGGTCAGCATCCGGATGTTGGATGCACGTAAGCACGTGTCCTACAACAATGCCTTCTAATCCGCCTTTTACGGATTGATATTTATCAACAATTTCTACTTCTAACCCTAAATCAGTTAGTAATGCTGCAGTTTCCTCGGATTTCCAGTCTATTTTAATAAATTGTTTTAACCAGTTGTAAGATATTTTCATCTTTTAATTTTAATGAGACTGCAAATATAAGGATTGCAGTTTGGAGTAAGAAACAATTTTTTTGGTTTTTTACAACTCATTTATATGGATTGACTATGTACCAAAAATACAGATAAAGGAATCTTAAATATAATTATATGTGAATTAAACAATAAAATTAGGTTAAAAAAACACATATTTAAATTTAATGCTATTACTTGAATGAATTGTGCTATTCTAAAGAGAAATAGGTAACTATTTTTGATAAAATATAAACAGATAACAATATGGATAACGTGGCACAAAGACCAGAATTTAAGGCAAAATATGATAATTATATTGGGGGAAAGTTTGTTGCACCAATTAAATACTCATGCATTCTTTGATTAATTTATTAATGGTAGCTGCCAGTTCTACATTGTTGTAGAAAAAATAATTTTGGTAGTTTAATTGCCAAAATTGGTCGTTTCCGTCTTTAGGATACCGTTCGTTCAAAAACTGTAAGGTATCTATAATCTTAGTTTGCTCTATGGCCAAAACCAAACACTGTGTTGGATTTTTTCTTGTAGCCTCCGGGAAATCAATTTTCATTTCTACATTTGAGGGAATCACTACTGTTTCTCCTGGTAAGTACACAAAGCTCGGATCATCAAAAAGATGCATTACTTTTTTACCTCTGAGCATGCTAGTCACTACAAAATCATTAAATTTTAGAGGAACTAATGCCGATGATTCATAAGTTTCAAAAAGATTTAGTTCGCAATGGTTCAAAGAGTAAACCGTTCGGTTCTCCACTAATGTTTTTAACGATTTCTCGTTTGATAAATGCGGTGGGTTGATGAAGGTACCATTACTATTCATAAATTTAAACTTTAAAAAAGGAAAAGTCTAAATTTAAAGTAAATAACTTAAATTTTAGTGCTATTTATGGAATATTTAAATTAATTCTTCGACGTGTTTTTTTATGTTTTCCGCCATTTTTTTAGTGGGCAGATCATTGGCATCCATGCCAAAAGGATCTTCAATTTCTTCGGCAATCAGCTCTAAACTTGCTAAAACATAAAAGATAAATACCACAACCGGAATTACATAATATCCCAAACTGAACACGTATCCAAAAGGCAAAGTCAGTACATAAATAAAAATAAATTTTTTGATAAAAGCACTGTATGAATAGGGGATAGGAGTGTTTTTTATACGTTCACAAGCACCACAAATATCTGTAAACGAATGAACTTCAGTATTTAAAATCAAGAGTTGGTCGCCTGTTATTTTTTTAGAAACATACAAATCATTGATTTTTTGAAACATCATTTTTGCGACCTGATTAGGCTTGTGTTTCTGATGATCAATGTCTAAATCCAAATCGTCAAAAAGTTGCAGGCTGGTGTCACGGTCGTTTAAATGTTTGTGTAAAATTGAGGCATACCCGGGAATTATTTTGCGAAAGTAATTACGATCTTTTTCGTCCTGCAACATTGCAGACAATTTAATAGATAAATTACGACTGTTATTTACCAATGATCCCCATAATTTTCTTCCTTCCCACCAGCGATCATAAGCTGTATTGGTTCGGTAGGCTAATAATAATGAAATTACAAAACCCAACATTCCGTGCATTATTGAAATGTTTTTTACGGGACTGTTATCCGGCAAATGCCAATATTCAATTTCCAAATACCCTATTATACCGGAATAAACACCAATAAGTAGCATCATTGGTATCAATTTCCGAAAAGTATCGGCTTTGCTTAAATGGAAAATAAAACTAATCCAATCTTTAGGGTTATACGAAGTCATTCAGATTTTTTATTTGCAAAAATAAACTAAAATGAACTTTCTGGTTCTAAATAAGGAATCAAAATTTTTACTGTAAACTACCATTCGTTTTGTCCTTAAAATTTGAAAATTGAGCCATGGAAAAAAGAACAAAATTGTGAATTATTGTCAAATTAAAAAATAAGATTTCCCGCCAATTCTCGAAGTGCAATTTCAGATAATTTGCCTTGAAATTGGGCGTTACTATAGCGAACCTTTGCATTAACATAATTCAATTGTGCGGTTCTGAATTCTAGAGTGGTAATGGTTCCAATGCGAAATTTATCTAAAGTTATAGTCAAATTCTGTTGGGCTATTGCTTGATTTTTTTCTTCTAATGTTATCAATTCTAAATTGGTCAAATAGGTTTGATAGGAGGTTGCCAATTGAGCATTTAGGATCAAATTTTGTTGCTGAATTGATATTTTGGAATTTTCAATTTGAATTTTCGCTATTTTTTCATTTCTATTTTGAGAAAAGCCATCAAACAGGTTTAATGTTGCTGTAAAGCCATAATTAAAACCTCTGGATTGCGATTGTGTGACGAAACCAAGACTGGATTGACTTTCTGAAAAGTTATAGGCCGTATTAACTCTGATTGTAGGATAACGTCCTGCTTTGATTTGCTTCAATTGCAATTCAGCTACTCTTTTATTGATGATCTGAGCTTCTAATTGTGGATTTTGCTTTTCGGCCAGCACAGTAAGTTCCGGAAGAAATAACAGTCGGTCTACTGCAAGTACATCGATTACTTTAAAATTAATTTTAAGATCTCTGGCCATAATTTGATTCAGCAGGATTTTGCTGTTAGCATAGAGTTCTTTTTGTCTTAAAAGTGCGACTTGGTCAGTATTTAAATCTACCTGAGCATTCAAAACCTCTAATTTAGATGCTTTTCCGATTGTAAATCGGTTTTGTGCCAAAATTAATCGCTGATTTGAAATAACAATTGTCGTATCCAGAGCGGCCAATTGTTGTTGTTGCTGCACTAAATCATAATAAGCAGCATTTACGTCACTAATTTTAGTAATTAAGGTCAGCTTTAATTGGGCTTCCCCAAGTTTTTGTAACTCTTTGAGCTGGTTCATTCGGGCAAACATTCGGAATCCGTCAAAAATGGTCCAGTTCAGACCTACACCATAACTCAAACTGTTATTTTTAGCATTGTCTAATTTCGTTTCTGCTCCGTCTTGCCTGGTTTGGGAACTATTTTGAACGCTGTTATTATCCACTACAGAAGCTGTTACGGTGGGTAGCATTCCTGCATTTCCAACCGCTACGTTTGTTTTTTCTATTTTTAAATTATTGGCTGCAATTTTTATTTCGTAATTGTTTTCCAATGCTATCTTTATGGCACTTTCCAATGTTAGCACTTCTTGTGCTTGGGTATTTAAAATACAAAAGAAAATTAAAATTAAACTGCGAAAGAGTATTTTAGTGTTTGTCATAATTGTTTTTTTTGTCACAGATAAATCCTTGTCATTTGTAGCTCCGTTCAAATTATCGAACTTCTTTTTCATATTCTTCAATATGATCAAATTCAGGATAATGTTTTCGAGCTTTAGACCACATTAAGTACATGGCAGGGATTACAAATAAAGTTAGAATTAAAGAGAAAATTGTTCCGCCAACAATGACAACTCCCATTCCAATTCTACTGGTAGATGCTTCTCCTAAAGATAGCGCAATAGGCAAAGCTCCCAATGAAATAGCTAAACTAGTCATTAAAATAGGACGAAGTCTGGATTCAGAAGCTTCTAAAATAGCCTCCAGTTTTGGTTTTCCTTCTTCTCTCAGTTTATTGGCAAACTCAACTATCAAAATCCCATTCTTCGTGACTAATCCAATAAGCATTACCGTTCCAATTTGGCTGAAAATATTCCACGTCTGATCAAACAACCAAAGGGAGAATAAAGCACCTGCAACAGCCATTGGAACTGTCAAAATAATAATTAAAGGATCGATAAAACTCTCAAATTGTGCTGCCAGAATCAAAAATATTAACAGTAAAGCCAATCCAAAAGCAAAAGAGGTATTAGAACTACTCTCTACATAATCCCTGGATTCGCCCCCTAAATCAGTGGTAAAAGTGTCGTCAAGTACTTTCGCTTTAATTTCATTCATGGCATCAATTCCATCACTGATACTTTTTCCCGGTGCTAATCCGGCAGTTACAGTGGCTGACATGTATCGGTTATTGTGGTACAATTGTGGCGGATTGCTCTGTTCTTGAATACTAACAACATTATCCATTTGGATTAATTCTCCACTACTATTTTTTACATACATAGAAGTTAAATCCAAAGGTTTGGATCGATCTTCTTGTTCAAATTGTCCAATGACCTGATATTGTTTTCCATTGCGCATAAAATAACCAAAACGCTGTCCGCTCAAAGAAAGTTGTAAGGTTTGTGCAATATCCATAACAGATATACCTAAACTTTTCGCTTTTTCCCGATCAATAGTAACATTGATTTCGGGTTTGTTAAATTTTAGGTTTACATCGGTAACCGAAAACGTAGGGTTTTTGGCAGCCTCATCCATAAATTCAGGAATCTTTTTTTCTAATTGTTTAAAATTAGGTGCCTGAATAATGTATTCAATCGGTAGACCTCCACGTCTGTTTACTGCAATAGTAGGTTCCTCAATAACTGAAGTCTTAATTTCGGGATATTTTTTTGTTAATCGGTTTAATTTTTCTGCAATTTCCTTTTGAGATTTTTCTCGTTCCCCTGTTTCTGAGAGTGCCATTCGAATCATTCCACTATTTACAGAGGAGGAACCCCAACCCGGTGATGTAATTACTAAAGCAACCTTTTTTTCCGGAATAGAATCATCTACTAATTGTGATAATTCTTGCATAAAGCGGTCCGTGTATTCGTAGGACGAACCCTCAGGAGTTGTCATTCTCATAACAAGAGCACTACGGTCATCGTAAGGTGCAGTTTCTTTTTGCAATAAATTAAAAAATACATATATTAATCCAAAACAAGCTATAAGAATGGGAAAACTGATCCATTTTCGTTTCATAAAAGTACTTAATGCACTGGCATAACCACTATTCAATCTTTGGTAAAATGGTTCCGAATAAATATAGAATTTTGATTTTTTTTGTTCCCCGCCTTTCATCAAATAGGCATTTAACATAGGTGTTAATGTTAATGAGACAAAAGCCGAAATTAATACTGCGGCTCCTATGACGACGCCAAACTCCCGAAATAGCCGCCCAACAAATCCTTCCAGAAAAATTACCGGTAAAAATACGGCTGCTAAAGTAATTGAAATCGAGATTACAGCAAAAAAGATCTCATTAGAGCCTTTTATAGCTGCCTCAATTGGAGACATCCCTTCTTCGACCTTCTTAAAAATATTTTCCGTGACAACAATTCCATCATCAACGACCAGCCCTGTAGCAAGAACAATAGCTAATAAAGTCAGCACATTTATCGAGAAACCAAAAAGATACATGATGAAGAACGTAGCAATTAGCGAAACCGGTATGTCAATTAAGGGTCTAATGGCAATAGCCCAATCTCTAAAGAATAAATAAATGATCAGAATTACCAAAATGATAGAAATTAACAAGGTTTCAGCCACTTCAATAACGGATTTTTTTACAAAAATAGTGCTGTCAATAACAATGTTTAATTTAATATCTTTGGGTAAATCCTTTTTTAATTTATCATATTCTTTGTAGAATTCTTTAGAAATATCTAAATAATTTGCACCAGGAAGCGGAACTATAGCTACACCCACTAACGGTAAACCGGATTGCGTCATTTTTGTTTCCAGATTTTCAGGTCCTAAAACCGCTGTACCTATATCACTAAAAAGAACCGTTTTTGCTCCTTCGGAACGAATGATAATATTATTGAACTCTTCGGCTGTAGATAAATTTCCAACTGTTTTTACTGTTAATTCCGTATTATTGCCCGTTATTTTTCCAGAAGGGAGTTCTACATTTTGTTGATTTAAGGCATCTCTAACTTCGGCTACGGAACATCCGTAAGCGGCTAATTTGACAGGATCAATCCATAAACGCATGGCAAATCTCTGTTGTCCCCAAATTTGAACTCCACTGACTCCAGGGATTGTTTCTAATCTTTGGGCAATAACATTTTCAGCATAATCACTTAATTCTAGGGAATTTCTGGAATCACTTTGAACTGTCATCGAAATAATGGCCCGACTATCGGCATCTGCTTTAGAGACAACAGGAGGGGAATCAATGTCTTCTGGCAAATTTCGTACTGCCTGAGATACTTTATCCCGAACATCATTGGCGGCAGCTTCAAGATCCTTACCTAAATTAAATTCAATGGTTATGCTGCTGTTTCCTTGGGTACTCGACGAAGTAATATTTCTAATTCCTTCAATAGAATTGATTGCTTTTTCTATAGGCTCGGTAATTTGTGACTCAATAATATCCGCATTTGCTCCGGCATAATTGGTTCGAATCGAAATTTGCGCAGGATCAATAGAAGGAAATTCCCGGACTCCCAAAAAACTATATCCAATTATTCCAAATAACACAATGGAAAGGTTCATTACTATAGTTAATACAGGTCTTTTAATACTTAAAGTTGATAAACTCATTGTTTTAATTTAGTTTTTAATCCCAATAAACAAAGGGATTTAATTTTAAGGGTATTGACCTTAAATATTATTTTTAGCGACAGTTACTTTTACAGGAACATCATTTTTTAAGGACAT
The DNA here is from genome assembly GCF_003970395.1 of Flavobacterium sp. GSP27. Taxonomy (NCBI): domain Bacteria; kingdom Pseudomonadati; phylum Bacteroidota; class Flavobacteriia; order Flavobacteriales; family Flavobacteriaceae; genus Flavobacterium; species Flavobacterium sp. GSP27. The sequence continues at coordinate 121,596 of NZ_RYDP01000002.1, read as the reverse complement.
AATACCACTGGTCAATAACGTATCACCCGCCTTAAGTCCTGAAAGTACTAAGATGGAAGCATCCGTTCTGGTGGCGGTTTCGACCATCACTTGCTTTGCTTTCCCTCCACTGGAAATAAAAACTTTTTTACCGTTTTGAACCGGAATGATCGCTTCTGTTGGGACTAAGATCGCATCTTTGATAATATCCAAAGGCATTTCTACATCGGCAAAAAGTCCCGGTAATAAGTTACCGTCTTTGTTTTCTGCTAATGCTCGTACTTGTATGGTTCTGGTAGCTACAGACACTCTTGGCTCAATAGCATAAATCATAGCGCTATATTTTTTATTAGATCCGGCTACTGTAAAGTGTAAAGAGGTGTTTTTCTTAATTTGTGTAGCATATTTTTCAGGAATCGAAAAAGTTATTTTTAGCTTGCTGGTGTTCACAAGATTTGCAATCAACATGGAAGGTGTAATATAAATCCCCGGAGAAATAGAACGCAAACCAATTTTTCCTGAGAAGGGCGCTCGTACAGATGTTTTGGCAATTTGAACTTGAATCAACTGAGTTTGGGCTTCTGCTGATTTTAGATCCGCTCGGGCTAAATCATATTCTTCCTGGCTAATGGCTTCTTTTTGAAGTAATAATTGTGCTCTTCTAGCATTTTCTGAAGCTAATCCTTCTCGAGTAGATGCTTGTCTCAATTGGGCTCTTAACTCTAAATCATTCACTTTAAAAAGTACTTGACCTTTGCTAACGCTACTTCCTTCCTCAAAATAAATTCGTTCAACAATTCCTGAAACTTCACTCCGGATTTCAACCTGTTCATTGGCTTCAATAGAACCAGATAGCGATAAATTATTATCAAACGTTTGTGGCTCTACAATAATTCCACTGACATTCATTGATTTGATGTTTCCTGATTGATCTTTTGAATCGCCACTTTTACTTTTGTTTTCTTTTATTCGGTAACCAATAAATCCAATGATTCCAATTGTTAGCAAGGCATAAACTAGGTATTTAATTTTCATAGTTATTAAGTAAGATTAGGTCTCAGTTTTTTAGTTAAAGACAAATTTAGGTTTTAGAAATGAATTAATTGAGGTGTTAATTTTTATTTAACGTTTGTACATACAAATGTCTTGTCCGTAAAAAATACGTTTCTGAATTATAAATATTTTAGAAATATAGCATTAAAAAAAATGTTTTCGGAAACTCATTAGATTGTAGGACTACAAAAAACGGAAATGGTTTAATTGATAATAGAAAAAATAGTATTTAACGAAACTAAATTAAAAAGTACATACGATCAAAAATTACGTTAGAAAGATAAAATATCAACTTCTCACCGTTTTAGTTTTAATCAAAAACAAAAGTTGAACATTATTCTCAAAATAAGAATTTAGGTTAGCTAATATAATTCCAGATGTTTTTCTTTTTTGTCATTTCGATAAAAACGGCTCTCAAAGCGGTATGCTCCGGTTTTTGCATCCCTGCATCTTCTTTAAGAAGTTTTAAAGCATAATTTCTGGCTAAAGCTAAAGTATCTCTGTCTCGAACTAAATCGGCAATTTGAAGATTCAGTACGCCGCTTTGTTGTGTTCCCATCAAATCACCCGGACCACGAAGCTTCAAGTCGACTTCCGCAATTTCGAAACCATCGTTTGTTTGCACCATCGTTTCCATTCGGGTTTTACTGTCAGAACTCAATTTGTGACTTGTCATCAGGATGCAATAACTTTGCTCCGCACCACGCCCCACGCGACCTCGAAGCTGATGGAGTTGCGACAATCCAAAACGTTCCGCACTTTCAATAATCATCACGCTGGCATTAGGAACATTCACGCCAACTTCAATTACAGTTGTTGCGACCATAATATTAGTTTTCCCTTCTGAAAAGCGTTTCATTTCTGCATCCTTTTCCGCTGGTTTCATCTTTCCGTGCAAAATTGAAATCGAATACTGTGGCAATGGGAAATCTCTGGAAACACTTTCGTAACCGTCCATTAAATCCTTGAAATCCATTTTCTCCGATTCCTGGATGAGCGGATACACAATATAGATTTGGCGACCCAAAGCGATTTCGTCCCGAAGGAATTTCCAAACCTTCAAACGGTTGCTGTCAAAACGATGTACGGTCTGAATCGGTTTTCGTCCCGGAGGCAGTTCATCAATTACTGAAATGTCTAAATCGCCATACAAACTCATCGCCAAAGTGCGGGGAATAGGCGTGGCGGTCATTACCAGAACGTGTGGCGGAATCACATTTTTCTTCCATAATTTAGAGCGTTGCTCTACGCCAAAACGATGTTGCTCATCAATTACAGCCAGTCCTAAATTCTTGAATTTTACTTTATCTTCTAGTAAAGCATGCGTTCCGATGAGGATATGTAACGTTCCGTTTTCCAGTTCTTCATGGATAATTCGGCGTTGAGCTATTTTGGTGGAACCTGTTAGGATTCGGATATTTATATTTAAAGTTTCGGCCAATTCGGATAAACCGATAAAATGCTGATTGGCGAGGATTTCTGTTGGTGCCATCAAGCAGGCTTGGAAGCCATTATCAAGCGCCAAAAGCATGCTCATAAAAGCCACAATTGTTTTTCCGGAACCTACATCGCCTTGCAGCAATCGGTTCATTTGGGCGTTGCTTCCCATATCGGTTCGGATTTCCTTTATCACTCTTTTTTGAGCATTTGTCAGTTGAAAAGGCAAATGATGCTGATAAAAATCATTGAAGTTTTCGCCTACAGTTGTAAACGGATGTCCTTTTATTTTATGTTTTCGGATGAGATTCTTCGTGATTAATTGCAATTGGATAAAGAACAATTCTTCGAATATTAATCGGAATTTGGCTTTTGCTAAAACATCAGCACTTTTTGGAAAATGAATGTTGAATAAAGCCGCTTTTTTAGGAATCAGCTTCAATTCGTTAATCAAATAATCCGGTAAAGTTTCCGTGAATAACGCTTGTGTTTCCAGAAACAATTGCTGCATCAGTTTATTAATCACCCGGTTTGAAATTCCGCGATTAGTCAAAGTTTCTGTCGAAGGATACACGGGTTGCATCGCTGAACGCAGACTTTGTTCATGCTCTGTCATCAATTCAATTTCGGGATGCGCCATGTTGAACGCATTTCCAAAAGAGGTGCATTTCCCAAAAATAACACACATTTCATTGAGCTTTAAACTCTCCCGAATCCATTTGTGACCTTGAAACCAAACGAGTTCCATTTGTCCTGTATCATCTACAAAAGTCGCTACCAATCGTTTTTGGTTTTTGCCAAATTCTACAGTTTTGATGTTGATGATTTTACCGATAATTTGAACTTCGGCACTATTATTTTGCAGTTCGTTAATCTTGTAATAGCGCGTTCTGTCTATGTATCTATTTGGAAAAAAATTAACCAAATCCACGTACTTATAAATTCCCAATTCCTTACGAAGCAATTCGCCCCGATTGGAACCAACACCTTTCAAGTATTCGATGGGAGTGAGTAGGAGGTTTTGCATTTAGTTTTTTTTGGACACGGATAAAACGGATTTGCAAAAGCAAAAACGCAGATCAATACGGATTTTTAATTTGATGGAGCGAAGATAGTTTTTTGTTTGGAAATTTGGAAATGAGAATGTTTGGAAATAGCATAGGAAAATTGTTATATTTGAGGAATTGTTGCAACATATTTAATTATATGATGTAATTTTCTCTGTTTAAATAATTAAATTAAAAAAATCAAATATGAAACCTGTTTTATCACTTGTATTGACCTTATTTTTATTATTTTCTTCTAATATTTCTTTTGGACAAACAGTAAACAATGAATTAAAAATAACACAAATCACAGGTGATTTTTACGTGTACACTACGTATAAAATGTTTGGAACCAAAAAGCAAGATGCTAATGCCATGTATGTCGTGACTCCTGAAGGTGTTATCCTTTTTGATTCTCCATGGGATACATTTCCTTTTCAGTCGCTACTAGACACGATTGAAGCAAAACATCATAAAAAGATAATTTTAGCAGTTGCTACGCATTCCCATGAAGATAGAACTTCAGGACTTGACTTTTATAAACAACTTGGAATAAAAACTTACACAACTAAGCAAACGGATGAAATTTCGATAGAATATGAAAGACCAAGATCCGAATTTTTGATTGAAAAAGATACCGTCTTTAATGTGGGAGACTTTAAATTTGAAACCTATTATGCTGGAGAAGGACATACAAAAGATAACATTGTAATTTGGTTTGAGAAACAGAAAATTCTTTATGGTGGTTGTTTAGTAAAAAGCATTGATGCTAAAGATTTAGAATATGTAGGGGAAGCAAATGTTACAGAATGGCCAAATACGATTAAACGGGTTCAAACTAAATTTAATAAACCGAAGTTTATAATTACAGGACACCATGATTGGAAAAGTATATATTCCTTAAAGCATACTTTAGATTTATTGCGAGCGAATGAAAAGAAAAATAAGTATAAAAAATAAGGTCATCTATCCAACGTTTTTTAGTTTCAGTTTTTTTTTGATTAATAGACAAAATTTCTGATTTAATTAAATAAAAAAAATTCCCTCCAAACACAATACCTTCGCAAAAATAAAAAAGCTTAAAAAATGACAACTCATCTCGCATTACTCCGTGGCATCAATGTTTCAGGTCATAGTATGATAAAAATGGAGGCGCTAAAAACAACTTTGGAAGCCATTGGTTTTCAAAATGTACAAACGTATATTCAATCGGGAAATGTTTTTGTAGATACAGAAGAAGAAAGTTCAGCTGCTGTTGGATTCAAAATAAAACAGGAAATTTTCAAGGCTTTTGGTCATGAAGTTCCGGTTGTAGTCATTAGCTCTGCAGATTTAGAAGCATGTTTCAAGAACAATCCTTTCTTGAAGGAAAAAGATATTGATACTAAGAAGTTATATGTGGCTTTTATTTCGACTACGTTACAAAGTAGCAGTATGAATGATTTGAGAATAAGTCAGTTCAAACCAGATGAAGCCAGTATTGACGGCAGCAGAATTTTTATTAAATATGCTGTTGGCGCCGGAAAAACCCGATTCGATCAAAAATACATCGAGAAAAAACTAAACGTTATTGCAACAATCCGCAATTGGAATACTGTGACGCAATTACTGAAACTTTACGAGGAAAGATAATAAGACTTTAAAATCTAGTATAACCGCTAATTCGCTAATTTTCAAATGTTATCATCCATTTGAAATTTGCGAATTAGCGGTATTTTTTTAGAGTCAAAACAAGGATGTTTCAGAATCTATTTTTAATTTTAGAAATAAAATATTTATAATTTGACGTAACTTTTTACAAAAAGAATCATCTCAATAATATCTGTGTAAACGATGTCAAATATTATTTTACGCTTTTAGTTAAAAAAGTAAATTAATAAGTGCTTATTGAACATTTTGATGCGGTTAAATTTAGGATTATGAAGCATTTTTGCGAAAGAGATCTCAGGAGTTGAAAAATTTTTGGTACTTTTTTTTTAAAACCTTAATTATAAAAATGAAGCCTATCCTAAAGTACTGAATTTATTAGCCATTAAATAGATTATTTTTCAACCAGATCACAATACCAAAAACCAAAATCAAATGCATCAGAAGCGCTCGTGTCACAAGCAGTATCAGATGGATCTTCCTTTTCTGGTTTTTCGTATTTTCTATAAACAACTTCGCCAATTTCGAAATTGATAGGTTTCGAGAAAATGGGACCGTCAAAAGTGAAGGTGTGAAATTCTCCGTTTTCTCCGCAAACATCTACATTTTCAGGTAATTCATTGATGAAATTTTGATCAATCACGCGACCAACGAAGCTTTTATCTAAAAAGCGTTCATTGACGCAAACCACAATTGTTTTAAAACCTAAATTGATAAATTCTTGAATTAAATCATGTGTTGGGATTTTCCAAAGCGGAAAAATACCTTCAAAACCTATTTCGGCTAATTTTTCCTCTCGGTATTTACGTAAATCTTCCAGAAAAATATCACCAAAAATCGAATGTGTAACACCTTGGTTTTTTAGTTTTGCCAATGTTTCCCGCATCACATTTTCGTACACCTCCATGGTTGGCATTTCAGGAATTTGCATAATTTCAAGAGGCAATCCAATGCTTTCGGCTTGTTGTTTCAATAATTCTACTCGGACGCCATGCATTGAAATACGCTGATGTTCTTGGTTCACACTGGTCAGTAAACTGGCAATTTCAATTTCTGGATTTTGTAGCGTTTTATATAAGGCCAGTGCAGAATCTTTTCCGCTGCTCCAATTAAATAAGGCTTTCTTTTTCAATGTAATTATCTTATAATTTTCTGTAGGTAAACTTACAAAATTTGTCGGATTAGTTTAGGAAACCTTTGTAACTTTGGAAATCATGCAATAATTTTAAATGCCATTATTTAAAAATAGATATCAAACCGAATCAAATCGATTTAAAAATTGGGATTATTCCAGTAAAGCTATTTATTTCATTACTTTGGTTCCTCAGAATAGGGAATTCATTTTTGGAACTATTGCTGATGATAAAATGACACTAAACGATAACGGAAAAATCATTGAAACGGAATTGTAGAAATCAATTACAATAAGGGAACGTTGGTTTTTTCATAATTGGGTCATTATGCCCAATCATATTCATTTGTTGATTGAAATTGTTTCGTCATCCGACGTAGAGACGCACTGCAGTGCGTCTCTACCATACAACCGGAACAACCAATGATAAATACCATTTGGCAATCAAATTATCACGATCATATTGTACGCAATTACAATTCATTCCATGCCGTATATCATTACATAAAAAACAATCCTAAAAATTGGAATACAGATTCCATAAATCCAAAATAGAATGAAATACCTATTCTTTTTTATTTCCACGTTCACATTCGCCCAACAAACCCAATTTGTTGATTTTAAATCAGTTTTAGGGAAAATTGTAATAAATCCAATTGAAAGAACTGTTTCTGGTGATGTTAATTATGATTTTAATGTTTTGAAATCTATAGATACCATTAAAATTGATGCCCAAAACATAGAATTTTCAGATGTAAAACTGAACGGAAAACCGATTAATTTTCGCAATACTGAGACACAATTACAAATTATATTTCCGTTCACAAATGGAAAAAACAACCTGACTTTTCAGTATTTGGCAAAGCCAAAACAAACGATGTATTTCGTGGGTTCAGAAGCAAATGATAATTTACAAATTTGGACGCAAGGACAAGGAAAATATACCAGTCATTGGTTTCCGAGTTTTGATGATGTGAATGAAAAAGTGGTTTTCAATTTGAATATTATATTCAAAAAAGAGTATCAGGTAATTTCAAATGGAACTTTGAGATTTAAATCTGGATTTGATGGACTTTCGGTTTGGCAATACCAAATGCAAAAACCAATGAGTTCTTATTTATTGATGCTTACCATCGGTAAATTTGAAAAAAAAATCGAGAAATCAAATTCTGGAATTCCTTTAGAAATGTATTTGGGACTAAAAGACGTTTCCAAATTTGAACCAACCTATCGCAACTCTAAAAAAATGTTTGATTTCTTAGAAAAGGAAATAGGAGTGAAGTATCCTTGGGAAATTTACAAACAAGCACCTGTTCGAGATTTCTTGTATGCCGGAATGGAAAATACATCAGCAACGCTTTTCAACACGCGTTATGTGGTGGATTCTACAGGTTTTGAAGACAGAAGTTACACGAATGTCAATGCGCATGAATTAGCACATCAGTGGTTTGGGAATTTAGTCACTGCCGAAAGCAGCAAGCATCATTGGTTACAAGAAGGTTTTGCAACGTATTATGCACTTTTAGCCGAAAAGGAAATCTATGGAGAAGATTATTTTTATTCCAAATTATATGAGTCGGCATCACAATTAAAATACGCTTCCAGAACGGATAGCATTCCGGTTTTGAATGCCAAAGCCAGTTCATTGACTTTTTATCAAAAAGGAGCTTGGGCACTTTTTGTTTTACACAAAGAAATAGGGGATAAGGCGTTTAAAAAAGCGGTAAAAAGTTATTTAGAAAAAAATGCATTTCAAAATGTGAATACAACAGATTTTTTTGCTGAAATCAAAAAAGTATCTAGTTATGATTTAGATAATTTTAGTGAAGTATGGCTTGAAACTACTGTTTTCAATACACAACAAGCCAATAGTTTATTGCTTAAAAACAAATCAATTCAGGCGTTGTTTGAAGTCGATAAATTAAAAAACAAACCGTTGTCAGAGAAAAAGGATTTTCTTGAAAAAACAATGCAATCTGACGTCTATTTTTTGGTAAAAGAAGTTATTTTAAATCAATTAAAAAATGAAAAATGGGAAGATAAAAAAGAACTTCTGGCATTGGCTTTAACAACTGAAAATCTCCAAGTGCGTCAGGCTGTAGCTAGTACTTTGACTAAAATACCCGAAGATTTCCGTTTGCAATATGAGACTTTACTCGATGATCATTCCTATCAAACCCAAGAAATAGCGTTGTATCATTTATGGAATAATTTCCCCGAATATCGCTCTCTTTATTTGGATAAATCCAAAGACTGGATTGGTTTTAATGATTATAATCTTAAAACCTTGTGGCTTAGCTTAGCCTTGTCAAGTCCAGATTATGCATCAGACAAAACGGATTTAATCACGGAATTGGTGAATTATTCTTCTTCAATTTATGAAGCGACAACACGCCAAAATGCTTTGGAAAATCTTCTTACTTTTGGAATAATAAACGACACGGTTTTGAAAAACTTGATCAATGCATCAACACATCAAATGTGGCAGTTTTCAAAATTTGCGAGAGACAACATTAGAACCTTGCTAAAAAACAAAGAAATGCAGCTTTCATTCGAAAGGATTTTACCAAATTTGATTGAAAAGGAGCAATTTCAATTGAAAAGATTGATTTTTTAATTACTTTAACGAGATAATAATATAAGATTTATTATTTCAATATAAAATAGATGAAAGCATTAGTCATTTCAGGGGGTGGTAGTAAAGGAGCATTTGCAGGCGGGGTAGCAGAATTTCTTTTAGAAAAAGAAGCCGATAAATATGATCTTTTCGTCGGAACTTCAACTGGAAGTTTGCTGATTCCTCATTTGGCTTTAAATAAAATTGAAAAAATAAAAGAAATTTTTACCTCTGTAAATCAGTCCAGTATTTTTAGTAGACGTCCTTTTTTTGTAAAAAATAAAAATGGGGTATTTGTTATTTCGATAAACCATTTTAATGTACTAATCAATCTCATCAGAGGGAGTAAGACTTTTGGAGAAAGTCATAGTTTGAGAAAATTAATTCGAAAATCCATTACTCGTGAAGAGTTTAAAGAGTTAAAAGCCGGGAGCAAAGATGTTATCATTACCGTTTCCAATTTGAGCACTAATGAAGTGGAGTACAAGTCAATTAAAGATTTTGAATATTCTGAGTTTTGTGATTGGATCTGGATTTCATGTAATTATCTTCCCTTCATGAGTTTGGTTAATAAAAAAGGAAGTGATTATGGCGATGGTGGATTTACCAATTTAGTACCAATTCGAGAAGCCATAAATCGAGGAGCAACAGAAATTGATGTTATTATCTTGCAAACAGAAACCCAAATTAGTAAAAAAATTATCAGTAGAAACCCTTTCTCTTTATTGGTAAATTTATTTGGGACTGTTCTCGAACAGGTAAAGAAAAAGGACATTGCCATTGGTCTTTTGGCAGCAAAGAATAATAATGTAACCATAAATTTTTATTATACTCCAACGCATTTGACTGATAATGCGCTTTTTTTTAACAAAACAGAAATGAAAAAATGGTGGAAACAAGGTTACGAATACGCATTGACTAAAAGTGAAATTATGAGTGATATAAAATAACTCTTACCACAATTGTCCCACTTCGTTTTTAATATAAGCCAATGCTGCAGTGCTTGGAGAAGGTTTCTCTAATAAATCTTCAATGATAATTTCCCGCAAACTATTTGCGTCTTTTACTCTTTCATTAGTTGTTGCCAAACGAATCATTTGAATGGTTGCATTTTTGGCTGTAACAATAATGGACCAACACTCATCCGAAATGTAGATTTGCTGTGCTAAATTGTGTTCATACTCTTGTTCGATTTGTGCAATTACAAAATTGCGATACTCGTTTTTATCTTCTGAAAGAGGGGTAATTCGAACTAAAAGTTTTGAAGGATTGATCCGTTCCATAAACAAAGCCATACGCTCATAAGCCTGCAAGCGCAGAGGCAATAAGTCTTTTTGAGCGTCTTTTTGTAATAACCAGCGTCTTGTATTTTGTTGGTCTTTGAAATAAGCGTTAAATAAATAATAAGCAACACCTCCAGTAATTAGTGAAGGTATTGTGTAGCCCAGAATTTCTATGATTTTTGTAGAATCCATTTTGATGTGAAAATTATTTAGCAAAAATATACTTTTTTGAGTATAAATCAATTTCTATTTAATAGCAATAAATGAAACCGAATGCTATTTTTGTTGTTCGTAACAAGAATATTTTAATTGAATACTATGATGGAGACTTACGTTTTGGCTTTACTTTGTATTGCGGCCTTTGCTGCTGGATTTATTGATGCAATTGTTGGAGGTGGCGGATTAATACAAACGCCTATGGGATTGGTTTTATTACCGAATCTTCCTGTTGCAACCGTAATTGGAACCTTGAAAGTTCCTGCTTTTAGTGGTACTTCCTTTGCAGCATATCAATATCTAAAAAAGGTAGATATGAACTGGAAACTATTGTCGATTATGATGCTTTTGGCCTTTCCATCGGCATTTTTGGGTTCTACTTTATTGACGTATGTGAGCAATGATTTCATGAAACCGTTATTATTGGTGGTTCTTTCTTTTTTAGTTGTTTACACGTACGCCAAGAAAAATTTTGGACAACATATTGAAAAAAATCATTCCTCAAGAACTCAAATTTGTAATGCTATCGGAATCAGTTTTGTAGTTGGTTTATATGATGGATTTATCGGACCGGGAACCGGAAGTTTTTTGGTTGTGGCTTTTATTGCCATTATGGGTTTCGATTTTTTGCACGCTTCCGCAAATGCGAAAATGGTGAATCTGGCGACAAACTTTGGTTCTATATGTTTGTTTATTTTAAAAGGAAAAATTATTTGGGCAATTGCACTACCCATGGCTGCCAGCAATGCATTAGGCGGATGGATTGGAGCAAAAATAGCCATTAACAAGGGAAATAGTTTTATTCGGATTTTTTTTCTAGTTGTAGTTGTTGGGACTTTAATCCGTTTTGCGTACGATGTGTTTTTGAGATAATAAATACAAGAATATCTTATTAAGAAGAGTCGCAAAATGAATTAGCCAATTGTTGTTTTTTGGTACTGAAAACCTCATTCAAAATCGCTATTTTTGCATAATAAAACTTAAAATTTTCCATGCACAAATATATCGATCAACTTAATGAAGCCCAACGTGAACCCGTTTTGCAAAAAGACGGACCCATGATAATTATTGCGGGTGCAGGTTCCGGTAAAACGAGGGTGTTGACTATCAGAATTGCTTATTTGATGAGTCAGGGTGTTGATGCGTTTAGTATCTTATCGCTTACTTTTACCAATAAAGCGGCCCGAGAAATGAAAAAAAGAATTTCGGATATCGTGGGAGCCGGAGAGGCAAAAAATCTTTGGATGGGAACATTTCACTCGGTTTTTGCTCGAATTTTACGCTCAGAAGCAGAACATCTTGGTTATCCTTCAAACTTTACCATATATGATTCTCAGGATTCATTGCGTGCCATTTCCGGAATAATCAAGGAAATGCAACTGGATCGTGATGTGTACAAACCCAAACAGGTTTTAAGCCGAATTTCAAATTTCAAAAACAGTTTGATTACGGTAAAAGCATATTTTAATGATCCTGATTTGCAAGAAGCGGATGCAATGTCTAAAAAACCTCGAATGGGCGAAATTTATCAAAATTATGTGGACCGATGTTTCAAAGCAGGCGCCATGGATTTTGATGATTTGTTATTAAAAACCAATGAATTACTGACTCGTTTTCCGGAAGTTCTGGCCAAATATCAAAACCGTTTTCGCTATATTTTGGTAGATGAGTACCAAGATACAAATCACTCGCAATATCTTATTGTTCGGGCTTTATCCGATAAATTTCAGAATATTTGTGTGGTCGGCGATGATGCACAAAGTATTTATGCGTTTCGTGGTGCAAACATCAATAATATACTGAATTTCCAGAAAGATTATGAAGGCGTAAAAACCTTCAGACTAGAACAAAATTACCGTTCGACAAAGAATATTGTTGAAGCAGCAAACACTATTATTGATAAAAATAAAGTAAAACTGGACAAAATCGTTTGGACCGCCAATGATTTTGGTCCCAAAATAAAGGTTCACCGCAGTTTAACAGACAACGAAGAAGGCCGTTTTGTAGCCGGTACGATTTGGGAGCAAAAAATGCAAAATCAAATGCCTAACGGTGCGTTTGCCATTTTGTACCGGACCAATGCACAATCCCGGGCTATGGAAGATGCGCTTAGAAAAAGAGATATTCCGTACCGGATTTATGGTGGACTTTCTTTCTATCAAAGAAAAGAAGTCAAGGATGTTTTGTGTTATTTACGATTGGTTATTAATCCAAAAGATGAAGAAGCTTTAGTTCGGGTAATTAATTATCCGGCACGTGGGATTGGGAATACAACAATCGAAAAACTAACCATTGCAGCCAATCACTACAAACGTTCGATGTTTGAAGTGATGCAAAACATAGAGCGAATTGATTTAAAACTGAATTCCGGAACCAAGCAAAAACTATTAGATTTTGTTACGATGATTCAGAGTTTTCAGGCTATAAATGAAAATCAGGATGCGTTTTATTTAGCGGATCATGTTGCCAAAAAAACAGGATTAATTCAGGAATTAAAAAAAGATGCTACACCGGAAGGAATGGCTAAAATTCAGAATATTGAGGAATTACTAAACGGTATTAAGGATTTTACAGATGGCCAAAAAGAAGTGGATGGAGCCCGTGGCGCTTTGTCTGAATTTATGGAGGATGTGGCTCTGGCAACTGATTTAGACAAAGACACCAGTGATGAAGACCGCGTGGCGTTGATGACCATTCACTTAGCTAAAGGATTAGAATTTCCTCATGTTTTTGTAGTGGGAATGGAAGAAGATTTGTTCCCGAGTGCCATGAGTATGAGCACGAGAAGCGAACTAGAAGAAGAACGCCGCTTGTTTTATGTGGCTTTGACCCGTGCGGAGCACCAGGCGTATTTGACCTATGCACAATCACGATACCGTTGGGGAAAATTGACTGATAGTGAACCGTCGCGTTTTATTGAGGAAATCGACAGTCAATATCTGGAATACATTACACCTCCTGAAAATAATTACAGGTATAAACCAATGATTGATAGCGATATTTTTGGCGATGTAGATAAATCTAGATTGCGTCTGGCAAAACCAGCTAGCGGAACCCCGCCGACCAAATATAATACAGATAATGAAACTAAATCGGATATAAATATTCGTAAATTGAAACCTGTTAGTAATAATGCTGCTTCAGGAAGTGCTAATTTATTCGATAATAAACTGGTTGCTGGTAATATAGTGATGCACGAACGTTTTGGGAAAGGCGAAGTGTTAAACCTTGAAGGAGTGGGAGCCGACAAAAAAGCCGAAATCAAATTTGAAGTAGGCGGAATAAAGAAATTACTGTTGCGTTTTGCTAAACTGGATATTATTGGATGAAAAACTAAAAAAAAATGGCTCAATTTATAAAAATATACGAAGACAAACCTAACGAAGCAGCAATTGCCAAAGTAGTTAAGGTTTTAAAAGAAGGTGGTTTAGTGATCTATCCCACGGATACTGTTTATGGTTTGGGTTGTGATATTACCAATACCAAAGCATTGGAACGCATAGCGAGAATAAAAGGAGTAAAGCTGGATAAAGCTAATTTTTCTTTTGTGTGCCATGATCTAAGCAACATATCGGATTATGTGAGGCAGATAGACACGGCAACTTTCAAATTATTAAAAAGAGCGTTGCCAGGGCCGTATACTTTTATTTTAGCTGGAAATAATAGCTTGCCAAAAGAATTTAAAAAGAAAACAACCGTTGGAATTCGGGTTCCAGACAATGCGATTGCTCTAGAAATAGTTAAAGTATTAGGGAATCCTATTGTTTCTACCTCAATTCATGATGAAGATGATGTGATAGAATATACCACGGATCCGGAACTAATTTTTGAGAAATGGCAAAACCTGGTTGATTTAGTTATTGATGGAGGTTATGGAGACAATATAGGATCCACCATTATTGATTTATCGGGTGATGAGCCAGTTGTAGTTAGAGAAGGCAAAGGAAGTTTAGATATTTTATAAGATTTAAATTTTTGGCAAAATAGTTGCCGATTTACCATAAATTTTTGTGTTTCCCAAGAAGTTACAAATCTATAGGCACCAACTTCAAAAACCATAATACAAAAACCCTACAAATTTATAAGTAAAAAATCCTTAAACCACTGATTATCAGTATGTTTAAGGATTTTTGAAGTGACCTTGACTGGATTCAAACCAGTAACCTCTTGAGCCGTAATCAAGTGCGCTATTCAGTTGCGCCACAAGGCCTTTTTTTGCTATTGATGTCTTAATTAAGGCGTCTTAGCGGGTGCAAATATAAGTATAAATGTGTAATTTGCAAGTCTAAAATTGTAAAAAAACAAAAAAATATGCCATTAAAAAAGTATATACGTGATATTCAGGGATTTCCTAAAGAAGGAATTTTGTTTAAAGACATCACTCCGTTACTAATTAATCCCGAAGCAAGGAATAAATGTCTTGAAATACTGGTTGAATCCTTGAAAGATAAAAAAATTGACAAGGTAATAGGAGTGGAAAGTCGTGGATTTTTCTTTGGAATTTTGATTGCACAGGAATTAAATGTTGGTTTTATTCCGGTTCGAAAGCCAAACAAGTTGCCTTACGAAACTATTTCAGCAACGTATGATTTAGAATATGGAACCGATACTTTAGAAATCCATATTGATGCAATTAAAAAAGGAGACAGAATTCTGATTCACGATGATGTATTGGCAACCGGAGGAACCGCAAGAGCAGTTTGTGAATTGGTGGAACAATTAGGTGGTGAAATCGTGCAATGCAATTTCCTGATGGAATTAGCTTTCTTGAATGGAAGGACAAAAATCAAAGGAAATGAAATTTTTGTAGCAATTACATACTAATTTAAGGTTCGTGTGATTACGTAATACTTAAAGCAATAATCGCGATTTGCAATTTCTTGGCTTTAGCCAAATCCAATCCCTGTTTGGTGAAACTCTGTAAAATGATTTTGTTGAGTTGGCCCAAGATTTTATACATATCGTTTTGTTTTGTAAAAAGATAAAAATAAAGAAAGAGGGTAAAGAGGGCTTTGATTGGGTGATGTTTTTTTATCTCTAAAGCACACTATGTTTATATTATAATTAAAAAAGCTATTTTACATAATATAAATTATAGCGCAAAAAAGACACAGTACATTTAGACCAAAAAACTCACACTGTTTAGTTACATTAAACGATTACAATCCTTCCTTAAATTATTTAACATGAAGGATATCATTTTTACAGTCTTTTGCTATAAATAATTTTACGATTGGCTGACACCATTTCCGATTTCAGACAAATACGTCTCAAAAGCTTAAAATCACATTATTTTGTTATAATTTATGCTGTTTTAATCTAAATATAGGCCATTTTAATGGTTTTAAAGTATTTCTTTGTGTTACGACGCTTTACCTTGGTTTTGGTGGCTAACGTAAATTTAAACTAAACTATTAATAGTAACGGAATAATTTTTGATTTAAGAAACAGACGATCCTATATTATTTTTTTAAATCAGATAAAATCAAGTGAGTTGTAGGCTCTCCATAAACTAAAAGCCGATCAATAAATTGTTGTAGGTGCATTTGATCAACTAGAACGACGTTCATAATAATGTTTTGGGGTCCAGTAATTCTAAAAACCTCATTTATCTCTGGAAAATCTTTCAGCTGATCACAAAACAACTGTAGTTTTCCACTAAATAACTTGAACAGAATAAAAACCTCTAATCCAAATCCCAGTTTTTGGTTGTTCAGCTGAAGTTTATATCCTTGTATAATAGCAGCATCCTCCAGTTTTTGAATGCGTTCTCTTACGGAAGAAGGTGAAAGTCCAATTTGTTTCCCAATTTCTACATAGGAAGCTCTTGAGTTTATTTCTAATTGCTTTATTATTTTTAAATCTAGAGTATCAACCATTAAAAAAGTTTTAAACGCTTAAAATTACAACTTTTTAACGGAAAATCACTTGTTTATTGATGGATTAAATTTAGATATTTATAGTACTAATAGTACTTTTGAACCATGGATAACACTTTATTACTGCTTACAATTGGAATTTTTACAGGATTTTTTATTCAAACTATGATCGGTTTCGGCGGTGCTTTAATAGCTTTACCTTTCTTGTTGTTAGTTATGCCTTTATCTGAAGCAGTTTCGTATCTTTCTATTTTTTATTTGGTCTCCTCTCCTATTTATGTGTATAAAGAGTGGGAATATATAGACAAAAGCTTATTAAAAAAAATTGCTTTTTCTTCCTTTTTTGGAGTGCTTACCGGAATAGTGGTTCTAGTTTATGGAAAACCGCTGATCTTAAAGCAGGCGTTGGGTGTTTTTATTATCCTATTTGTATTAAATAGCCTTCGTGTCAAAAAAAAAGTAGTGATTTTAAAAAAAACGAAACACTTTTTGGGTTTTCTAGGAGGTTTCTTCTCTGGTTTATTTTCTACCGGAGGTCCTTTATATGTAATAATTGTTCAGAATGAAACTAACGATATAAAGACATTTAGGGCTACCATGTTTGGTACTTTAGGCTTGGTTACGCTGATGCGAATGCCCGTTTTGGTTTTAGGTGGCGTGATTACTATGAACCAAATTTACAATTCCCTCTATGTTGTGCCTTTTCTTATTCTTGCTTTATTTCTGGGCAAAAAAGTCTATTTAAAACTTAATGAAGCGCTTATAAAAAGAATCATTTTAGGACTATTATTTCTATCAGGAGTATTGCTGGTTTTTAAAGTATAATTATAGAAATTGTATTGACTCTGCTTTTATCACATTACTGGTCAATGACGGTGCTAAATTTATTTTATTTAGCAGCTCTTTGTCCATTATCATAAATCACATTAGTGTGGAAAGTGGTTTGATTCGCATCTTAATTATTTACCTTTGCAAAAAATTAAAAATTGCGACTTCAATGAATAATACCGAAATGAACAAAAAAAAATACATTAAATTAATCCTCATTTTAGGTTCTCTTACCGCACTTGGCCCATTTTCAATTGATATGTATTTACCTGGTTTTGCCGGAATTGCTAAAGATTTGAATACTTCTGTTGCCAATGTGTCCATGACATTATCCAGTTATTTTATTGGAATTTCTGCTGGACAATTACTTTATGGTCCGTTATTAGATCGTTTTGGCCGAAAAAAACCGCTCTTTATTGGATTATTGGTTTACATATTAGCCTCTTTGGGCTGCGCATTTGTCACTGATATTGATACTTTTATAGGGCTGAGATTCATTCAGGCTGTTGGGAGCTGTGCTGCTACGGTAGCCTCAGTGTCAATGGTTCGGGATTTATTTCCTGTAAAAGAGATACCTAAAGTCTTTTCTTTATTGATGTTGGTTGTAGGGCTTTCACCAATGCTGGCACCCACTGTAGGCGGTTATGTTACTACTTATTACGGTTGGCATACTGTATTTTTTATACTGATGTGCATGGGAATTGTAATTCTTGTAGCGGCTCAAATTGTTTTGCCTAATACTTTCAAACCGGACACTTCTATTTCATTAAAGCCAAAACCAATTATTTCTAATTTTATACGCATTGTTAAAGTGCCTCAATTTTACACCTATGCGTTTACAGGAGCAATCGCTTTTTCTGGTTTATTCACGTATGTAGCAGCCTCTCCTATTTTATTTATGGATATTTTCAAAGTAGATGGTACAACGTATGGCTGGATTTTTGCCTTTATGTCTTTGAGTTTTATAAGCGCCAGTCAGCTTAATTCTTTTTTATTACGGAAATTTACCAGTGAACAAATGATTTTTGGGGCCTTAATTACACAGTCGGTAATCAGTGTTTTATTTCTGACATTAGCAATCAATGATCTTTTAGGTTTGTATGAAACAATTGCCATGCTGTTTTTATTCTTGGCGTGTTTAGGAATCTCTAATCCTAATACAGCAGGACTGACTCTTGCTCCTTTTTCAAGAAATGCAGGAAGCGCGTCTGCCTTGATGGGTGCGATTCAATTGGGATTAGGTGCTTTGGCCTCTTTTGCGGTTGGTGTTTTTGTAAAAAGCTCTATGTTACCAATGGTTTTGATTATGACAACATCAACAATACTGGCATTGATTATTTTAATTATCGGAAAACGAAACATAAAAAAAACCATTACAACTTCAGGTGATGAAATTGTAATAGCTCATTAACAGTTTATGAAAAAGAATGAATTAATTCATTCTTTTTTGTTTTTTTATTGGTTTCTCCGTTTTTGAAAGGACTTCATTTTTTGCTTGAAGCAAGTGATTGGCCAGGACCTTTTCTATTAGTTCGTCTTTCGTCAAATGATGAAAAACTGTTTTTATTTTATCTTTTAATTCTGTAGCGATGTCATGATTGGGTTTTGTCTTGAAGATTTGCTTCGCCCATAACAACGTATTATTTTCTTCAATACTGGCAAGAGTTGGTTTTTTGAATTCTTTGAATTGTATTCCCAATTCTTTTTCGAATTCAGCAATTTCAACTACTTCTTCCGGCTGCAATACCGTCAATGAAAGTCCCTTTGCTCCTGCTCTTGCAGTTCTACCGCTACGATGTACGTATGCTTCATACACATCAGGCAAATGATAATTGACTACATAAGAAATTTCTTTTACATCAATTCCTCTTGCTGCTAAATCTGTTGCGACTAATATATTGATATGTCCTTCGCGGAATTGCTCCATGATTCGGTCTCTAATTCCCTGCGATAAACTTCCGTGTAATGCACCAGAAGAAAACCTATTGATAGCCAAGTTTTTAGCTAATTTATTGACTGCTGCTTTTGTTTTACAAAAAATGATACCGCGTTCACCCTCTTTAGAATTCAGAAAATGCATCAAAACGTCCAGTTTTTCAATAGGATTTACCACAATGTATTGATGATCAATTCCTTGATTACCTACTGTTTCCATATTGGCACTGACATGTACCACGTTTTTATTCAAATAGTTTTGAATCAATTGTTTTATGCTTCCGGGCATGGTGGCCGAGAATAAAAAAGTCTTATGCGCTGCTGGCAATTCAGCAATAATTTCATCTAAGCCTTCTTTTAATATAGTCACCATTTCATCGGCTTCATCGAGCACGAGGAATCTGGTTTCTTTTAAGTTTATGGCTTTGCGCTGAATTAAATCAATTAATCTTCCGGGCGTTGCCACTACAATATGTGTAGGTGTTGCAAGGCGTTCTATTTGCGGTTTGATTGGAATTCCTCCGCATGTTGCTGCAATGGAAACTTCAGGCAAAAAGGTGGCAAAAGACTCTAAATTTTTAAATATTTGTTGGCCTAATTCCCGAGTTGGCGCAAGAATTACTGCTTGAATCAAAGGTGATTTTACATCTATTAATTGTAAAATTGGCAATCCAAAAGCAGCTGTTTTTCCGGTACCGGTTTTAGCAAGTCCAACTATATCCGTTGTATTTGACAAAAGTAACGGAATCGTTTTTAGCTGAATTTCTGTTGGTACAACAATTTTCAATTCGGTAATCGCTTTTACTATTGGTGCTGAAATTCCTAAATCAGAGAATTGTTTTGGCATTTTTTTTGAATTTTATATTTTATAAAAAATAGTTGTTTTGTAACGGTAATTTTAGCCCCGATAGCAGTGAAAATCCTTTTATTTTTTCTTTAAAAATAAAAGATTGAAACGAATAGCGGGATTAGCTCCTTGAAAAATAAATATTACTCTTCATCCGGTTCGTTCATGATTTTTTCCCGGTATTTTTTCCCGGTCAATAATACCAGTTTCAATTTGTAATCATCTACTAGCCATTCGCGGTAATTTTTACTGCACTGGCTCAAACATTTTGAATAGCGCTTGATGCGACAATCAATGTCATCATCCAGTTCTTTTCCCAGCGCTTTTGCTTCTTGTAAGGTTTCAGAATTATCCACACACATGGCGGCATGTTGCTCTAGGGATTTTTCTAGCACTACTTTGGAACGTAAATTTTGTTTGATAATGAGTTTGTGTTCTTCATCCACATCAAAGGTTACTACTTCTGTTTTAGTAAATTTAGCGCGTAATTCCGGTGGCATGCTGTATTTAAAATACAATTCTATTTCTGTATCGTCTCGTAAGTTTTCCAGGTAAAACTCCGGAGATTTAAAGATATGCTGCCAGTTTACCGGCTCACTCCACAGGCCAAATCGGGCGGCGTTATTCCCTAAATCGATCACATTGAAAATGTCTTTGTTAGGTAATTTTCTGGAACCACGACCGATCATTTGGTAATATAAGGTCAACGATTTTGTTGCTCTGTTCAGGATTATGGTCTCTACGGTAGGCTCATCAAAACCGGTAGTAAGAATTCCCACTGATGTCAATATGGCATCAGGTGTATGCTTGAACCAATGTAAAATATCTTTTCTTTCCTCGTTATTACTGGTGTTGTCTAAATGGCGAATGGCATAACCGGCTTCTCTAAACGTTTCGTATACATATAAGGAGGTGTTGATTCCGTTATTGAAAATCAAGGTTTTCTTGCCTAATGATTTCTCCGTGTAGGCATGCAATAACTTTTCCTGCATGGCCATATTGGTGTACAAATCATCAGATGATTTTACGGTATAATCGCCATTGATCCCTACTTTCAGGGAGGTCAGACCCACATCATAGCTATAGGTAACTGCTTTGGCCAGAAAGCCATTTGTAATCAAGGAACTAATGGTGTCTCCTACGATTAATTCATCGTAGCTTTCATGCATTGGCAATTTGATATTTGAGCTTAAAGGTGTTGCGGTTACCCCTAAAATAAAAGCATTTTTGAAAGAGCTCAATAATTTACGAAAGGAATTGTAATGTGCCTCATCAATGATTACCAATCCTACATTATCTAAATGCAGTTTTTCATCGTTGATTCGGTTTTTTAAAGTTTCCACCATGGCTACAAAACAGGAATAATCGTTTTGATCCGGAAGTTCTTTTACTTTACTGTTGATAATTTTGTTTTTCACATCAAAACCTTTCAACATTTTTGAGGTTTGCTTGCACAACTCAATTCTGTGGGTCAAAACAACTACTTTTTTATCATGTTGCGATAAATAACGGCGCACAATTTCAGAAAAAACCACTGTTTTTCCACCACCGGTGGGCAATTGGTATAACAAATGGTGTTGTGGCGGTGCATTATCAATGCGCTCAAAGATGGCATCTATATCGCCTTTTTGGTACGCATAAAGTTCTTTTTTGTCTTCTATTTCTATTTCTAAAGTGTTTTGGGACATTGCTTATTGTTGGGTTTTTGCAAAAATACGCCTAAAAAACAGTTTAAGTATCAATTTTTATTAAAAATAAACGGAATGATTAAATAAATTTGAATTATGTGAGGATTTAATATTCTAATCGTTCTAAAATGGCATTAAATTCTGGTTCATTGTACCATTTTTGCAAAATAGTTTCAGTGTGTATGGCACTAATTCTGGGTTTAAAATCAGTAAGTATTCCATTTGCAATCAAGAAAACAACGGCTTGCTGAAAGGAATTGTACATGCTTTTGAAAAATAATTCTTGCTTTATATCCTGTTCTGATGAGAATGTTTGTGCTATTTCAATATTGTAAAGCATTACATCCGCAATTACAAAAGGATCTACTCCCAAAAGCGTAAAGTGCTTAATGTATTTTTGGGCAACGGAACGCCTCGTTTTAGGTTTGCTACGCCTTCCGGATTTTTTCAGAGGATAATATTCATTGGAAATTTTGAGTTTGCATTCCTTCAAAAGCGTTTCTTCTTTTGGATTAAAAACAAAATCATAATAGACTTTTACAGAACTGAATTTCTCGTACAATTCGAGTATTTGCTCTTCGAGTTGTTCTTTATTCAATTCGGCTACATATTTTTTTAAATCGCGTTTGCTCATTATCAAAGTTTAAGATTACAAAAGTAATTTACTTTAGGAATCAATGCGTGGTAAATCAATGATAATCCTTAATTTTGTCAATTATCACTTAAAAAAAAATAAATGCTTAAGATTTTTAAGGTTACAGCAATAGTAGAAGGTATATCCGCCTTATTGTTATTTTTCTTTGCTATGCCAATGAAATACATTTTTAATGATCCTATTTATGTCAAACACATTGGAATGGCTCACGGCGTATTATTTACTGCTTACATTATCTTGGCAACAATTTTAAAGTTTAGTGAAAAGTGGAATTTTAAAAAGTATTTTATCATTTGTATTGCGTCAATTCCTCCTTTTGGGACTTTTTACATAGAAAAGAAATACTTGCGAAATGTATAAATTAATAGAAAAAATATTCACTTTTCTATATCTAGTACTCAGGAAATGGGGCTTAGGGAACAGTCTGGCTTCTTATTTTAGCTTGGTGCTGAACATTATTGTTTTGTGTGTATTGGCGTATGTCATCTACGTAATTTTTAGACTTGTTTTAGTTACTATTATGGCCGTTATTGCCCAAAAAACCAAAACCAAATTTGATGATTTGCTGGTAACTAACAAAACGGCTAAATACATTGCACATTTAATTCCACTATTGTTTATTTACAAATCTGTTCCAATAATTTTAGATCGATTTGAATATTGGGAAGGCTTTTTTGGGAAATTGGTTGGAATCTACATCATCATTCTGATTTTATGGATTATACGAACTATTTTCAATGCGTTACGTGATTATTTAAAACTAAAACCAAGATACAGCGACAAACCTATTGACAGTTTCATTCAGGTAATCATGATTATGTTGTGGGTAATTGGAATTACATTAATCATTTCAAAATTATTTGAGATTGATAAAAAAGAGCTTTTAACTATTTTAGGAGCCGTTTCAGCGGTAATCATATTAATATTCCGAGATACCATTTTAGGTTTTGTATCTAGTGTTCAAGTATCCATAAACGATATGGTTCGAATTGGCGACTGGATTACGATGGATAAATTTGGTGCCGATGGAGATGTCATCGAGATCAATCTGGCAACGGTAAAAGTTCGAAATTTCGATAATACCACAACCACAATTCCAACCTATAGTTTGAGTTCAGATTCGTTTCAAAACTGGCGCGGAATGCTGAATTCAGATGGCCGACGCATCAAAAGACACATTCTGATAAAAACAAGCAGCATTCGGTTTTTAGAGGAAGCAGAATTAAATGATTTAAAAAAAATTCATCTAATATCGGATTATATTGACAGTCGAAAATTAGAAATAGACGACTATAATTCTAAACATAAAATTGACAAATCCATTGCTATTAATGGGCGAAATTTGACAAACTTAGGTTTATTTCGAAAATACATCACGGAATACCTGTTCAATTATCCAGGATTAAACAAAGACATGTTGATGCTTTGCCGTCAGTTACAATCAACTTCCCATGGTGTACCGCTTGAGGTTTATGCGTTTTCACATGACAAGCGATTTGAAAACTATGAATACATCATGTCGGATATATTTGATCACATCATTGCTTCCATAAAATATTTTGATTTAGAAATTTTTGAAACAACTGCAGAAAGTGAATCTCAGGTTTAATTTTTTTACTTAAAAAGTATAAATGCACTTCGTATCAAATTAATAATCTGTTTTTCACATATTCAATTGCTGTTTTTCCATGTGCCTTAGGTTTTCCATCCGCATCTAAGTTAACCATTGTGGTGTGATCAATTGTAATGATTGTCTCGCGTGTCATCATATTTCGTGCCTCGCATTTCAGCGTGAGTGAGGTTGTGCCAAATTTTAAAACATCAATTCCAATTTCGACAATATCACCTTGTCTGGCCGAACTTCGAAAATTGATTTCCGACATGTATTTGGTTACGATTCTGGTATTTTCTAATTGAATTATGGTATACAAAGCCAATTCTTCATCAATCCAAGCTAATAATTTACCGCCAAATAAAGTTCCGTTAGGATTTAGATCTTCGGGTTTTACCCATTTTCTAGTGTGAAATTTCATATTTTTTCTTTATAAATGTAAAATTAAACTTTTCTTACGGCTATTTTCTCTATTTTTAAAGAAAAAATCATGAACGAACGCGATACTTTTTTAAAAGAATTCCGAGGACAAACAATAGGTTCCGTAACCACACAATCCACAACAGAAGAATCATTTCAAAATGAGGTGTTACGCCCCATTCTAAAGTTGCAAAATGACTTATTTGCAGCATCCTTCCTCAATTATGTCAACAAAAATAAAATTGATTTCTACAGTTATACACTTGATAAAAAAGTATCCGTCATGGAAAATGCAATCCAGAAAGACATCAAGTTTAGAAATTCTCTGAAAGGAATGATCATTGGTTTATTTACAGCCGATGAATATGCTGCTTATGTACAAAACTCCTCCAATATCAATAAAAGAATGATGAGCATGCTTGTAGAACGATTAAAAAGTCATGTATCACTGTATGAAATTAATAAAAGCAACTAGCGCTATTTCTTCCTTATTTTAGAAATTTAGGGTTCTCTAATCAAATAGTAATTATAGGAAAGATCCTAAGGCTTATTTTAGGTCTAAAAACCTTATAATTAAAAATATAGAGCTTTTAAAACACGTTGCCTTGTTGTTTATAATTTAAAAAACGGCTCTTTATTCATCCAAATTTTACCATTTAGATCCAATTTATTAATCCTAATCTTTTTTATAATAAATATGGGTTAAGTATAATTTTATCTGATTTTTGTGTTATTTTTTTCATTATAATTGTTAAAACTAATTTCATGAAGGAAGAGTATTTCAAATGGCATTCCCCTAATTTAAATAGAGCGATAGAAATGTTGGTTTTTGGACATGCCGGATATCCTGTAATTGTATTTCCTACTTCTATGGGGAGTTACCATGAAAATAAAGATATGGGATTGATTGATTCTGCAAAATGGTATCTGGAACAAGGTTTGATCCAAATATTTTGTCCTGATAGCATTGATAAAGACAGTTTTTACAATAAAAATATATATCCTATAAATCGTATAGAAAACCACGTCAGGTACGATAAAATGATTTGTCACGAAATCGTTGAAAAAATAAAGAACAATACCTCCTCAGGCAGAGTGGCTCTTGCCGGTTGCAGTTTTGGCGGGTATCATGCGGCAAATTTTGCTTTTAGACATCCTGGTTATGTAAGTCATTTGTTTTCTATGAGTGGCGCTTTTAATATCAAGAGTTTTATGGATGGTTTTCATGACGATGATGTGTTTTACAACAGCCCGGAAGATTATTTACATGGACTTAATGATCCGGAATTATGGAAAATGGATATTGTGCTTGGGACGTCTAATTGGGATATTTGTTTTGATGCAAATTTAAAACTAAGTAAAGTGTTGAGCGATAGAAACATTCATCATTGGTTGGATATTCGTCAGGAACGAAAACACGACTGGCCGGTATGGACCGAAATGTTTCCACATTATTTATCCAGAATAAAATTTTTTTAAAATTATAAACATATCAAGATGAAAAAAATTGGAATTTTATTTGGAATGGAAGATACATTTCCACAAGCCTTCATAGATCGTGTCAATTCAAAAAACGAAAAAGAAATCATAGCTGAAGCTGTGGTTATTGATAAAGTAGTTCAAAATCAAGACGGAGAATATGCCGTAATTATTGATCGCATTTCGCAAGATGTCCCTTTCTATCGTGCATATTTGAAAAATGCTGCTTTAACAGGGACGAATGTGATCAACAATCCTTTTTGGTGGAGTGCTGATGATAAATTTTTTAATAATTCATTGGCCGATACTTTGGGAGTTCCGTTACCTAATACGGTACTTCTCCCATCGGCGGAACATCCTACGGATACGACTGGAAAATCATTCCGAAACCTAAAATACCCAATGGATTGGGAAGAAATTTTTCATTATATTGGTTTTCCAGCTTATATGAAACCCTATGCCGGAGGTGGCTGGAAAAATGTGTATCGATTAGAAAATGTCGAAGAATTTTGGGAGAAACATAAGGAAACGGGGCAACTGGTGATGATGCTACAGGAAGAAATTGTTTTTACAGAGTATTTCAGAGTCTATTGTTTGGGTTGCAAAGCCGTTAGGATTATGCAATACGAACCCAGAAATCCGCATCATTTGCGTTATGTACTTGATGGGCCGCCTGTGGATAAAAAATTATTAGCTACTATTAAGGATTATACTTTACGTCTTTGCAAAGGATTGGGTTATGATTTTAATACGGTTGAATTTGCAGTCCGTGATGGTATTCCCTATGCGATAGATTTTGGAAATCCAGCACCAGATGCTGAATTAACTTCGGTAGGTGCAGAAAACTTTGAGTGGGTTGTAGAGGAAGCTGCAAAAATGGCAATTGCTGCTGCAAAAAAACAGAAATCCGGAAAGATGAATTTGACTTGGGGAACATTTATGAAAGATGCAGTAAAATAGTTTTCAGTCACAGTATTCAGTAAACAGACTGTAAACTTTGACTGCGACTGAACACTAAAACAATAATTATGTTAAAGAAATTACCTGTTTTCACCCTCGGTGTAGAAGAAGAATATCAAATTATAGATCCTGTAACCAGAGATTTACGGTCGCATTTATCCAAAATTGTAGATGGTGCGAAGATCATTTTGAATGAGCAGGTAAAGGCTGAAATGCATCAATCTGTGGTCGAAGTGGGTACCAATATTTGCAATAATGTGAATGATGCCAAAAATGAGATTCGGTTTTTACGTTCTAAAATCGTTGAATTAGCGGACAAACAAGATCTTATTGTGGGTGGTGCCGGGACGCATCCTTTCTCGAAATGGCAGGATCAACCGATAACTGATGATCCTCGCTATCACGATATTGTCAATGAATTGCAAGATGCAGCGCGTTCAAATTTAATTTTTGGAATGCATTGTCATGTAGGAATTGAAAATCGGGAGATTGGCTTGCAATTAATGAATCAGGCCACATATTTTTTGCCGCATATTTTTGCGCTTTCAACGAACTCTCCTTTTTGGGAGGGAAGAAAAACAGGTTATAAGTCCTTTAGAACGAAAGTTTTTGACAAGTTTCCAAGGACAGGTTTGCCGGAATATTTTGATTCGGTGAGTTCGTATGAGAATTATTTGGATACATTAATAAAGACTAATTGCATCGATAATCCAAAGAAAATCTGGTGGGATTTACGGTTGCATCCTTTTTACAATACGATTGAATTCAGGATTTGTGATATGTCATTGACAGTGGATGAAACCATTTGCATTGTTGCTATTATTCAGGCAATTGTAGCTAAACTCTACAAATTGAACATGAACAATACTAGCTTTAATGTGTATCGACTGGCTTTGATAAAAGAAAATAAATTTCGGGCGGCACGTTACGGAATTGAGAATAGTATGATCGATTTTGGTTTGCAAAAAGAAGTAGAAACAAAAATGCTTATTCTGGAACTGCTTGATTTCATTGATGATGTGGTGGATGAATTAGGAAGTCGTGCTGATATAAATTATGTCCATGAAATTTTAAAAAACGGTACCGGTGCTGATAAGCAACTGGCTATTTTTCAAGAAACGGGCGATCTTTCCTGTGTGGTTGACTTCATAACAGGAGAATTTACGAAAGGATTATAAAATATAAAGTACCTTTGTTCATTGTTTTTTAAAAAAAAGTATGTCTAATAAAATTATAAAAATAGCCCTTCTGGACATGTACAATGGTGAACCCAACCAGGGAATGCGATGTATTATTGATGTTGTCAATAGGTTTAGTCCCGTTGTTAGTTTTGAAATATTTGATGTTCGGGTAAAATGTGAATTGCCGGACAAGAATAAATTTGACATTTATATTTCAACTGGAGGACCCGGAAATCCCTTAAGTGGTGATGGAAACTGGGATGTAAAATACTATGAATTTATCGATTCCTTGAATAAATGGAATACTGAAAATAGTATTAAAAAACATGTTTTGTTCATTTGTCATTCTTTTCAAATGGCGTGTTTGCATTTTGGATTGGCTACGGTTACCAAACGAAATGACACTTCTTTTGGGGTGATGACCATTCATAAAACCAAAGAAGGACTTGTGGATCCCTTGTTCGAGGGATTAGGAGACCCTTTTTATGCGATAGATTCCAGAGACTATCAAGTGGTTCAACCCAAGTTAAGTATTTTTGCGAAAAAAGGAGCCAAAATTATTTCATTAGAGAAAATTAGGGATCATGTACAATACGAACGCGCAATTATGGCCGTGCGTTTTACCGATTATTTTGTGGGTACTCAATTTCACCCGGAAGCGGATCCCATTAGTTTTGTTTCTCATTTAAGAAATAAAGAAGCAAAGGAAAAGATTAAGAATATGAAAGGAAAAAAGAAGTTCAGAAACATGCTGGAGGATTTATTAGATGATGATAAAATATACAGAACTAATGAAACTTTGATTCCTAATTTCCTTCGAATAGCAATTAATGACTTGCTGAAAACAAAGAAGACACTTTCTAATTAATACGATTTCAAAATGATTTCAAAATATCGGGAGTTATTTAATACTCAATTTACAGAAAAAAAATATCAGGAATTCAAAGATGATATTGCTTCCGATTTTAATTACCTGCCTACTTTCCGGTTAGGCGAAACCCCCTTTTTTATTTCGAAGGAGCTTAAAGCACAATTGATTGAAGGCTGTAATGATGTTATAGCTTTCATTCAGAAAAACGACTTTAAATCACTTACAAATAAATCATTAGAGCTAAATAACACTGTTCCTAATGAGGATGAACATACTACCTTTTTAGCAATTGATTTTGGAATTTGTGAAGAAGACGGAGTACTTATTCCAAAACTAATTGAAGTACAGGGATTCCCCTCTTTGTACAATTATCAAATGCATTTGTACGAAAAATTTAAAAATCATTATCCATTTCTTAACGAATTAACTCCATTTATTAATACTATTGAACCACAGGAATATCTTACTATTTTAGAAGAAGCGATTTGCAACCATCATCCAAAAGAAAATGTTATTCTTCTTGAAATAGAACCCGAAAAACAAAATACCAAGATTGATTTTTATTACTGCAAAAGAGACATTGGCATCCCTATAGTTTGTGTTACTGAACTCATAAAAAAAGGAAAACAACTGTTTTACAAAAATGCAACAGGCAATGAAATATTGGTAAAAAGAATTTACAATCGGGTTATTTTTGATGAATTGGATTTGAGAACAGATTTAAGACTTAATTTTAGTTTTTCAGATGATTTGGATGTGGAATGGGCGGGACATCCTAACTGGTTTTTCAGAATCAGTAAATTTATTTTACCTTTCTTAAAAGGAAAATATTGTATTGAAACGACACTATTGAGTGACTTGGCAGTAATTCCTCAGGATTTAGAAAACTATGTTTTGAAACCGCTTTTTTCTTTTTCAGGAACGGGCGTTATTTTTCATGTCACAAAAAAAGATATTGAAGCCGTTGTAGATAAAGAATTATATATTCTTCAAAAAAAAGTAAATTATCTTCCTATTGTACACGCTCCTGAAGGGAAAGTAAAAGCTGAAGTCCGAATCTTGTGTGTTTGGAAAAAAGGTGATGCCGCACCTACTCTACTCTGCAACTTAGTCCGCTTAAGCCGTGGCGAGATGATTGGCGTGAAATTCAATAAAGATAAAGATTGGGTTGGTGGCACTTTAGGCTTATTTGAAAGGTAGATAATACTTCCATTTTGTAACTTTCAAAAATTCCATTTTTTAGCGGGTTGCAGATATAAATTGCTTCCTATTTTTAAAATATAAAAACTTCTTTTTTACTACAAAACAGGAAATATATTTTAGATTATTTAAATGGTTATTTAAGTAATACCGTCATTTTAACACATTGAAATGCTGTGAAAAGAAAATACAGCTATATTTTATAATTAAAAACTTGTTAATTTTACATTAAAAATAATTTAAAAATCGTTTTTTATTCTTTTTTGCTTCTTCAAACATTTTTTTTTTCTTGATTTAATTGATTCCAACTGCTGTTTAATGAATTTTTGAAAGTGATTCCCTTAATAATTTGAAAAATATGGAATTATTCAATATTTTAACATAAAAAAAATTAACCTGTTTTTTTTTTCTTTATTATTGTAATGTTATAATAAATTAAGAAGAATCAATAATTTTAATAATTAGCAAATGAATAGAAGAGAAGCACTTAAAAGCGTTGCATTTTTGATGGGAAGCGCAATCTCAGCAACAACAATGGGCGTTTTATTTGAAAGTTTTACTTTGCCCGAAAAAGAAAAAAACAGCGTATCTTTTTCTGCTGCAGATGAAGAAATTTTGGCTGAATTTGCCGATATCATTATACCTACTACAGCCTCTTCGGCAGGAGCAAAAGCTGCAGGACTGGGTGCTTTTATTCCAATGATTATTAGAGAATGTTATCCTGCAAAAATGCAAGAAATTTTTGCTTCCGGGATGCAGGAAATGCAAGCAAAATGCGCTAAAGATTTCAATAAGAATTTCTTATCAATGTCAGTTGAAGAGCGTCAGCAATTAATGACTTCATTACGAGATGAGGCAATTGCAACTGATAAAGCACCTTCGTTCTTTTTGATTGCTAGAGATTTGACTCTTCTTGGCTATTATTCTTCAGAAATAGGTTGTACACAAGCACGAGAATACCTTCCTGTTCCAGGACGCTACGATGGTAGTGCAGACTACAAACCCGGACAAAAAGCTTGGGCAACCAACTAGTCTTATTAGAACCTACTGTTAGAAACTATTTTATTAAATAAAAAATACTACCCGTGAATATAAATACCAATTTGAAAGAGGAAAATACGTATGATGCTATTGTTGTAGGATCTGGAATTAGTGGTGGTTGGGCTGCAAAAGAACTTACCGAAAAAGGATTAAAAGTTTTGATGTTAGAACGCGGAATGAATATTGAGCACATCAAAGATTATGAATCGGCCATGAAAGCACCATGGGAATTTGAACGCGCAGGCAAGCTTACCGAAGAACAAAAAAGAACCCATCCTGTTCAAACAAGAGATTATCCATACAATGAAGCTACCGAAAAATGGTGGGTGAATGACTTGGAATGTCCCTATACAGAAGACAAACGTTTTGATTGGTACAGAGGATTTCATGTGGGTGGAAAATCTTTAATGTGGGGCCGTCAAAGTTACCGTTTTAGTGACCATAATTTTGAAGATAATGCCAAAGATGGTCATGGAAATGACTGGCCTATTCGATATAAAGACCTTACCAAGTGGTATGATTATGTAGAGAAATTCGCAGGAATAAGTGGGCAAGCTGAAAATTGGCCCCTATTACCGGATGGTAAATTTTTGCCTCCAATGGATTTAAATTGTGTTGAAAAATCAGTTAAAGAAAGATTAGAAAAACATTATAATAAAACCCGTATTCTTACAATTGGTCGTACTGCTAACTTAACTGTACCCCACAAAGGGCGTGGCAGCTGTCAGTACAGAAATTTATGCAGTCGAGGTTGTCCATTTGGCGCCTATTTTAGCACCCAATCCTCTACACTACCTGCTGCAATGGCAACCAATAGATTGACCGTGAGACCCTACTCAATTGTGAATCATATTATTTATGATAAAGATACCAAAAAGGCAAAAGGGGTTATGGTTATTGATGCAGAAACAAATGAAACGATGGAGTTTTATGCTAAAATTGTTTTTGTAAACGCATCCACTTTAGGATCAACATTCCTGTTATTAAATTCAACCTCAGAAGCGCATCCGAATGGAATGGGTAATGCCAGCGGACAATTAGGCCATAATCTTATGGATCATCATTTCCGTTGTGGTGCAGAAGGAACAGCTGAAGGTTTTGAAGATAAATACACGTACGGAAGAAGAGCTAATGGTATTTATATTCCAAGATATCAGAATGTAGGTGGTGATAAACGAGATTATTTAAGAGGTTTTGGGTACCAAGGAGGTGCCAGCAGAGGATCTTGGCATAAAGAAGTTGCCGAATTGGCTTTTGGTGAAAACTTTAAATCGACTATGTCATTACCTGCTGATTCCTGGAGTATGGGATTAGGTGGTTTTGGAGAAATGCTGCCGTATTACGAAAACAAAGTGTACATCGATCATAGCAAAAAAGACAAATGGGGACAACCAGTTTTAGCTATTGATTGTGAATACAAAGAAAATGAAGCAAAAATGCGGGAAGATATGATGAATGATGCCGCAGAAATGCTGGAAGCATCTGGAATCAAAAATGTGCAAACCTATGATAACGATTGTTATCCTGGAATGGCTATACACGAAATGGGTACTGCCAGAATGGGTAATGACCCCAAGGATTCCGTTTTAAATAAATGGAATCAATTGCACGAAGTTAGTAATGTATTTGTTACCGATGGTTCTTGTATGCCTTCTATTGCGTGTCAAAATCCATCATTAACATTTATGGCTTTGACGGCTCGTGCCTGCGATTATGCAGTAAAAGAATTAAAAAAAGGAAATATTTAGGTTCATCATTATGAGAAAATTAAGAATGGGAATGGTCGGTGGTGGTCAAGATGCTTTTATAGGTGCAATTCACCGCTTAGCCGCCAATATGGATGGACTAATTGAATTAAAGTGTGGTGCATTAAGTATAAAACCAGAAACTGCAATTGCATCTGGTAAAGCCTTGTTTCTTCCGGAATCAAGAACATATTTAACGTATGACGAAATGATTAAAGCGGAAGCGGCTTTACCTGCTGACGAAAGAATCGATTTTGTTACTATTGTTACTCCAAATTTTGCCCATTTTGCACCTGCAATGATGGCTTTGGAGCATGGTTTTAATGTAGTAATTGAAAAACCAATGACTTTTTCATTGGAAGAAGCAAAACTATTGAAACAAAAAGTAGAAGAGACAGGATTACTACTTTGTTTAACACATACGTACTCCGGGTATCCAATGGTCAAACAAGCGAAAGCTATGGTCAGCGAAGGAAAATTGGGTAAAATTAGAAAAGTTTTAGTAGAATATCCCCAAGGATGGTTAAGTACACTATCCGAAAGAGAGGGAAACGCACAAGCTGCATGGCGAACAGATCCTAAAAAATCCGGAAAAAGTTCTGTAATGGGAGATATTGGTACGCACGCCTCTCATTTAGCCGAATATATCACCGGAGCTAAAATTACCGATGTTTGTGCAGAATTAAACACATTAGTTGAAGGCCGCATAATGGACGATGATGGAGCTGTACTATTGAAATTTGACAATGGTGCTAAAGGCGTTTTAATAGCATCACAAGTAGCAGCTGGAGAAGAAAACGCTTTAAAAATCAGAGTTTATGGCGAAAAAGGTGGAATCGAATGGTTTCAACATGATCCAAACACTTTAACGGTTAGGTGGTTAAATGAACCAACTCAGGTTTTAAGAGCTGGATCTAACTATGCACATTTATCTTCATTTGCAACACATAATTGTAGAACTCCAGGCGGACATCCAGAAGGATATTTAGAGGCATTTGCTAATATTTACCGCAACTTTGCTTTAACGCTTGGTTGTAAATTAGAGGGCACAGCACCTACTGCTGAAATGTTAGACTTTCCTTCTGTTGAAGATGGAGTGAGAGGAATGGCATTTATAGATAACGTAGTCGCATCATCACAATCGGATAAAAAATGGACTTCCTACGTTTTGTAATTTATTAGGAATTCGTAGACCTCTTATATACCAAATATTATGACAACAATTCAAGGGCCTGCGGTCTTTTTAGCACAGTTTATTGATGATAAAGCTCCTTTTAATTCCTTAGATGGGATTTGTAAATGGGCTGCTGATTTAGGCTTTAAAGGGATTCAAATGCCAACATTAGATACCCGTTTTATTGATTTACAAAAAGCGGCAGAAAGTAAAACCTATGCGGATGAACTAAAAGGAACAATTGCTTCTTACGGACTAGAAATCACTGAATTATCAACCCATTTACAAGGGCAGTTAGTGGCTGTTCATCCTGCTTATGATGACTTTTTTGATGCATTTGCACCAGTAAATGTACATGGAAATCCTAAAGCAAGGCAAGAATGGGCTGTGCAACAATTGAAATATGCGGCTAAAGCATCTCAAAATTTAGGGTTAAATGCACATGCCACTTTTAGTGGTTCTCTACTTTGGCAGTATTTTCATCCTTGGCCACAACGACCTCCGGGTTTAGTGGAAGATGGTTTTGCCGAATTGGCTAAACGCTGGTTGCCCATTTTAAATGAGTTTGATCAAAATGGTGTTGACCTTTGTTACGAAATTCATCCCGGAGAAGATTTATTTGATGGGGAAACCTATGAAATGTTTTTGAAAGCGGTGAATAATCACTCCAGAGCTTGCTTGTTGTACGATCCATCGCATTTTGTTTTACAACAATTAGATTACATCCAATATATCGATTTTTATCATGAACGGATTAAAGCATTTCACGTAAAGGATGCCGAGTTTAATCCTACAGGAAAGCAAGGGACTTTTGGAGGCTACCAAAGCTGGGCAAATCGTGCCGGACGGTATCGTTCTCTAGGCGATGGTCAGATTGATTTTAAAACGATATTCAGCAAACTAGCCCAATATGATTTCAAAGGATGGGCAGTAATGGAATGGGAATGCTGCATTAAAAATCAGGAAGATGGAGCGCGTGAAGGTGCTGAATTTATAAAAAATCATATTATAAAAGTTACTGATAAAGCATTTGATGATTTTGCGGCAGTAGAAACAAATCTGGCTTTTAACAAAAAAAACTTAGGATTATAAAAACTTAAATACAATAAAATGAAATTAAAATATTTCTTTTTTGGGGTTGCACTAATTAGTTTAACCTCATTTTCCAATGATAATTCAGAAGAAAAATATATTGAAACTACTGCGCAATCAAACCTTGTTGTTCAAACCTCTGAAGGAGAAAAATTAATAGCTAAATCCGATTGCATCGGATGTCATAAATTAGACAAAAAACTAATTGGTCCCTCCTACTTAGACATTGCTAAAAAATATGCTTTAAATGATAAAAATGTTGCCTATTTATCCGGTAAAATAATAAAAGGTGGCTCTGGGGTTTGGGGTTCAATTCCCATGTCTGCGCATGCTTCACTGAAAAAGAATGAGGCAAATTCTATGGCAAAGTATATTTTATCCTTAAAAAAGTAAATCAAAAGGCGCTTTTAAAGAGTCAATATAATTCTAGAATGTCGAAAATAAAATCATGATGTTACACAATTTTTTGCTATAAACTAAACTGGATTAAAATAATGAAACAAAAAGAAGAAGATAAAATTACAAATAACCGTCGTGATTTTATAAAAACAACCGCTATAGCTGCAGCAGCTTTTATGATTGTTCCCCGTCACGTTCTAGGAAGAGGATTTGTTGCGCCAAGTGATCGTTTATCAATAGCCAGTATTGGTGTTGGTGGACAAGGTAAATTTGATGTCAGTATGTTTGCCAGAAGTGGAAAAGCGGATATATCGTTTTTATGTGATGTAGATACCAGAAGAGCCGCTGCAAGTGTAAATGCATTTCCTAAAGCTAAATTTTATACCGATTGGCGTGAAATGTTAGACAAAGAACATAAAAATTTCGATGCCGTTTCAGTTTCAACTCCAGATCATAATCATGCTATTCAAGCACTTGCTGCTATGCAATTAGGAAAACATGTGTATGTTCAAAAACCTATGGCACATGATATTTACGAAGCTCGTATTTTGACACAAGCTGCTACAAAATATAAAGTGGTAACCCAAATGGGAAATCAAGGTGCCTCCAATGATGGTACCAGAATAATGAAAGAATGGTATGAAGCAGGTTTAATAGGCGATGTTCACACGATTCATGCTTGGACAGACCGTCCGGTTTGGCCTCAAGGAATTCCTTGGTCTGCTAATAAAGCGGATATTCCAAAAGAATTAGATTGGGATTTATGGTTGGGAACAGCTCCTTACAAAGAGTATGTAAATAAATTAGTGCCCTTTAACTGGCGCGGTTGGTGGGATTATGGAACAGGTGCATTAGGCGATATGGGCTGTCACTTGTTAGAAGCACCTTTTAGTGTGTTAAATTTAAAATATGCTAAAGATGTTCAATGTAGTGTAGGTTCTGTATATGTAGATGAGTTTCAAAGAGGATATTTTCCTGAGAGTTGTCCTCCCTCAAGTCATGTTACCTTAACTTTTCCAAAAACGGAGAAAACAAACGGTGACGTTGCAGTACACTGGATGGATGGTGGAATTCAGCCGGAAAGACCTTCCGAATTAGGTTCGAATGAAATTTTTGGAGACGGTGGAAATGGTACCTTATTTACAGGAACAAAAGGAAAAATGATGTGTGATACCTACGGTTTAAATCCGCGTTTGCTTCCTCTAAGCAAAAATGAAAATCTCCAAGTTGCTCAAAAATATGCAAGGGTGATCGATGGTTCCGGAGGACATTACAAGCAGTGGATTGAAGCTGCTATTGCTGGTTATGGGAAAAAAGAATTAAGTTCTCCTTTTGAAATTGCCGGTCCTTTAACTGAAGCTTTATTGATGGCAAATCTTGCGATCAGAGGATACGATGTGATGCGAGAAGAGCTTGGAGAAGAAGTGTACCCAGGACGTTCCGCAAAATTATTATGGGATAATGATGCCATGAGAATTACAAATTTTGATGAAGTGAACCAATTTGTGAAACGGGATTATCGTCAAGGTTGGAAAGCTTTAACTTTATAAGCAAGATTAATTATTAATTCAAAAATTCAAAAATGATTAAAAATATTTGTACTTCATTACTTGTTATGATACTGATTCAAACCGCAAATGCACAGCAAGCGCCCATACCAAAAGGATTTAAATCCATATTTGACGGACAATCCACAACGGGATGGCACAGTTACGGAAAAACAACAGCTGGTTCCGGTTGGAAAGCGGAAGAAGGTGTGTTGCATTTTGATCCTACAGCTGCCCAAAACGGTCAAGGAGGCGATTTGGTAACTAATGCAGAATACGAGAATTTTCATCTAAAACTAGAATGGAAAGTCGCGGCAAATGCCAATAGCGGTATTATTTTTTATGTAAACGAGGATTTGACAAAATTCAAAAATACTTATGAAACGGGTCTGGAAATGCAAGTATTGGACAATGACGGTCATTCTGACGGAAAAATTGAAAAACACCGTTCAGGGGATTTATATGATTTAATAAAAAGCACCTCAGAACCAGTAAAACCAGTAGGAGAATGGAATTCTGTTGACATTGTATGTAAATTTGGAAAACTGACAATGTTATTGAATGGCGTAAAAGTAGTTGAAACTACGCTTTGGGATGCTAATTTTAAAACATTGGTAGCCGGAAGTAAATTTGCTACTTGGCCAGGTTTTGCTGCATTCAAAAAAGGTAAAATTGCACTACAAGATCATGGAGATAATGTATGGTTCAGAAACATTATGATCAAAGAATGGAATACTATGAAAATTACAACCGGATGTGAAGCGGGTATGTAATTGATCTCTAAAAAATAAAAAAACAACCAAAACCAAAAAATAAAAAACCACTGACTAATGAATAGTACCATCCGAATTAAATTATCCATAATGATGTTCCTGGAATTTTTTATCTGGGGCGCATGGTTTGTAACCCTGGGCACATTTCTGGGTAATAATCTAAAAGCATCAGGATCAGAAACTGCTGCAATTTTTTCAACACAATCATGGGGCGCAATTATTGCTCCTTTTATTATAGGTTTAATAGCGGATCGTTATTTTAATGCGGAGAAAATTTTAGGAATACTTCATCTTGTTGGGGCATTTTTAATGTACCAAATGTATCAGTCAGAAGAAGTTGGTATGTTCTACACCTACGTTCTGAGTTACATGATTTTATACATGCCCACATTAGCATTAGTCAATTCAGTTTCTTTTAATCAAATGAAAGATCCGGAGAAAGAATTTGCAAATATCAGAGTTTGGGGAACTATAGGTTGGATTTTAGCAGGATTATCTATTAGCTTCATATTTCATTGGGATACTGCGGAAGCAATTTCTCAAGGATTTCTTAAAAACACCTTCCTTTTAGCAGGAATAGCCGCTTTAATTTTAGGTATATTCAGTTTTTCTTTACCAAAAACACCACCAAAAGTAAGTGAAGAAAAAATAAAAATTGGAGATATCATAGGTCTTGATGCTTTAAAATTGCTGAAAGATAAAAACTTCGCCATCTTTTTTATATCGTCAATCCTGATTTGTATACCTCTTGCCTTTTATTACCAAAATGCACATCCATTTTTGACAGAATCAGGCGTTGAAAATCCTACTGGAAAAATGGCAATAGGTCAAATATCCGAAGCATTATTCTTATTATTGATCCCTGTATTTTTTACCCGTTTTGGTTTCAAAAAAACGATCTTAATCGGGATGTTAGCATGGGCAATTCGTTATGTTTTATTCGCTTATGGCAATGGAAATGATTTAAGCTTTATGCTTATTATAGGTATTGCGCTGCACGGTATCTGTTATGATTTCTTTTTCGTTTCGGGCCAAATTTACACCAATTCAAAAGCGGGAGAAAAATACAAAAGTGCTGCTCAGGGTTTAATAACTTTAGCCACTTACGGAGTTGGTATGTTAATTGGTTTTGCAGTTGCAGGATGGATAACGGACAATTATAAAATGGCAGATGGGGCTGTAAACTGGCAAATGGTGTGGATTATTCCTGCTGGAATTGCGTTTGCTGTATTCTTACTTTTTGCACTTTTATTTAATGAAAAAAACAAAGGAGAAGAATCCACTTCTGCTGTATAAAAATTAAAAATGAGTGCTAATTTAAATAGAAGATCTGCCATAAAAGGAATAGTAGCCGGAACAGTTGCGATGGGAATTCCTGCTGGATTTTCTGCTTTGGCTATGCCAAAAAAGGAAACAGCAACACCATTGGGTAAATTGAAAGGAAATATAAATCACTCCGTTTCTCGGTGGTGTTTTAATGATATAGATTTAGATACGCTTTGCATTGAATCCAAAAAGATGGGGATTACTGGGATTGATTTAGTAGGTCCTAAAGATTGGCCAACATTGAAGAAATATGATCTTGTTTCTACAATGTGCAACGGTGCAGAAATTAATTTATTGGATGGTTTTAATGATATTAAATTTCATGAGACACTCTTGAAAAATTATATGGAAATGATTCCACTGGTGGCAAAAGCCGGTTATAAAAATCTGATTTGTTTTAGCGGAAGCCGAAGAGGCAAAACAGATGAAGAAGGTTGGAACAATTGTATTGTTGGTTTGCAAAAACTAATTCCATTGGCTGAAAAGCATAATGTGATTTTAGTAATGGAATTACTAAACAGCAAAATTGATCATAAAGATTACCAATGTGACCGAACATCTTGGGGAGTGGAATTAGCGAAACGTTTGAACTCTGAGAATTTCAAATTGCTTTACGATATTTATCACATGCAAATTGATGAAGGAGATGTGATTAGAAACATAAGAGACAACCATCACTACATTACACATTATCATACCGCCGGCGTTCCGGGACGAAATGAAATTGATGATACTCAGGAACTAAATTACACTGCAATTATGAAAGCAATTGCAAAAACTGGTTTTAAGGGATTTGTGGGTCAAGAATTTGTACCTAAAAACCCGGACAAACTGGCTTCATTGAAACAGGCCATAGCAATTTGTGATATTTAACTACTCTAAAAAATAACCCATGATAAAAAGAAGAGAATTTTTAATTAATGCTGGTTTAGCATTAGGCGCATTAGCCATTGCTCCTTCATTTGCTTTTGACTCTAAAAAAAGAGCCATTGGGATTCAATTATGGACACTGCGCGATACGTTACCCAAAGATGTTAAAGGTGTTTTAGCACAAGTTGGAAAAGCTGGATTTACTGAAGTAGAAACTTTTGGTTATTCAGTAGACAACGGCTTTTTTGGAACTTCGGTCCGCGATTTTAAATCAATATTAGATGACAATGGTCTAAAAGCTACGAGTAATCATTTTGATTTTAATTCGATGATCAAAGATGGTTCAACTGATCTTGTACAATCCTATGTTGAAACAGCCAACTATTTAGGAAGTGAATATGTAACAGTACCTTACATCGTTTCAGAATTGCGCGGAACTACTGGTGATGCCTATAAAAAATTAGCCTTACAAATTAATAAAGTGGGTGAGCTTTGTAAAGCTGGAGGTTTAAAATTAGCGTATCACAATCACGATTTCGAATTTACAAAATTCGGTTCAACGAATGGATATGAAATTTTATTAAACGAAACGGATAAAAACTTGGTTGATTTTGAAATGGATTTATACTGGGTCATTCGTGCTGGACATGATCCATTAGAATTATTCAAAAAATATCCGGGACGTTTCAAAATGTGGCACGTAAAAGATATGGATAAAGTAAATCCGGATTGGAATGCAGAAATTGGCACAGGAACAATAGATTTCAAGGGGATTTTTGCTCAAGCGGAACGTGCCGGACTGAAACGTTTCTTTTTGGAACACGAATCTAACTACAAACCAAATCCAATAGAATCTGCTGTAACCAGTTTCAATTACATTAAGAAAAACTTAATTTAAACATTTTAGAAAATTTTTTATAAAAAAAAGAGGCTGTCTTTTTGAGACAGCCTCCTATTTAAAAGTAATTCTAAGTAAGTCGAAAGTTTAAAAGTCGTAAAGTCAAAAGAATTAACTTTAAGTAAAACAGCTTTAAATCATATTATTACATAATTTTATCCTGATTTTAAAATACGACATTATACCATAGGTATTACTTATTTCGTGACAATCCGCAAATCGTACTAAATTTATTAAAAAATTATTTCTAAAAAAGTATGCCACGAATTACATCATTTTTTTTGTAATTAAATAGAAATCCAGGGTAACTCAGGTACTTCATGACTGGAATAATTAATTGGGATTAGTTACACTTAAGTAAGTCGAAAGTTTAAAAGTCGTAAAGTCAAAAGAATTAACTTTAAGTAAAACAGCTTTAAATCATATTGTTACATAATTTTATCCTGATTTTAAAATACGACATTATACCATGGTTATTACTTAGTCATATTTTATTTTACAGAAAAAGGTATATTCCAATTGCCCCAGCTCAAAACAACAGTATTAGCACGGATCGTATAAACTAATTTTTCAGCAGCTGAAGCAGCAACTTCTTGCTTAACGGTAATACGTAGTTGGTCTTCTTTTTCTTTATACTTATATGCTCCCCACTGTTTGGCTTCTTTATTAAAAATAAGCACGCATTCTTTTTCATTTGGTATAACAAAAAAAGAGTATTTACCGGCTGGCAATTTAGTACCTTCAATTGTCAACTCTTTATCTGTTTCAAATG
This sequence comes from Flavobacterium sp. GSP27, assembly GCF_003970395.1. Taxonomy (NCBI): domain Bacteria; kingdom Pseudomonadati; phylum Bacteroidota; class Flavobacteriia; order Flavobacteriales; family Flavobacteriaceae; genus Flavobacterium; species Flavobacterium sp. GSP27. The sequence continues at coordinate 79,994 of NZ_RYDP01000002.1, read as the reverse complement.
TTGTTGCGTCATTTGCTCCGGCACGCCAAACTTTATTAAACGGAACTAATTTTCCCCAAATTTCTCTTCCGTTGACTGATGGACTCCCATAATTGAGGGTAATTGTAGCACCATTAATTTTCCCTGTGGCTACTTCTTTGCTGCTGGTAGGTTTTCCTTGAGCAGCTATACAATTTACAATTAATAAGGCAATAAACGAAAAATGCATTTTTCTAAATAATTTCATGATTTAAAATGTTTTAGTTATCGTATAAAAGTAAAACAAGTAGCTTTTAATTCCTTAAAATCCATACTTATTTTATGAAAAGATTAAGGATTTTATAATTTAATTGTTTTGCCGCAATAATGGCGGTGTTATAATTTTTAAATTTGTTATTTTTACAATCGATACTTATTTATTCCATAAATTATGAATTCAATTGCTGAGCACATTGCTGACTTTTTAAAAGCATACCCACCGTTTAACTACTTAACTTTTGAAGAATTATCTGAAATAGCAGCAAATATTCGCGTTGTAAATTTAGAAAAACACAAAACATTATTTCAAATAAATGATCTTTTGCATGACAGTTTTTATGTGGTGGCTTCCGGTGTTATCAATTTATCGGTCATAGCAGATGCTGAGGAAACGCTATTAAATAAATGTACCGAAGGCGATATTTTTGGCCTGCGTCCCTTTTTTGCCAAAAATAATTATATGATGACGGCCAAAGCAAGAGAAGAAAGCATTGTTTATGCTATTCCCATTGCTACTTTCAGGCCTTTTGTAGCTAATAATTCTGAAGTTTTAAACTTTTTATTAGAAAGTTTTGCCGTAAACACCCGAAATCCAAAAGATAAAGAAAATTTAATTGGAAAATTAATTTCTGATAATGTATTCTATTCGGATCAGCAATCTGAAATGCAATATTTTCAATCGCTAGCCTATAATACAGCTCCCTTAAAAACGACCAGTACAGCAATTGTAAAAGACGTGGCTCAAATAATGACCGAATCGTTAAAAAACAATATCCTCGTATGTGATAATACTATCCCTTTGGGCATTATTACTGATGCGGATATGCGATCAAAAATTGCTACCGGCAGATATCCAGTAACCGTTACAGTAGATAAAATTATGTCCTCCCCTGTTATCACGGTGGTTGAAAACGTTTCTCTGGCAGAAGCACAGTTGCTGATGCTAAAACACAATGTGACTCATTTGTGTGTAACTCAGGATGGAACAGATAAATCCAGTGTGAAAGGAATCATTTCTGAGCACGATTTGATTGTGGCTCAAGCAAATAATCCCGGAGTTTTAATAAAAGAAATCAAACGGTGTCAATCACCAAAAGAACTAAAACAAATACGGGAACGATTAACAGATCTGATTCAGACTTCAATTTCTAAAAATATTCCGCTATCACACGTTTTTAATATTGCCAGCGAAATTAATTTGGCAGTCATTAAACGCTCGGTGGAATTATCCATTTTGGATTTAGGTTCCCCTCCTGCCCGTTTTGCATGGTTAAGTATTGGCAGTCAAGGACGAAAAGAACAGCTTTTATTAACGGATCAAGACAGCATTTTGATTTTTGAAGATGTGGCTGCTGATAAATATCGTGACGTAAAAGACTATTTTCTTAAACTTGGAAAAAAAACCACAGCCACTCTAGAAAAAATCGGCTATGAATTCTGTCCAAATGGTCACATGGGAAGTACTATGCTTTGGTGTAAATCATTGACGGACTGGATCAAACAATATGACAGCTGGATGAATACTCCTGGTGAGAACAGCACTGATTTGAGCAGTATTTTCTTTGATTATGAAATTATTTTTGGAGAGCAAAAAATTGAAGATGCGATAAGTAATGTAGTCTTTAAAAATGCCAAAAACAATACGTTATTTTTTGATTTCTTAGGAAATGATGCCTTAAGAAAAAACGCTCCACTTAGTTTTTTCAAAAAATTCAATGTCGAAGAAGAAGGTAGAAATAAAGATAAATTTGATATTAAAACTAAGGCTTTAATGCCATTGATTGATGGCGCCCGTTTGTTTACTTTGAGTTTCGACATCCGAGGAATTAACAATACGTTTCAACGATTCAAACAATTATCAATTACGGATCCCAAACATGCTGAAATTTATCTCAATTGTGCCGAAGCCTTTTTGACTTTATCAAAATTCCGAACCTTAGAAGGGTTAAAAAATGATGATTCAGGCCAATTTATAAATTTGGAGGAATTATCAAAAATTGACCGAGAAAAACTGAAAAATGCTTTACTCCCTATGAGAGAACTGGAAGAATTAATAAAAAGTAAATTTCAACTTACTCAATTTTCATAATTATGTTAGACTGGATAAAAAAGATTAATAAAGAATATCCTGATTTTTGGAAAACCTATCTTTCTAAATTTGAGAAAAAGTCATCCCGCTTTGTGGTGGTATCAACAGAAACTTCTGGTTTGAATCCAGATAAAGATGTTATTTTATCAATAGGCTCTTTTTCAGTAATTGATAATAGTATTGTCATAGGTGATAACTTTGAAGCTGTTTTATTACAGTATAAATTTTTTCATGATAATGGACTTTCTAATACGTTTTTGGTAGAAAGTAAAATGAAAAAATTAGGAGAAGCAGATGCCATAAAATTATTCATTGAATTTATTGGGAACTCCATTTTAGTTGGACATCACATTGATTTTGATGTGGAAATGATCAATGCGGCCTTGGAAAGACTAGACTGCGGCAGATTAAAAAATGAGGCACTGGATATTGATGTCATGCACAGAAAACTACTTGATATCAATGACAAACAATTTTCTCTGGAGGAACTTTGTGCGGCTTATAATATTCCGGTAAGTGAACGGAATTCAGCTGCTGAGGATGCTTATAAAACCGCTTTGTTGTTTTTGAAATTAAAATCAAGACTGGGGATTAAGTGATTTAAATTTTGGTTGCTATATTGCATACAATTGATTTTAAACACCTTATTATTAATAGGTTTGCCTCTATTTCTATAAAGTATTGTCATTCCGACGAAGGGGGAATCACATATGTAGCTCCATTTATAGCATTTCAATTTTGTCCTTTTAGCGCATTTTGGAGGAATTAAACTTTACTATTTAAAAATTTAAGACAATACCGAAATAAAAATTCCCTTAACTCTAAAATCAACTAAATTGTCTGAATCTAATACTATATTTTCATATTCTGATTCAAAAGATAATGGTTTCAACGATATGGATTCATGCCTCCAATTTTCAGTACCGATATTCTTTTGACTATGATATTCTTTTACTGTATATCCTGAACCAAAATCTGCGTCTTGTATGCCAGTGCTTTCAACTAAAACAATTTTTCCTTCTCTACTGCCACCACTATCTTTTTTAAACAAACAGTAGGAGCCATTAGGAATTATTTTATTCATCGATTCGCCCACTACTTTACATACAAAATAGCCTTCTTTTACTGAAGTATTAAAGGGTAACTCGACCCATTCAAAATCAGAATGAACTTGTAAATCGCTAAATGAACCTGCTGCAGCTGAAATATTTACTAATGGAACTGAATTCACAAACGGTTTTACCTCCTCAAAAGGTACGATTCTGAACGGAAAATCTTTTTTATAAACATCAATATGCTTTTTTAAATAGTTTCTTAAAGAAGTATCACAAGCATAAACATAAGTACCTCTGATTCCTCGATACATTATAGTTTTGTATATATTTATTACGTAAGCCTTAAGATCATCTTTATTTGAGATCCCTTTTTTTCCATTTTTATCAAAATACAACTTCGGATTAATTTCAATTTCCTGTGTAAATTCATTGAAAATTATTTCTTTTCCAAAAATAACTCCTGTATAATTTAAATCATATCCTTGTGTCGTATGAATACAGCCAACTTCTTTAAAAGCATTTGGTGAATTAACCCAGTCCTTAGGGGTTTGATTCCATTGAAATTGTAAACCATCAATTTCAATATCCATTACAGTTTTATCTTTTTCGGATAACCAAGGCCAAGAATATCCAGCAACTAAACGACACAAACCATTTATTTCTTCCTTCTTTGCAAGTTCGCTATAAAGATCTTTTAAAGAATCAAAAACAATTAACTCATACTCATTTGGTGAATAAATAGTTTTCTCCAAGCGATTTACATGAAGTAATTGATCTACAAAACGAATATAATCATTTCCGCCTTTAACTCTCATCTGAGAAGTTAACTCGATTTTCAAAGTATCATCTTGATTCAAAAGTCTGGTAAATTGATCCTCATTTATATCGGAAGGTTTTACTGATTGCGCTGAATCATAAAAGAAAATTTGATTCTTACTATTCGAAATTATCCAGTCTAGCTCTGTTCCGGTGTCATCTAATCCTAATTTTTGATTATTTTTCCGGAAGGCTCCCATCCAACTTATATTTTTATATTGCCGTAACCGATGCGCTTCGTCTACTATTAATAAATCATATTTGTCATTGAGTTTAAAGGTATCCGATGGATTTAAAACCATAGACGCTTTTAAACCAGGAATTTTTTTGAAAACATTTTGTAATGATTCTCTTAAAGAAGTCATGGCGATAACCAATCCAATTTTTGCTTTTGGATATTTATTTTGAAAAGCAATAATGAAATTGATCTCCTTGAGCTCTTCATCACTAAAATCTTCAAAATTAGCATCCGAAATATCTGAATTAAGTAATTTAATTAAATAAGTAGCCAAAATTGTTTTTCCAGTTCCAGCACTCCCTTTTATAAAAATTCTATTGGATTTTTTGATACACAATCCATCAAGAATTTGAAGAACAGAACTATATTGATCTTCATTTAAAGATTTATAAGGGGAATATTTAAAAAGTTCTGAATTCTCAACATCTTCCAGTGACTTGCTAACTATCTTTTTATCAATTAGTTTTTTCCAAATTTCTTTAAAAAGATCTTTGTACAAATCTTGTTGGTAATAATTATGATTGACTAAACCGTAATTTCCATTTTGAAGTTCGTAAGTTCCTTCAGAAGTGATGTATTGAATCAAGTTTGATTCAATATCAAGAGTTGCTGATTTATTGAATTTATCACTCCCAATTATTGAAATTTTTGTAAATGCATCTGCTTTTTTTGGATTTGCTAGGTGATTTTTGATTCTACTAGAGGCATTTGTTGATTCTCCTACATAGGCAATTCGTTTAGTTTCATTTTGTATAAAGTAAACCAAAGGTCATTGATTTTTTACCCAAGGATTTTGAGCTATTTTAGGCAATGAATCTTTATTAAAATCATATTGTTCAGAAACCTCAATAGACAATTCAAATGATTGCATCATAATTCATCATATTTGGTTGCGTTCCCTTTTGCTTTATCTATTGGATAGTTAGCTGCATTTTGCGTAATCTTTTGAAGTACAATTTCTTTTACATCTAAATTGTATTTTTCGGCTAACAAAAAAGCGTATGCAAAAACATCTGCCAATTCTTGTTTTAGCTTATCAATATTTACATCTTCTGCTTTTTTCCACAGAAACAATTCATTTAATTCCGCTGCTTCAATAGATAGAGCTAAAGCCAAATCTTTCGAATTATGAAATTGTTCCCAATCTCTTTCATTTCTAAATTTTATTAATTCTTGAATAATGCTCGGAATATCATTCATTTTATTTCGATTTAAAAAGTGTCAATGCTACTTTATATTCCTCTTCAAAAGGCAATTGCAACTGAGAAACCATTTCAGGAACAGCTAACATCCAACTCACATAATAATATGCTAAAATGTGATAACCCGAAAACCGTTTGTTTGGAATGCTACCTACGATGTAGTTTTTTTGATTTGGGTCAAAACCTTGTGTCCCTTGCATTGCGATTTCAAAGGCTATTTTCTTGACTTCCTCTAGCGGTACATCCTTAAAATACTGCAAAGCATCAACCATAAACATCGTGACTGCCATATTAGTCCCAATATGTTCTTGGTTTTTGAGAAACTGTTCCATTTCCTTCTCTTTGAAAGCAGTATCGTCGTGTAGACCAAAAGGATCTTTTTCTAATTTTTCAATAAAAGTATCTACATCAGATCGTTTGCGGTATTCGTCCTCATTTTCCAATTCAAAATAAGAGTCAATCTGTAAATCTTCGGCCCAATGTTGTACCAATTCATATTCTTCGGCAGGTTTACGATTGTCTTTGTATTCGAGAAATTCAGCATAAAAATCTTCGGCTTTGCGCAATTCGGCTGGAGTGGCATTAAAATCGTTTATAAAATCTAAACCAAATAATGCTTTAAACTGTAAGGCATTTACCAAGTTGTAAATCTTAGATTTAGAAAGTAGTGTTGCAGGCGAAAGTTCAATAACAGTCACATCAGTTACGGCTTTCAAGCCTTCTTGAATCAAAGCGTAAAGCGACAGAAATTGATACGATCTCAATTGGGGAAATTCGTTGTATATAAAATCCTCAATGAATAAATCTATTGGAGTATTGTAGGCTTGCAAATTTAACCCGTCAAATAAACCAGTACAGAATTGAGTAATCGATTGCTCTGGAATATTCATTCCATGCAACTTGGCAATAGTAGGTTGTACCGTTTTCAAAAAAACAGCTCTGTTTTGTGGAGTAGCCGTAAAAAGCTGATTTAATCCCCGTTTTCTCGCTTGAATTACAAAATCAAGATGCGCTAATTCGTGCAGAACCAAGTGTGCTACGGCAGGATAATTGGGTTTATACCGAACGATGTGCTTAATCCGATTGTAGTTTTCAGCAAACTCAATCTTGGCTGCCGTTGGAATTTCAGAATCTACTAGAACATCAATTTCTTTTCCGCAATCAAATTCTAATTGATGCTTGTATTCTGCAAAAAGCGAATTCCCATCAGTGTTAGAAATAATTTTATTGGCAACATCAAAAGCCTGATTTACTGAATTCTTGTACAGTATATCTTTATTTGGATTGCATTTTATAGCTTTCAAAGTACTGTCAAAAGCGGATTCTAAATCATTTTGAATTTCGGCTAACATTCCAAGAGCAAAATGAGTATTTGGATAGTGATCATTTATTTTTATAGCTTCCAAAAAATATTTTTTGGATTCATCCAACTTCCCTTGTTGCATAAGGTTTGCTCCAATGTTATTCATTGTAATAGCATCTTTTGGATTCACCACCAAAGCCTGATCATAGTACAACATTGCCGTAGGAATATCATTCTTGAACTTAGCAAAAATATTTCCCATCATCAGCAACGCCCAATGATTCTTAGAATCCCAGCGCAATGCATCAATCAGACTATTTATCGCTGCATCCTGATGACCTTGATCAGACAGGATTTGTCCCATAATTCGATGGAATTCCGAATTGGTAGGATTGTTCTCGATAAGATTTTGTAAAATGGGTTTTGCTTCTTGATAGTTTCCTTTTTCACAAAGGACTACCGTTTTGCGGAAATCATTTTCTTGAAGCAGGATTGCCGAAGTGTCAATGGTTATGGTAACCCAATCCTCAGTAATGGAAACTTTTGGGGCAAAAGAACCAAAAGTATAATACGATTCTAATTCACTGATTAATAATGAATTACCCCCCCCCCGACTAATTTCGGGAAAAGCGTAAATAGAAAATCGTCTATTTTATGAATGATTTGCATTAAATATAAATTGCTATACGTTATAAAAGATACTTTTTGTTGTTTTTAAAATTGCAACAGGTTCAAATGTAACCATTGTTTATAAATCTCGCCCTATTGTATGAAAAAAAAAGTGCTTTTTGCAAAAAAATCATAGGGTTATTCCTTTCCAAAAACGACCGTGATGGCTGATGGAAACGGGTTTCTCCATTTTTGAATGCGCATCAATACGGTAAGGAATTCCATTTTTTTTAAAGATAGCATCGGCGGAATTCAAGTTTTCAATTTTTTTGAAATACTCTTTCCCGGCAACAGCAATGGTATGAATGCAATCCTGATCTATTTTAGTTTGGGTAAAATATATTTTTCCTTTTATACAAACAGTTCCTAATGTTGTGTTTTCGTAAAAACATTCCAGTTGCAAAGGAAAAAAACCTCGAATTCCTGTTTCCCTATTGTAGATTTTATAAGCCGCCTCTTTTCTGGACCATAAATTCCAAACCATTACTTCTGGATTTACGGCATTAGAAATTAACAGCTGTTCGTTTTTAGTAAATATTTTATCTAAAAAGCGGTTACGTTGCCAATTGCTTTCTTTTTTGGCTAAAGCCAAATCGACAAGGTCATTTCCTATCATTTTTCTGGTGATTCACTACTTTTTTCAGCTAATTTGGTTTCAATAATAGCCATAGCTGCTTTTACATTTATCATGCGTTCCATTGATTCGTTATCAATCAAAATATTATATTTTTCCTCTATATCCAAAATAACATCTACTAAATTAGCGGAGTTTATCTTTAAATCATTGATGAAATCCGTATCTTCAGTGAGTGAGTCAAAAGCTTCTTGATTCAGAATATATGGTTTTACAATGGCTTTTAGCTCCTGAATAGTTTCTTGTTTGTTCATAATTAATATTGATTTTACAGCACTTAAGTACATTTCGTTTTCTAACGCCAAAAAAAATTACCACAAATTGGGGAATTTACGGTTCATTTTTTCATTTTTTAAATTTCTTAAAAATTACACACCCATTCACATCACCAAAACCAAAACTGGCTTTTGCTAATGTATTTATTTCTATATCAAGTCGTTGTCGTGGAACTCTTGATTCATCAATTAGTGCTGTTATTTCTGGATTCAAATCGGCACAATTGATATTCGGGAAAATAAATCCGTGATGCAATTGCAGTACCGAAGCCACGCTTTCAATACTACCGGCGCCACTTAAACAATGTCCAACCATCGACTTTAAAGAATTGATGTATGGAAAATCAATTCCTTTTCGATTTAAAGCCTCACTCCAATTCTGAATTTCAAGACTATCTTTGGAAGTGGCTGTCAGATGACCGTTGATTGCGTCAATTTCACTGGCTGAAATCCCGGCATTTGTCAAAGCATTTTGAATGCATCTTTGCACCGCAACCGGATTTGGTGCAGTCATGGTTCCTAAACCGCGCTGCCCTCCTGAATTGATATTTCCACCTAAAACTTCCGCATAAATTCGTGCGCCACGTGCAATCGCACTTTCTAAATCTTCTAAGACCAAAGCACCTGCTCCGCTTCCGGGAACAAATCCGGAAGCAGCTGTGCTCATTGGTCTAGAACCCTGTTTTGGTGTTTCATTATGTTTAAAAGTACATACCTTCATAGCATCAAATCCGCCCCAAATATACGGGCCGGAATCACTGGTACTTCCGGCTAAAATACGTTTTGCCTGCCCTGATTTGATGCGTTCATACGCCATTAAAATACTTTCGGTGCCAGTCGTGCAGGCCGAAGAATTAGTAGAGACTTGATTTCCAAGTCCTAATTTTCCACCCAGATACGCACTCACACCACTATTCATTGTTTGCGCTACGGCTGTACTTCCCAGTCTTCTCGTTTGTAAATCATCTATTTTATAAATGCTTTCGCGAAATTTATCAATTCCGGAAGTTCCTGTTCCAAAAATAGTTCCGCTGTCCCAATCCGGTTCTTCGTTAATTTCCAATGATAATCCGGCATCCTTCCAGGCATCAATTCCGGCAATTACGCCATATAAAATCCCTGTTGAATTGAAGTTTCTAAGTTCTAGTTCCGTAAAATAATGCCCTGCTAATTCCGCAGAAACCTCGGGTTTTCCTGCAATTTGACAAGAAAATTGCAATCGCTCCAACTCAGCGTCGTGCCTGATCCCGGAAATTCCGTTTTTGATGGCATGAGTGAACGCATCAAGACCTACTCCATTTGGTGCAACTACACCAAGACCCGTTATAACTACTCTTTTGTTCATTTTTTAATGTTAAATAATATTCAATTTCAATAACAATGGCAAAAAAATAATAATTTTAATACTACCAAATAGAGTACTACAGTGACAAAATATTGAAAAGAATCAAATTATACTGTTGCTTAATTTATTTTAATTCGGTTTTGAGTCCCACTTCTTTGGAGAGGGTTGGGGTGAGGATAATTCCCGCTATTGTTCCTGTGCAAACATTTTCTCCTTTTTCGTTTTTCATGATGACCTTACATTTTAATTTTCCAAATCTAAAATATATTTTTTCTGAAATTACAATCACTTTTTCATTTGGAAAAACAGGTTTTAAAAATTCTATTTCACTTGATGTTAAGGCAATTGAAGTACTAGAACTAAATGAATTATCTAACAAAAAAATGCCAAGACAAACCAATCCAATTTGCGCCATGACTTCTATCAAAATTACACCTGGAGTAACTGGAAATTCCTTAAAATGACCTTTGTAAAAATCAAGATTTTCATCAAAAGTAAAGGTTCCTTCCACTCCGTTTTCATCGATTTGGAGAATTTCATCCACAAACAAAAAGGATTTGGAATACGGTAATTTGGCTATAATTTCTTCTTTTTTCATAGTTTTTCTATTCCCCATTTGGGAGCTAAAACTCCAATAAAATTCGTTGTGCCGAAAATCCGGGTCCAAAACTCAGCATTAATCCTTTTTCTCCTTTTTTAGGCTGCTTATCCATGATTTGTTCTAAAACATACAAAACTGTGGCGCTGGACATATTTCCATAGGAGCGCAAAACCTCTTTGGTATCATCAATATTTTTTCCCAAACCAGAAAATAAAGCCTCAACGGTTTGCACAATTTTCTTTCCACCGGGATGAAAAATAAGATGGTCAATATCCTCCATTTTTAAATTATTTTTTTCTAAAAAAGGATGAATAATATCTGGAAAATGAGAAACAATCGTTTCCGGTACTTCAATATCAAGTACCATCTGCAATCCAGAATTGGTGAGTTTAAAACCCATCATGTGGATGTTATCATAAAAATGATACATCTCCTCTGCTACAATCTCAGGACCTTCGTCATCTTCATGTGAGGAAAGTAAAACGCAAGCGGCACCATCACCAAAAATCGCAGCACTTACGATATTTGCCATCGAAAAATCATCGAGTTGAAACGTAGCCGTGGGACTTTCTACGGCAATTACCGCAGCTCGTTTTCCGGGATTGGCCTGCAAGAAATTTTTAGCATAAATAATTCCTGAAATCCCGGCGGCACAACCCATTTCGGTCACGGGAAGCCTTACTATATCCTGACGCAACTTCAATGTATTGATTAAATACGCATCGAGAGACGGAATCATAATTCCGGTGCAGCTTACCGTGATGATATAATCTAAATCTTGCGGATTCCAATTTGCTTTTTTTAAAGCTTTTGCTAATACTTTTTCACCTAAATCAATGACTTCACGAACATAAATAGCATTTCTTTCTTCAAATGAAGTTTTGGTAAACACCTCTATCGGATCCATTATGGAATAGCGTTTGTCAACAGCTGCACCTTCAAAAATTTTCTTTACTTTTCTGATGAATCGTTCGTCTTGTCCCACTAGCCAAGCATCCAAAAAAGGAATTATTTCAGCTGTTGTTCTGGAATATTTAGGCAGCTGTTTGGTTACGGTTTTAATTTTTACACTCATATTTTTGAAATTATCCATTGGTATCTAAAAGCCCATTTCCAATGAATTTTATAGTTTTTAAAATTTAATTTTTTCGAGAACGCTATCAATTCTTCTTTCTTAAAACCTCTTAAAATTGATATTAATCCATCTTCTCGTGACATAGCATTCAACTGAAATACAACACATAATGCCTGAAATAATCGATAGGCAATGGCACTACGATGTAAATCATTGATTACAATTCCGATGGATGTATTGTTATAAAGAACTTTCAATAATCGAATAATCTCATCGTCTTTGAAGTGATGTAACGTCAAAGTGCACAAAACAATATCATACTTTAGATCATTAAATGATTCATTAAAAATATCTTCGCAGCGATAACTGATATTAGCATATTTATCTGATAATTGTCGTGCATGTGAAATTGTAAAATTGTTAGCATCGATGCCTATTAACTGGAAATTTAGGTTGTTTTTAAGACCAAAATCAGCCAGGGTTCGCAACATATCCCCATTACCACAACCCACGTCTATAATAACAATTTCTTTAGATTTGGAATCCTGAACAAGTTCTTGTACTCCTCTTAGAGTTAACTGGTTTCCTCCTAAAAGCTGATTGATCCGGGCAATTTTATCTAAGGCATCACGTAAAATCTCACCTTCCATGGTAAAATCATCCATGATTTCCGGTTTATCAGTTCTATATTTGGTATTTAGTGTCATTTACGAGTGAAGAGTGATTGGTTTTCCGTGTGTTTTCTTTATAATTTTTAGCAATAAAAATGGAAATATAATTAATATGCGCATCAATACTGCTGAAAGTTTTTGTTTTTGTAAAATATTGGATAAAAACCGTCCCATTTTAAGTCTTCCCTTAAAATTTAAATTCCATTCTTGCAGGTATCGCTTTTCTAATTCGGCTCTGGATTTAATCTCGGTGTTATAAAATTGAACTACTAATTCTGATGCGATTTTGGCGCTATGAATTGCCATAGCCATTCCGTTTCCGCACAAAGGATGAATTAATCCGGCTGTATCGCCAATCATTAAAACATGGTTTTCCACGGCGTGTTTCTTTTTGAAAGAGATTTGGCTTATGGTCAATGGTTTTTCAAACAATAATGTACTGGTTTCAAAAAGGGTTTTTAAGTGTGGGTTTTGAGAAACAATAGTATTTTGATATTCAGTAATGTTTTTAAACTGCTTAAACGTTTTATAATCGGCTAGATAACACATGTTAATCACTTCGTTTTCAACTTTAGAAACACCGCAATAGCCTCCTTTAAAATTATGCAAACCCACTACATCATTGGGAAATTTCCCAGAATAATGTGCTTTTACGGCCAGCCAAGGTGATTTTTTATGAATAAATTCTCGATTCATTTTTTGGTCAATAATAGAACGTTTGCCAAAAGCACCAATCACCATTTGGGACTCTAAAACCATTAAATTTGTCGTGGTTATTATAAATTTATCCTGCTCAAAATGAACATTTTCTACTTGATCTTTTAGTATTGTACACCCGTTATCGATAGCCTTTTTATACAAATATTCGTCTAAAACAAAACGGCTGATGCCAAAACCACCAAGAGGTAAAATACTTTGTATTGTTTTTCCTCTTGCAGTAGAAAACTCAAGTTTTGTAATGTGTGTCGGCTTTAAATGGGCTATATCTAAATCCAACCAATTGAGATATGGCATCACTTCATTAGAGATGTATTCGCCACACACTTTATGTTTTGGATAACTATTCTTTTCAATAACCGTCACCTGAAGCCCTAATTTAGATAAATGTATAGCCGAAGTCAGTCCAGCTAACCCACCACCAATAATTACTACTTGTTTATCTTTCATACAAAAGTAAATTTATGGATTTGTTTGCTAGTATGGGTATAACAAATGATAAAAAAACTGGCCTTATTGTTTAATTTTAGTTAATACATGCAATTGCTTCATCAATTGTCTTTGAAGATACCCCTTAAATTACCGGTTGAAATTCCGAAAATCATTTCCTGTAGGTTCCTCAAAAACCTCGAGTTCAAATTCAGAAGTGATGGTAAATAGATGATCAAAAATATCAGATATAATAGTCTCGTATTTTAACCATTCTTTTTCTGCGCTAAAGCAATAAATTTCTAGTGGTAATCCTTTCGATGTAGATTCTAGCTGACGCACCATTATAGTCATGTCTTTATTAATACTGGGATGAGCCGTAATGTATTTTTCAGCATAGATTCTAAAAACGCCTATATTAGTCAGCCTCCTGATATTTACTGAAACGATCTCATTGTCCAATATTTCCGAATTAGTTTTTTGTACCTCATTTTCTTTTTGAGTGATGTAATTTTGAATTAGTTTGTATTTTTTGAATTGCGAGAGCATTTTTTCATCACAAAACTGAAAACTACTGACTTTTAAATAAATAGCTCTTTTTATTCGTCTCCCGCCAGAATCACTCATACCTCGCCAGTTCTTGAAAGAGTCTGTGATAAAAGCATAAGTGGGTATTGTAGTGATCGTTTTATCCCAATTTTGAACTTTTACAGTATTTAAATTGATTGACATCACATCGCCGTCCGCATCATATTTTGGCATCGAAATCCAGTCCCCTACCCGAACCATATCATACACGGACATTTGAATACTGGCAACAAACCCCAGAATGGTATCTTTGAAAATTAAAAGTAAAATAGCCGTCATGGCGCCCATTGCCCCTAGAAAATAGAAAGGACTTTTGCCTAACATGATGGATAAAACCAGTATTCCTCCAATAAAATAGACTACAATTTTAAGTACCTGAATGTAACTGTTAATCGGTTTGTCTTTTAAAATTAAGGTATTGGACACTATTTCATCAAAGACTGATAATACAGTAATAACAGAATGTATTATTACTAAAATTATAAAGATATTTGATAGAATAATTATATACTCAATTGCTTTTGGAAAATCTCCAAAGATGTATGGAGCAACCATGATAATGATGAAAGCAGGGACTAAATAGGCTATTTTTTCAAAAACTCTTCTTTCTATCAGGACATCATCCCAAACTACTTTTGTTTTTAAAAAAAATTTGTGCACAAAACGAACTATAATTATTTTCGTTAAATACCAAGACAAAAAACTTATTATAAACAATACAAAAATAAGCGTCAAAAGTTTCAAATACAAAGCCACTATTGGATCTAAACCAAAATCTTCAATAAACCATTTGTCTAACCAGAGTGCGATGTTGTATTTTTTTTCAATTTGAATCATAGTAAATTTAGCTTTAAAGGTAAAGATAGGTTACCTATTCTAAGCAGTCAAAAACCAGCTCCGCATTGTGTTTACATTAACATCTTCTACTAGTATTTACAGCTATTTTATTTTCTTTGAATGAAATACAATCTTGTCATATTGCATTTTAAACTAAAAAACCCTTTCAAAGTTTAAACTTTGAAAGGGTTTTGAATTAAAAGACGCTATTTAATAAATTGGATGTTCTAATTGTTATTTTGACATAAATGGCATTACAACTTTCCTTCTTTTATTTCTTCTACAATCTCTGGATTTAATAAGGTAGAAATATCTCCAAAATTAGAATAATCTCCTTCTGCAATTTTTCTAAGGATTCGTCTCATGATTTTTCCGGAGCGTGTTTTTGGTAAACCGGTAACAAACTGAATTTTATCTAACTTAGCAATAGGCCCAATATGATCTGAAATATGCTGATTAATCTCTTTGGCTAAGTTTTCTTTATTTCTGGTTTCTCCGGTTTCTTTAAGGATTACAAAACCATATAATGCATTCCCTTTGATGTCGTGAGGAAAACCTACAATGGCTGATTCCGCAACAGCAGGATGTTCATTTATAGCATCTTCAATAGGTGCTGTTCCCAGATTATGACCGGAAACAATTACCACATCATCTACTCTTCCTGTGATTCTATAATACCCAACCTCATCACGTAAAGCACCGTCTCCTGTGAAAAATTTACCTGGAAAGGCAGAGAAATACGTGTCTTTGTAGCGCTGATGATCACCCCAGATTGTTCTGGCAATTCCTGGCCATGGAAATTTGATGCACAAACTACCAACGACCTGATTCCCTTCTATTTCATTTCGTTTTTCATCCATTAGTACGGGTTGAATTCCGGGTAATGGCAACGTGGCATAAGTAGGTTTTGTTGGGGTAACAAATGCAATAGGCGATATCATAATTCCTCCTGTTTCAGTTTGCCACCAAGTATCTACAATAGGACATCTTCTGTCCCCAACATGATTGTTGTACCAATGCCAAGCTTCTTCGTTTATAGGTTCACCAACTGACCCAATAACTTTTAAGGACTTCAATGGGTATTTTAATACAAAATCTATATTTTCTTTGGCAAGCGCACGAATAGCAGTTGGCGCCGTGTAAAACTGGGTAACTTTGTGTTTTTCGATGGTTTGCCAAAAGCGACTGAAATCAGGATAAGACGGAACGCCTTCAAAAATTACGGTTGTAGCTCCGTTCAATAACGGGCCGTAAAGAATATAGGAATGTCCGGTAATCCAGCCAATGTCAGCGGTACACCAAAAAACATCATTTTCTTCATAATTGAATACGTTCTTGAAAGTGTAGGCAGTATACACCATATACCCTGCAGTGGTGTGAACCATTCCTTTGGGTTTTCCTGTTGAACCGGAGGTGTACAAAATAAACAACGGATCCTCAGCATCCATGATTTCGGCTACATTATTATCTGAAGCCTGATCCAAAAGTGGTTCCAACCATTGGTCACGACCTGCTTTCATATTGATCTTTGAATGAATTCTTTTGGCTACTAAAACTTTTTCAACACAAGGACATTTTTCCAACGCTTCATCAACAATTACTTTTAAGTCGATTGTTTTGTTACCACGAAATCCACCATCAGAAGTAATAACCATTTTACATTCACTATCATTAATTCTGGCTGATACCGCAGAAGCTGAAAAACCAGCAAAAACAACAGAATGTATGGCGCCAATTCTGGCACATGCTAATATTGAAACGGCTAATTCTGGGATCATAGGCAAATAAATACAAACGCGATCTCCTTTACTTATGCCTTGCTCACGCAACACATTTGCCATTTTGCAGACCCGTTGATGCAATTCATTATAGGTAATATGCAATGCTGCTTCTGAAGGATCATTCGGCTCAAAAATAATAGCCGTTTTTTCGCCTCTTTTTGCAAGATGTCTGTCGATACAATTTTTTACAATATTCACTTTGGCTTCAGTAAACCATTTTATGTCGGCTTCAGCCATATTAAAATCAACAACTTTATCCCATTGTTGGTACCATGTAAAATTTTCCTCTGCTATTTTTCCCCAAAATTTTCGAGGTTCACGAACTGATTTATTGTAATGTTTAAAATATTGTTCTAAATTTTCAATTTTATAGTAGCTCATGTTTTAATTTTTTATAAAAGTATTAAATCTAAGTCTATTCCTAATACTATTTAGACTATAAATACCCAGGAAAAAAAATGGATTATTCAATATAAATAGCTTTTAATTACTAATATGATTAATTTTTACTTTTTTGAGGGGATATGTAAAACACAAAAAGCGGAAATATATAAATACCTCCGCTTTTTGTATCAACAAAAAATCCCTAACAATTAATTTAGCAACGACAAATAGTATTTTATTTGAACTATAACCAACCTATTCAGTTGTAATAAAACACCAATTGTTAAAAAATTTTCGCGTTGATTTATTTAAGATCAATCATTATTACACTGCACCATTTTTATAAATCATTAGGGATTACTTCACTTAACGTTCAATCTCGCTCGACGTTAAGTGAATGTAAAAGCGACTATATTCATACTATTTCTTTAATAAATTTTAACTAATTCAAAATATTATAAAACCAATGGTATAGCGCTAATCCCAACACACCCTCTTGTGTGGTAATTCCTAATTTTTTTATCCAATTTTTTTCATCGCAGTCATGGATTCTCTCAACCACTCCCCAACTTCTTCTATTGGATGTTGACGAATGCTTTTGTTTACTGCAATAAGAACCGCATTGTCAACTCCATTTGAAGTTGAAAAAGGTTTCCCTATCACATTAGTATCTACCGTTTTCATAAAATTAATCAACAATGGTTTGCAGGCGTGATCAAATAAATAACAACCATATTCTGCAGTATCCGAAATGATTCGGTTCATTTCATACAGTTTTTTTCGGGCTACTGTATTGGCAATCAGAGGCAATTCGTGTAAAGACTCATAATACGCTGATTCTTCAATAATTCCTGTTTGAGTCATGGTTTCAAAAGCCAATTCGACACCCGCTTTCACCATGGCAATCATCAAAACACCATTGTCAAAATACTCTTGTTCTGAAATATGTGCAGCTGTTGGCGCTGTTTTTTCGAAGTTAGTTTCTGCAGTTGCAGCTCTCCAAGTCAATAAATTGATATCATCATTAGCCCAGTCAATCATCATATTTTTGGAAAATTCGCCAGAGATAATATCGTCCATGTGTTTTTGAAACAACGGACGCATGATGTCTTTTAATTTATCTGCTAATTCATACGCTTCAATTTTTGCGGGATTAGACAAACGATCCATCATATTTGTAATTCCACCATGCTTTAAAGCTTCTGTAACTGTTTCCCAACCATATTGAATTAATTTTGAAGCATAAGCAGGCTCGATTCCTTTTTCAACCATTTTATCGAAACATAAAATAGATCCGGTTTGCAACATTCCACAAAGAATGGTTTGTTCTCCCATTAGATCTGATTTTACCTCGGCTACAAATGAAGAGTTTAAAACTCCTGCTTTGTGGCCTCCGGTAGCAACCGCATACGCTTTTGCTTGTTCAAAACCAGCTCCGTTTGGATCATTTTCGGGGTGAACCGCGATTAAAGTGGGTACACCAAAACCTCTCTTGTATTCTTCACGTACTTCTGATCCAGGGCATTTTGGCGCACACATAATTACAGTGATATCTTTCCGAATTTGCATTCCTTCCTCTACAATATTGAAACCATGAGAATAAGCAAGCGTTGATCCGTTTTTCATCAAAGGCATGATTGCCGTAACTACAGCTGTATGTTGCTTGTCTGGTGTAAGGTTGCATACCAAATCAGCTGTTGGAATTAATTCTTCATACGTTCCCACTTTGAATCCATTATCAGACGCATTTTTAAACGAAGCTCTTTGTTCCGAAATTGCATCGGCGCGTAAAGCATAAGAAATATCCAAACCAGAATCTCTCATGTTCAACCCTTGGTTCAACCCTTGTGCTCCACACCCTACAATGACTACTTTTTTTCCTGCTAAAGCTTTAATTCCGTCTACGAATTCAGACTGATCCATGAATTCGCAAACACCTAATTGTTCTAATTGTAATCTGAGTGGTAATGAATTGAAATAATTTGCCATTTTTTATTGTTTAATGATTGTAAAATTTAATAATTGTAATAATTAATGCTTATTAGATTGAGATTCTTCCTTGGTCGGAATGACAAACTACATAGCGACTGAACACTTTTAAGAAAGTTTTTCTAATAATGTTGAAATCTCCATTTTTGCTTTGGAAACTGATATTCTCCCGGAACGAACAAATTGCATGATTCCAAAAGGTTTTAATTTATCGTACAATGATTCAATTTCAGCACGTTGTCCCGATTTTGAAATCACAAAATAGTCTCTGGCTACTGTAACTATCTCGGAATGGCTTTCTTTGATGATATTCTGAATTTGTTTTTCGTCAAATAGCAAGCTCGACTCAATTTTGAATAATGCATTTTCTAAGAAAATAGTTTCTTCGTCAATATGATAAAAAGCTTTGATGACTTCAATTTGTTTCTCGATTTGTCCTACAATGTTATGTACCCATTTTTCGGTAGTATTCACCACGATAATAAATCTGGAAACACTTTCTATCTCCGATTCGGATACATTTAAACTCAAAATATTGATATGGCGTTTCAAGAATATTCCAGATATTCTGTTCAATAAGCCAACGTTGTTTTCTGAATAAACAGAAATGGTGAATGTTTTATTTTCCATGTTTTTTATCCTCCCCCAGCCCCCTCCAAAAGAGGGAGTGCCGAAACTAGCTTAGGGTATGTTTATAATTTTTATTACTAATTCAAAAATATAATCTATTAACAATTTCTCTTTCAATCTCCCTCCCCTTCGGGGAGGGTTGGGATGGGGATTAACTCAATCTTATATCAGATACCGATGCTCCTGTTGGAATCATTGGGAATACGTTATTTTCTTTTTCTACCATAACTTCCAGGAAATAGGATTCTTTTGAAGTCATCATTTCGGCAACAGCCGCATCAAGATCTTCCCTTTTGGTTACTTTTTTTGCTTTGATGTAATAGCCTTCAGCAATGGCTATAAAATTAGGATTGATCATTTCGGTCGAAGCGTATCTTTTGTCAAAGAACAATTGTTGCCATTGACGAACCATACCTAAAAATTCATTGTTCAAGACCACAATTTTCACAGGAACTTTAGTCTGGAAAATAGTTCCTAATTCCTGAATGGTCATTTGAAACCCTCCATCTCCAATTATGGCTACTACTTCTCGATTTGGCATTCCCATTTTGGCACCAATCGCAGCAGGCAATGCAAATCCCATGGTTCCTAAACCACCTGAAGTGACATTACTTTTGGTCGAATTGAATTTGGCATACCGACAGGCAAACATTTGGTGTTGTCCTACATCCGAAACCATAATGGCATCTCCTTTAGAATGCTTGTTAATCATTTCAATCGTTTCTCCCATAGAAATTCCTTCTTTCTTAGGCTTTAACTCGTCATTGATTACGGCTTCTAATTCAATTTCATATTTTTCTTTGAATTCATTGTGCCAGGATTCATGTGTGTTATTTTCGATAAAAGGAAGTAAAGCGGTCAAAGACTCTTTTACATCTGCTAAAACGGCTACCGTTGTTTTTACGTTTTTATCGATTTCGGCTGAATCAATTTCAAAGTGGATTACTTTTGCTTGCTTTGCATAGGTTTCCAGATTTCCGGTGACACGATCATCAAAACGCATTCCAAGGGCAATCAAAACATCACATTCATTCGTCAAAACGTTAGGACCATAATTACCGTGCATCCCTAACATCCCTACATTCAGCGGATGATCAGTAGGCAATGCCGAAAGTCCTAAAATAGTCCAAGCGGCGGGAATTCCTGATTTTTCAACAAATGCTTTGAGTTGTTCTTCGGCTTCACCAAGGATAATTCCCTGACCAAATACGATAAAAGGTTTTTTGGACGTATTAATAATTGCAGCTGCTTCCTTAACTTTTTCCAGATTTAAAATCGGCTTTGGATTGTAACTTCTGATGCTGGTACATTTTTTATAGCTGAATTCCATTTGGTCAAACTGAGCATTTTTTGTAATATCAATTAATACGGGCCCTGGACGACCTGATTTAGCAATATAAAAAGCTTTTGCCATGATCTCCGGAATTTCAGAAGCTTCGGTAATTTGATAATTCCACTTGGTAACCGGAGTCGATATCCCAATAATATCTGTTTCCTGAAAGGCATCAGATCCCAATAAATGTTTCCCTACTTGTCCCGTGATGCACACCATGGGAGTCGAATCAATCTGTGCATCTGCAATTCCGGTAACTAAATTTGTGGCTCCCGGACCTGAAGTGGCTATCGCTACTCCTACTTTACCAGTCGCTCTTGCAAAACCTTGTGCTGCATGGGTAGCGCCTTGTTCATGACGTACTAAAACATGGTGTAATTGATCTTTAAATTTATATAATTCATCGTAAACGGGCATAATCGCACCACCTGGGTAGCCGTAAACCAAATTTACTCCTTCTTCTAATAAGCATCTAATAACGGCTTCGGCGCCGGATATTGTATTATTTTTCATTATTATTTTTTTAGGCTTATGTCAATTTTGCTATTGCTATTGGCGTTGATTTTGAAGTTATTTATCAGTTACACATCCTGTCGAAGCGCTCGAGACCGCTCTGATGTATTTTAATAAAACTCCCTTATTTACTTTTAATTCAGGTTGAATCCAATTTGCTTTCCTATGTGCAAACTCTGCATCCGATATTTTTAAATTGATTGTATTTTTGACTGCATCAATAGTGATAATATCTCCATTTTTGACGAGCGCTATACCGCCTCCTTCAAAAGCTTCGGGTGTAACATGTCCCACAACAAATCCATGTGAACCACCAGAAAACCTGCCATCAGTAATCAGGGCTACGCTTTTTCCAAGACCAGCACCCATGATAGCTGAAGTAGGTTTAAGCATTTCAGGCATTCCGGGGCCACCTTTTGGACCACAGTACCGGATGACCACTACATTCCCTGGTTTGACTTCACCCCCGCGAACCCCAGTTATTACATCATGTTCATTTTCATAAACAATGGCATCTCCTTCAAAATACTCCCCTTCATTTCCGCTAATTTTAGCCACACAGCCTTCCTCAGCAAGATTTCCATACAAAATTTGAATGTTTCCTGTTGCTTTTAGTGCTTTTTGGATTTCGTGTATTACTTGTTGACCGTCGTTCAAATCCGGAACAGCAGCTAAATTTTCAGCTAAAGTTTTTCCAGTTACTGTCAAACAGTCTCCATGTAACAATCCTTCTTTTAATAAATATTTCATTACTGCGGGAACTCCTCCAGCTTCATGGAGATCTTCCATCAGGTATTTTCCACTCGGTTTCAAATCGGCAAGTAATGGTGTTTTGTCACTTATATCTTGAAAATCTTTAAGTGTAATTTCAATATCTACAGCATGTGCCATAGCGATTAAGTGCATTACTGCATTCGTAGAACCGCCTAAAACAGCTACCATGGTAATCGCATTTTCAAATGCTTTACGTGTCATGATATCTCGAGGTTTTATATCTTTTTCTAACAAAATTCTGATTGCTTTTCCAGCATCAATGCATTCTTGTTGTTTTTCGTCACTTAATGCCGGATTAGAAGAACTGTAGGGCAAGCTCATTCCTAAAGCTTCAATAGCCGAAGACATCGTATTGGCCGTATACATACCTCCGCAGGCTCCTGCGCCGGGACATGCGTTTTGAATCACTCCTTTGAAATCTTCCGGAGCGATTGTATTGTTAAATTTTTTTCCCAATGCTTCAAAGGCAGACACAATATTTAACGATTCCCCTTTCCATTTTCCAGAATGAATTGAGCCTCCATAAACCATGATAGAAGGACGATTGACTCTTCCCATAGCCATGACGGAACCGGGCATGTTTTTATCACAGCCTGGAATAGCGATTAGTGCATCATACCATTGTGCTCCCATTACGGTTTCAATAGAATCTGCAATTACATCTCTGGAAACTAAAGAAAAACGCATTCCATCAGTACCGTTTGAAATACCGTCACTTACACCAATAGTATTAAAAATCAACCCTACTAAGTCCTCTTTCCAGACTCCTGTTTTTATTTTTTTAGCCAAGCCGTTCAGGTGCATGTTACAGGGATTTCCCTCATATCCCATACTAACAATTCCAACTTGTGCTTTTTTTAAATCTTCTTCAGTCAAACCAATACCGTACAACATTGCTTGTGCTGCAGGTTGTGTTTCATCTTGTGTTATGGTCTTGCTGTATTTATTTAATTCCATTGTCGGTTTATTTGTGTCGGTTTTTATCTGTTTAAAATTATTGAAAGTCAACGAGTGTTGCCTAAACAATAGTCGATTGTCCTATGTAAACATTGTCGTTATTGAAATACAATAATTCATCTTTGCTCAAAATATAATTGGATATAAAATCACCTACTTCATTGGTGCCAAATTTAGAATAGGGATTCAAATCTGCTGTGACGACATTTAATTCAATTGCTTTTTCTACCGCTTCATATACTTTTTTAGCTTCTAACTGAAGTCCAAAATGTTCTAAAAGCATAGCAGCAGATAATATTGAGGCAATTGGATTGGCCGTATTTTTGCCTTTTGCCTGAGAAAAAGTGCCGTGTACCGGTTTAAAAAGAGCACTGGAATTCCCTAGAGATGCTGATGGCAATAATCCAATGGCTCCTGTGATTACACTAGCTTCATCCGATAAAATATCGCCAAATAAATTTTCGGTCAAAATGACATCAAATTGTTTTGGATTAATAATGATTTGCATCGCGGCATTATCAACATAAAGGAAATCTAAAGTTACATCAGGGTAATTTTCGCTGATTTCCTGGACTACTTTTCGCCATAATCGTGACGTTTCAAGAATACTAGCTTTGTCTACCAGAGTCACTTTTTTTTGTCTTTTCTGAGCTGTTCTAAACGCTAAATGACTAACCCTAATAATTTCCTCATCGGAATACTCACATAAATCAGAGGCTAATGTGCCTTGTGCATTCGTCTTTTTTTCACTGAAATAAGATCCCCCGGAAAGCTCCCTGAAAATCACAAAATCAGTACCCTCAATGATTTTTCTTTTCAAAGGGGATAAATCTAATAAATCCTTATACGGTTTAACAGGTCTTATATTGGCATATAATCCTAATGCTTGTCTCAATTTCAATAAGCCGTTTACAGGGCGCAATTTTGGATCATGATTGTTGTCGTATTTTGTATTGCCAACAGCGCCAAACAATACAGCATCGGTATTCAGACAAAGATTCAATGTTTGCTCTGGCAATGGATTTCCTGTTTTTTCAATCGCAACGGCACCTATTAGTGCGTCTTCAAATACAAACTCATGATCGAAAACCACACCAATTGCATACAACGCTTTTTTTGCTTGTAAGGTAACCTCAGGACCTATTCCGTCTCCTGAAAGTACTGCTATTTTTAAATTCATAATAGTGCGATTTAAATTGTAATAGAAATCAAAATATTTTAGGTGAGGATTAATTCCTTACTCATTTTACAGGCTTCAATTATTTGATGAATATCATCATCAAGGACTTCTTTTTTGATATCGGCAAACCTCAAAAATTCAATATACACAACATCCAATTGTATTTTTGAAAGTTCATATCCAACTTTTTTGGCTCTGTAGGCCAATGCTGCTCTGCCACTTCTGGCGGTAAGAACAATTGATGATTCATTGACACCAACTTCCAACGGATCCATGATTTCATAAGTCGCTCTGTTTTTGATTACCCCATCCTGATGAATTCCGGAGCTGTGTGCAAAAGCGTTAGCTCCAACAATTGCTTTATTGGGTTGCACCATCATTCCCATACTTTCAGATACTAATCGGCTCATTTCATTCAGCTGACGGGTATTGATATTGGTATCTAAATTCAAATACGGATGTTGTTTGAAAATCATCACTACTTCTTCCAGTGCTGTATTTCCGGCTCTTTCGCCTATTCCGTTTATGGTACATTCAATTTGTCTGGCTCCATTTACCGCTCCTGCAATTGAATTTGCGGTAGCCATTCCTAAATCATTATGACAGTGGCATGACAGGATTACTTTATCAATTCCTGTGACGTTTTCTTTTAGATATTTAATCTTTGCGCCATATTCTTCCGGCAAGCAATAGCCAGTTGTATCTGGGATATTAAGCACGGTAGCACCTGATTTAATGACTGCTTCACAGACTCGAGCCAAGAACTCGTTGTCCGTTCTGCCAGCATCCTCCGCATAAAACTCCACATCTTCAACATACGATTTGGCATGGGAAACGGCAAATTTTGCTCGGGCAATAATATCTTCTCTGGTAGTATTCAGCTTGTGTACAATGTGTGATTCCGAAGTTCCTATTCCGGTATGTATTCTTGGTCTTTTTGCATGTATTAAGGCTTGTGCCGCAACATCTATATCATTTTTTATCGCTCTGGTTAATCCACAAACAACTGCATTCTTAACAATTTTACTTATTTCTGAAACAGATAAAAAATCACCTGGACTAGATACCGGAAAACCCGCTTCGATGATGTCAACACCCATTTCGTCCAGTCGATTGGCTATGACTAGTTTTTGATTGGTATCTAATTTACATCCCGGAACTTGTTCGCCGTCTCTCAAGGTGGTATCAAAAATTTGAACTTTCTCTCTATTCATTTTCATTTATTTAATGTAATTTCACAACTTGATAACAAAAATATCTTTCATTACGTTAATATAAAACTCAATTTAATGAAATATACTGTTTATAAAGCAATAAAAAACTTAGTAAACAATTGAATTACAAAACATTAAGCTACACTATTCTACAATGGCTAACCATCAAAAAGATTTCTTGTTCGTATTAATTAAATCGCTTTCAAAATCTGAAAAAAGACAATTTAAGATTTTTGCCAGCCGATTAGAAACCAGTTCCAATACAAAATTCATCGAATTATTTAATGTTTTAGACAAATCAGAAGTCTATGAGGAGAAGCTTATTTTGAAAAGTGGGATTATCAAAAAAGTACAATTATCCAATCTGAAATCGTATTTATATAAACAAATTTTAGTAAGCATCCGATTGAATATTCCCAGTCAGAATATTCGATATCAGCTTAGAGAACAAATTGATTTTGCTGCTATTTTGTACAATAAAGGGCTGTACAAACAAAGTTTAAAAATCTTGGATAAAACAAAGATTTTAGCGTTGGAAAATGACGAAAAACTCATGGCCTATGAAATTGTAGAATTTGAGAAACTCATTGAATCCCAATACATAACCCGAAGTATTCAAGGACGCGCAGATGAATTGGTTATTCAGGCTAAAGAACTGAATTATCGCAATACCATTTCCAGTAAATTATCTAATTTATCCTTGCAATTGTACGGTATTATGCTTAAAACCGGATATGTAAAAAGCGACGAAGAATACACCTATATAGATGATTATTTCAACAAGCATATTTCAAGATTTGACGAGAAAAAGTTCGGTTTCAGAGAGAAATATTGGTTTTACAATGCCAATCTTTGGCGAAGCTTTTTAGTTCAGGATTTTTTATCCTGTTACAAATATGCTTTAAAGTGGGTGACTCTTTTTTATGACAACCCAAGTATGATTCATTTAAATCCGGTGTTTTTCCTGAAAGGCAATCATTATTTATTGGAGTCTCTATACATGCTGAAGTACAAATCAAAATTCAAAAAATATTTATTACTGCTGGAAAATACCATAAAAGATTCCCATTTTCCTGTAAATGATAATATTGCATCTTTATCATTTCTGTATTTATATAATAATAAATTGAATTATCATATACTGGAAGGTACTTTTGCAGAAGGAGAATACTTAATTCCTGAAGTTCTAGGCAAGTTGAAAATACATACCGATCATCTTGATGAACACCACGAAATGCTGTTTTACTATAAATTTGCTTCTATATATTTTGGGAATGAAAAATATACAGATTGTATTTTTTATTTGGAGAAAATCATAAACAATAAAAATCTTTCCATGCGAGAAGATTTAATGTGTTTTGCCAGATTACTCTGTTTGATAGCTCATTATGAATTAGGAAAAGATTATTATCTGGAAAATCAATTGAAAAACACCTATAAATTCCTAATCAAAATGAATGATTTGCATGAAGTGCAAAAAGAAATTATTAAGTTTTTGAAAAATTTAAACTCCATTTATCCAACAGATATCAAAAAAGAATTTGTAAAAATGAGAACAAGATTTATAGAACTGGAGAAAAACACCTATGAAAAAAGAGCTTTCCTTTATTTGGATATTATTTCTTGGCTAGAAAGCAAAATCGAAAACCGAAAAATAAGCGATATCATTAAAGAAAAAGCAAAATTGAATAATCGATAAAATAAAGTGGAACTATGCCCTTAATAATTTAAACGGATGAACGGATTTTTTAAAACAATTCTCGCAGGTTACGGTGCCAAAAAACTAGGCGGCGGCTGTTTTGGTACAATTTTAATTTTCATAATTATTTATTGGATATTAGGTTATTTTTAGAATTAAAATGCTAAAAATAACCTACTTATAATTTAAAAATTAATACGTCAATAGTTCTTTTAGGTCATTTTCGAATCGGCCTTTCGGCAAATATTGATCTTCCAATGCTTTAGTAAACGGAATTGGTGTGTCTAAACTTGCCACTCGTTTTACAGGAGCATCTAAGTATTTGAAACAATTTTCCATTATCATTGCCGAAAGATCACTGGCAATTCCACCAAACATACTGTCTTCCTGATAAATAATTACTCTTCCCGTTTTCTTTACCGAAGCAAAAATAGCTTCGGTATCCAAAGGTTGTAAAGTTCTTAAATCTAATAAATCCGCTGAAATTTCAGGGTTTTTTGCTAAAGTATCCAAAGCCCAATGCACTGCGGCACCAAACGAGATGATCGTAACCTGATCTCCCTCTTTCAACAAAGCAGCTTTTCCTAGTGGAATCGTATAATAATCAGAAGGAACCTCTTGATAAACGCTTCTGTACAATTGCTTGTGTTCAAAAAACAGTACTGGATTTGGGTCGTTTATGGAAGTATTCAACAATCCTT
This sequence comes from Flavobacterium sp. GSP27, assembly GCF_003970395.1. Taxonomy (NCBI): domain Bacteria; kingdom Pseudomonadati; phylum Bacteroidota; class Flavobacteriia; order Flavobacteriales; family Flavobacteriaceae; genus Flavobacterium; species Flavobacterium sp. GSP27. The sequence goes on along the minus strand of NZ_RYDP01000002.1, from coordinate 52,058 downwards.
TCGCATCATACGGAAATGCTGGGTAAACCACTTTTAATCCCGGTGTTTTAGTAAACCAAGCCTCATTGGTCTGCGAATGAAAAGGCCCAGCTTGTGTTCCGCCACCGCAAGGCATTCGGACTACAACATCTGCTTTTTCTAACCATCGGTAATGTGATTTGGCTAATAAATTCACAATTGGATTGAATCCTGTCGAAACAAAATCGGCAAACTGCATTTCCACAATTGCTTTATAGCCATTTATAGATAATCCCATTCCTGCCGAAACCACTGCACTTTCACAAATTGGCGTATTGATGACACGCTCTTTGCCAAACTGCGCTACAAAACCATCTGTGATTTTGAAAGCACCACCATAGTCAGCAATGTCTTGACCCATGATTACTGAGTTCTCATGGCGTTCCATCGATTGTCTCAAACTGGCAGAAATGGCATCTACAAAACGAATATTTTCTTTTTTTTCTGAATGGTTAACTTGTTCAAATACATGCGTTTTATAAACATCATTTAGCTCTTCACTTAAAGTAGCTTCAATTTCTGGTTCGGCATTGGCAATAGCCAAACTTTCATCAATATCCTTCTTTATTTCAGCATGTAAAGCAGCGTCAAAATCCGCGGTAAGAACCCCATTTTCTGACAAGTATTTTCTATAATTTTCTACTGGATCTTTAATCGCCCACAGGTCCATTAATTCCTGCGGAACGTATTTAGTCCCACTCGCCTCTTCATGTCCACGCATCCGGAAGGTTTTAAATTCCAATAAAACAGGACGTGGATTTTCTTTCATCGAAGCTTTTAATTCAGATAATAAATTATAAACTTCCAGAATATTATTTCCATCAACAATATGGCTTTCCATTCCGTAGCCTTTTCCTTTATCGGCCAGGTTTTCGCAACGGTATTGTTCATTTGTAGGTGTTGAAAGCCCATACCCGTTATTCTCTATCACAAATAAAACCGGTAATTCCCAAACCGAAGCAATATTCAACGCTTCATGAAAATCGCCTTCACTTGTTGCTCCTTCGCCTGTAAAAACGGCAGTAACTTTTCCGTTTTTCTTTAGTTTATTGGCTAAAGCGATTCCGTCAGCCACACCTAATTGCGGACCTAAATGCGAAATCATTCCTATAATTTTATATTGTTGGGTTCCAAAGTGAAAACTGCGATCACGTCCTTTAGTAAAACCGTTGGCTTTGCCCTGCCATTGCGAAAAAAGACGGTACAACGGAATGTTTCTTCCGGTAAAAACTCCTAGGTTTCTATGCATTGGCAAAATGTATTCATCCGAATCTAAAACTGCCGTAACACCAACAGAAATTGCCTCTTGACCTATTCCAGAGAACCATTTTGATACTTTTCCCTGACGGATAAGAATCAGCATTTTTTCCTCTATCAGTCTTGGTTTCAGTATTCTTTTATATAAATCTAATAATTGATCGTCAGTAAGATTTTTTTTGTCAAAGGTCATTTTTCCCGTTTTATTATATGGTTCAAAGATAAAAAAATATAACAGTTTGATATTGTTTTGTTATATTTTTTTACATTGTTTGTACGTTTTAAAATTCAGATATAAAATTATTCTTTACATTTGTATCTGCAAGGTTTTTAACCTTCAAGTTATTAAAAAATATTTAAAAGTATGCAAAACATTCCTAGTGTTGACTTGCGTGATTTCCTTTCGGACGACCCGAAACGTAAACAAAAATTTGTAAATGAAATCGGAAGTGCATTTGAAGATATTGGCTTCGTAGCACTCAAAGGGCATTTTTTAAACGACCAGTTGGTTGATGAATTGTATGGTGAAATCAGAAATTTTTTCGCTTTACCTTTAGAAACAAAACACGGGTATGAAATTCCTGGTATTGGCGGACAAAGAGGGTATATTTCTTTTGGAACAGAGCATGCCAAAGGCAGAAAAGAAGGCGATTTGAAGGAGTTTTGGCACTTTGGACAATACGTATCCGAAGGTTCAAAATATGCTTCTGAATATCCTGAAAATGTCGAAGTAAAAGAACTGCCTCGTTTTAATGTAGCCGGTAAGGAGGCCTATCAAATGCTGGAGAAAACCGGTGTTTATGTTTTAAGAGCTTTGGCAATTCACCTTGGTTTGGATGAATTTTATTTTGACCAATATGCCAAAGATGGAAATTCAATCTTACGACCTATTCACTACCCACCAATCACGTCTGAACCAGAAAATGCTATTCGTGCTGCTGCTCACGGTGATATCAACTTGATTACTTTGTTGATGGGTGCGCAAGGGAAAGGGTTACAAGTGCAAAATCATAACGGAGAATGGATTGATGCCATTGCAGAACCGGATGAATTAGTGATCAATGTGGGTGATATGTTATCGCGTCATACGAATAACAAATTGAAATCGACCATTCATCAGGTGGTAAACCCACCAAGAGAGTTATGGGGAACTTCACGGTATTCTATTCCGTTTTTTATGCATCCGGTGAGTGATATGAAATTGAATTGTTTGGAAAACTGTATTGATGCAGAACATCCAAAAAAATTCGAAGACATTACTTCGGGAGCCTATTTATACGAACGTTTAGTAGATTTGGGACTTATTAAAAAATAAACTTAAATTTACTTCAGATACCAAAAGACATTAAGTGTATGCTTAATGTCTTTTGTTTTTTTTTAATGGTGGAGACTTAAAGAAAACAGCATAATTTTAACCACATAGAAACATAGATAGAACAGAATAATACAAACCATTTTTGAATTTACATAGCAATGTTTTACTGTAAAAAAGTAAAACGCATCATTCTATGAAATATGGCTATGATTCTATGTGGTAAAAAATAATTTAAATATAATATGGACTTACAAGACCAATTAAAAAACCTTTTTCCAGATCACGAACCATCGCCTGAAGAGCCGATTGAAGAAATGACACACGAATTATACGTTCAAAAAGAGCCTATGATTTGCAAATTCGAAAAACGAAAAGGAAAAGCAACCACTATAATTGAGGGTTATGAAGGAACCGACGCCGATTTTAAAGTTCTTGCTAAGGAAATTAAAACTAAATTGAGTGTTGGCGGTACTTTTAAAGATGATTCTATCATTATTCAAGGTGATTATCGCGATAAAATAATGATTATTTTAAAAGAAAAAGGCTTTAAAGTAAAACGTGTGGGAGGGTAATCCCCACCTAACCTCCCCAAAGGGAAGGAACCAAAACGAAATAAAAGAATACAATCTAAATCAGGAATCGGCTCCCTCTCTTTTGGAGAGGGCTAAGGAGAGGAAAAAATACTTTAATAATGATACAATCATCCGAATTAATATTAAATCCAGACGGTAGCGTTTACCATTTGAATTTAAAACCAGAACATATTGCACACGATATCCTCTTTGTAGGAGATCAAAATCGCGTGGAGAAAATCACACAGTTTTTTGACAGTATTGAATTTTCGACACAAAAAAGAGAATTCAAAACCCAAACCGGGATTTTCAAAGGCAAACGAATTACTGTAATGTCCACAGGAATTGGTCCTGACAATATTGATATCGTTATTAACGAACTGGATGCTTTGGTCAATATTGATCTAGAAACCCGTCAGCCAAAAGAAAAGCTAACTTCATTGAATATCATCCGAATTGGAACTTCGGGTTCTTTACAAGCGGATATTCCTGTGGACAGTTTTGTACTATCAAAATTCGGATTAGGATTGGATAACATGCTCCGCTCCTATTTGATTGACGAAGTTTCGAATCTTGAAATGGAAGATGCTTTTGTAAAACACACCAATTGGGATTTACGAAAAGGAAAACCATACGTAATCGCATGTTCCGAAAAATTGGAAAAAATGATAGAAAGCAATAAAATGCACAAAGGAATCACAGCAACTGCTGGAGGTTTTTACGGACCTCAAGGCCGCGTATTGCGTTTAAATATTCAAGATGAAGCGCTGAATTCTAAAATGGATAATTTTAAATTCGGTGACAACCAAATCACGAACTTGGAGATGGAAACTGCAGCAATTTATGGACTATCGGCACTTTTAGGGCACAATGCATTGTCATTAAACGCCATTATTGCCAATCGTGCTTCGGGAACATTTAGCAAAGATCCATACAAAGCCGTTGATGAATTGATTGCGTATACATTAGAAAAAATTGCTTTAGGATAGAGAAATTAATTTTCAAAATCTTCTCCATTTGTAGTTTTAAAAAAGTGCTGTTTAATTTTTTTAAAACTACATTTGTTTTTAGAACAAAATGATAATGAAAATAATACTTACAGGTGCAACAGGAGTTTTGGGATCTCATATTATGTATGAAATTCTGGAGTTTTTCATCAACACTAAAATTGATGGAAAACTATTTATTATTGCCCGAAATAAAGGAAAAAACTCCGCTTTAGATAGAATAAACGAACTTTTATCCAGCAGCTATACACCACAAATCATAAAAGACAAAGGGATAGCAAAACTGCACGAATACATTGAAATCATTGATACTGATTTGGCTGTCATTCAGGACACTTTTTCAAGCCAAATAAAAGATGCGTATTTCATTCATTCGGCTGGATTTGTGAATTTATCTACCGATGAAGAACAACGCGAAAAGATTTTTGAAGAGAATACTAAAATCACAAAATCCCTTTTCAATCTATTTCATCCTTTCATAAAAAAGTTTATCTACATCGGAACTGCTTTTTCATCTGGAAACCGAAAAGGATTAATTGACAATGATTTTCATAGTTTAGGATTCAAACCCGAGCATCGCAATGCCTATGAAAATGCTAAATTCCATTCGGAAAATTTTATAGCACAAGAATGTAAAAAAATTGGTTTGCCTTTTCAAATTCTGCGTCCAAGTGTGATTGGAGGCAAAATGTTAGGAACTGAAAATCCGTATTTTATTTCAAAATATATGGTTTTTTATCTTTTGGCAAAATTTTTTCATTTTACTTCCCAACGAAAAGGAGAACAAGAAAATGTGCGTTTTATCGTTAACGAAGACACCGTTTTGAACATTATTCCGGTGGATTATGTGGCAAAAGTGATTGTAAATACGTTTCAAAGAGACGATATTGAACAGCTTAATATTGTACATCATAAAAGTTTCAATATGGCAGATGGATTACAGTTAATCATGAGGGAAGTGGAGTACACTAATTTTACTTTGATACAAAATTCACTGGATTTTGCATATAAAAACACCATCGAAAAACTGTATTATGAAAGCATTGGCAAACATTTAAATCCGTATTTTACTACAGCTGCCAACGAATACGATACCACTTTGTTGAACTCCATTCTGGAAATACCCAAACTAGATCAGGAAGCCTTCACTAATATGATTCGGTATGCAAAATTGAATAATTTTAAAGATATAAATGTGTGATTGCTTCATTCCTCGCAATGACATAATACCACTGCTACCAGACTAAATCGTTAACCATGAAATTTTTAGTAAGCCATGAATCTTATTTTAGAAACCGACCGATTAATTTTAAGAGAAATGCTATTTTCAGATGCCGACGCATTATTTGAAATGGACAGCAACCCTAAGGTCCATCAATATCTTTGGAACAAACCATTAACGGATATTAGCGAAGTACATTCCTATATAAAACTGGTTAGAGCACAATACCTCCAAAATAACATTGGACGATTTGTAGTTATTTTAAAAGAAACTAAGGAATTAATTGGTTGGGCAGGTTTAAAATTCAATACAGAAATAGTCAACAACAAAATTAATTTTTATGACATTGGCTATCGATTAAACGAAAAATTCTGGGGTAAAGGATATGCCAGTGAGGCGAGTTTTGCTTGGTTGGATTATGGTTTTAATGAGATGCATATCAAAATTATGGAAGCAGCAGCACATACAGAAAACATTGCTTCTAATAGAATTTTACAAAAAATTGGACTAAAAATGACCGAAAAATATATGGAGGAAGGCGTTTCTTGGAATTGGTATGAATTAAATAATCCTAACGCATAATGACTACAATAAAAATAGCGGGTGTTCCAGAACATTTCAATTTACCTTGGCATTTAGCCATTGAAAGCGGCGATTTTAAAAAAGAAAATATTGATTTACAATGGACCGATGTTCCCGAAGGAACCGGAAAAATGTGTCAAATGCTGCGTGATTGTGAAACTGATATTGCTGTAATACTAACCGAAGGAATCGTAAAAGATATCGTTGCTGGAAATTCAAGTAAAATAGTTCAAGTTTATGTAGAGAGTCCCTTAATTTGGGGGATACACGTAGCTGCAAATTCAAAATACAACACTTTAGCTGATCTTAAAAACACTAAAGCTGCGATTTCTAGGTTGGGTTCTGGATCGCAATTAATGGCGTATGTCAATGCCGATAATCAGTCCCGTCTACATTCGGGATGGAAAACAGATACTCTTCAATTTGAAATTGTAAATACTATTGATGGAGCTGTCGAGGCCTTGACAAACGGAACTGCAGATTATTTTATGTGGGAACGTTTCATGACCAAACCATTAGTTGATAAAGGTATTTTTCGTAGAATTGCGGATTGCCCAACACCTTGGCCTTGCTTTGTAATAGCGGTACGTAAAGAAATTCTTGAAAAACATTCAGATGTTATTTCAAAAATTTTATCAATTATAAACCAAACTACGAGTAAATTTAAAGATATTCCCAATATAGATAAAACATTAGCACTAAATTATAATCAAAAAATAGAAGATATTCAAGAATGGCTGTCGTTAACACAGTGGTCACAAAAACCATTAACTGTTGAAATGTTAAACAAAATTCAAAATCAGCTTTTTCAACTTAAAATTATCGAGAAAAAAGGTACTTTTGAAGACATTGTAAAAGCAGTCTAGATTATTGTTTTTATGCTACCATGATAAAAATAAAAAAAATCAATTTTCAAGGAATTAAACAAAAATTTCAGGTTGCAAAACCTTGGGACGACGTTATTATTTTTGTCCTGAACATATTGATTGCCATTCCGGTTTTTATCATCTTACATCAGAATTTAATCAACCCAAATTGGCCTCTTAATATTGATAGAGTCGTTCTGTTTATAGTAATGATAGTCGTTATTCAAGTGCTCTTGCGGTTCATGAGAACGATTATTCTTTTTTGTATTATCCTTTATTTTTTAATTTTAATTTATGGTTCTACTATAGGAAATTATGGGTTTAACAGCGTTTTTGAAGATTACAATTCTATCATGTATACCATGTCAGACAATCCATATCCGCAAGATATTATCATTGCTAAGCTACTTCCTTTCCCTAGTAAATCTAAGATTATTAATGCGATAGAATATCAAAATCCTAAAATTAGAAATTTTGCAATTATGGCAACGTCAAAACATTTTAAAGATATAAAAGGGTATTCGGATTACAGGACTATTATCCAGTGTTTTGCAGTTTTCAAAGAAATTAACAATCGGTGGAACTACGTCAGCGATCCAAAAGGCGGGGATTATATAGCAACAGCCACGGAGTCCTTACTTTATTTTTCGGGTGATTGCGATGACCATTCGATATTAATGGCAGCCAGCATCAAAGCTATTGGCGGTACACCGCGATTGATTCATACCAAAGGGCATATTTATCCGGAAATTTTGATTGGTTCAGTTACTGATTTAGAAAAAGTAAATTTTCTAATTAAAAATATCCTTTTTGTAAATGAAAGCAAAGAAAAAAAACTCTTTTATCATGTTGATGAACGCGGCCAAATCTGGATGAATTTAGATTATACGGCCAGATATCCCGGAGGTCCTTTTTTATCAGAAGAAATTTTAGGAGCTTTGACCTTGAATTAATTAAAAGCTTTTTTTAGTACTAATACTTCTCATTTGATAAAAATTAATGAATCTTAAAGAAAAACCAATTGCAGTATTTTCTAATTTTTTTGATACTTTTTGAGAGTTATTTTCCGCTCTAAATACAGAAGTATCCCGTTGTTACGTCATTTTATTCATTAATTTTTTCTATCTTAACCCAACTGAAAATATTATTTTAATTAAAGTGTGCTATGGAAAATTCAAAACTCAAAGCCTTTATTCCTTTATTTTACCTTGCTTGGTCAGACGATCTTTTAACTCAAAAAGAGTTTGTTACTTTGCAAGAGTTCATACGCTCACAACAATGGATTTCCAGAAAAGAGCAGGAATATCTACTTTCAAAAGTAACGGTTTCAGCACCTCCTTCAAGAATAGAACTTGCGGAGTGGAAATTTGAAATAGATACTGCTATTGATCAGAATCCTTTGCTGAAATCTATATTTGATGTTTCAATGGTACTTGCAGAAAAAAATTCTGTTATCAAAGATCTTGCGACTGATTTTATGAAACTGGAAAACGATTTGGGAATTTTAGGTGAAGAAGCCGTTTCAAATTTAAAAAAAACGGCAAAAACCGTTACTTCAAATTATCATACGAGCAACACATTCGACATAGAAAAACTAACTCAGATTCTGGATGGCAAACAGGCTGCTATTATTAAAAAAGTAAAAACGGTCATCAGTCGACCAGATTTTGCCTATGAAACTTCGACTGATATAGCGGTTTATCGTGAAAAAGTATACGATTGGTGCACAATTCTTGCAAAAGAAAATCTGGGAAATATGGCGTATCCTAAAAAATACGGCGGCGGTGAAAATAGTGCCGATTATTTTGCTATAATGGAAACATTAAGCTACCATGATTTAAGTCTGGTTATTAAATTTGGAGTGCAATTCGGGCTTTGGGGAATGAGCATACAATCACTAGGTACCGAAAAACATTACAGCAAATACTTAAAAGATATTGGTTCGCTAAAGTTGCCCGGCTGTTTTGCCATGACCGAAACCAATCACGGTTCAAATGTAAAAGGATTAGAAACAACTGCTACTTATAACCACGACAACCAAACGTTTATCATTCATACACCACATGAAAAGGCGCAGAAAGAATACATTGGCAATGCGGCAGTACACGGTCAAATGGCTACGGTATTTGCTAAATTGATTATTGATGAAATGGATTACGGCGTAAATGCCTTTATTGTTCCAATACGGGATACTAATAGTACAATCCTGAAAGGCATTACTATTAGTGATTGCGGACATAAAATGGGACTTAATGGCGTTGATAACGGTACCATTCGTTTTGAAAATGTCGTTATTCCAAAAGAAAACATGTTGGATCGATTTGCTTCGGTAAATGATGAAGGAAAATTTGAAAGTCCAATTCCAAGTGACAATCGCCGTTTTTTTACGATGTTAGGCACTTTAGTTGGCGGCCGAATTGGGATTCCGAGATCTGCTTTGGCGGCAGCCAAATCCGGATTAACAATAGCAATACAGTATAGCGACTCACGCAGGCAATTTGGACCCGAAGGCGGTTCAGAAGTTCCAATCTTAAATTACAGAATACACCAACGCAGGCTACTGCCTTTGCTGGCAAAAACGTATGCCATTCATTTTGCGTTGCAATACGTGACAAATAGATACCTAGAACGAACAGAAACTGAAATGCCAGAAATTGAAGCCTTGGCTGCCGGAATGAAAGCGTATTCAACCTGGAGTACTACTGCTATTTTGCAGGAATGCCGTGAAGCCTGCGGTGGCAAAGGATACCTATCAGAAAACAGGATCGATGCCTTGAAAAATGATACCGAAATCTACACAACCTTTGAAGGGGATAATACGGTATTAATGCAATTAGTTGCTAAAAACAGGTTGTCGGAATTCCGCAAGACATTTGGAGAAATGGATGCTATGGGTATAATAAATTACGTTTTTGAGACTGCTAAAACTGCTATTGCTAAAAAAAATCCTATTATAACCCGAAAAACAGATGAGGATCATTTATTAGAGGATGCCTTTCATCTGGATGCCTTTCAATATAGGGAAAAAACAATATTGGCATCGGCAGCAAAACGATTAAAAAAACTGATTGATGGCGGACTTGAACCTTATGATGCCTTTAATGTGGTGCAGCACCAAATGATTGATGTGGCTCAGGCATATCTGGATCGAATTGTTCTGGAGCAGTTTCAAAAAGCCGTACAAGCTATTGAAGATCAGAAAAACAAGGAAATAGTGACAAAATTATGCCAGTTGTATGCGCTTTCACAAATGGAGAAAAATAAAGGCTGGTATCTTGAAGATGGCTACATGGAGGGGATAAAAACAAAAGCCATACGCAAGATGATCAATCAGCTTTGCTGGGAAATAAGGCCGGATGCTGTCTCATTAGTAAAAGCATTTGACATTCCGGATAGTTGCCTTGCAGCACCAATTGCATTCTAAGGATTCAAACTCTTAAAAGTAATTTTCTTTAAACTTAAAAAACTCCATTATTTCTAATGGAGTTTTTTTGTGGTTCATACTGAACTTACAAACCGTTTTTTACCGGATTTAAATAAGTTAGCATTGCAATTTAAATGGGCTTTAAATTGCATCCTATAATTTACAGACTATTATTTTTTAACAAATTAATCTTCAGGTCTACATATTGCAGCTGAAGGTTGTTTTTTAGCACTTCATATTCTGCAGAAATAAATTGATTTTTTACGAATGAATATAAAATAGCTTCCACTTTTCCGCTTTCAAATTTGGCTTGGGTAGTGGCCAGAGACGCCTTCGCATAAGACTGTTTTTGGTTCAATTTATCTTGAAACTCCGTATAATTTCTTTTGTTTTGATTTTCTAATTCTATTTGATTGTGCAACCGTTGTTTTGTCTGTTCTATAACCAACTTTGATTTTTCACTACCTAGTTTTGAAGCACTAATTTTTTTAGTATTCCTAAATCCGTTGAAAACCGGAATTGTCAATAGCATCGCAATCTGATGACTTTTATTAGCTTGTAGTTGCGTAAAAAAAGGGTCCGCGATTGTGTTTCCCTGGTTTAAAGTTTTATAATAAAAAGAGGAAAACCCATAATAGGCTGATAACACCGGTAAATTGAGCGCGCGTTCTACGGTAATTGATTTCAAACTGTTTTCGTATTGGAGTTCCGCAAGCTTTATTTTAGGATTAAATATTTGTTGATCAAAATCTTCGGTGGCTCTTTCGTTAAAATAAGACACCAATACAATTGCATCATAAAGGCTCGTATCGCTAACATTCATGAGTTGGAACAATTGCATTTTTTTAATAGTATACAATTGTTCGGTTTCCAAATTTCGGTTTTCTTCCTCCGAAAAGCTCAATTGCATATCATACAAATCGCTTTGAGGTTTGCTACCAATTGCTACTTCTTTAGTTACTCTGTCCAAATTAAAAGCAGCTTGTTTCAGTTGTTCATTTTGGATTTTAGATAATTCCTGAGTATAAAGTGCCTGATAATAGCTTTCCAAAAGCTGCAGTTTATATTCGTTTTCTAAAACTTCTTTTTCGGCTTTGGCTTGTTCGATATTGATTTTATCTTTTTGAGCATTCGCAAATGCGCCGAAATCAATCAGATTCGTTCTGGAATTGAGATAAAAATTATCACTTTGAAAATTAGAACTTACCCTTGCATTAGTGGCTGGGTCAATCGTGGAACCTAAAATGTACCCTTGTTGTCCATTTAAATTGATAGTTGGCAACATTCGATTTAAAACCGAATTTTGTGATCGCTCTGTTCTTTTTATTTCTAGCTGCCTAATTTTTATTTCGATAGTATTCTGCAAACCCGTTTCCATGCATTTTGTAAGCGACCAAGAATTTTCTTGACCGCTGGCAAAAGCACTAAAAATTAAAAATAAAAGTGTTATAACTGTTTTTCTATTCATATTTTAAATATTTCAAAACATCTGTTTTTGTTGCTTGATAGGCTTTTAAAAGCACAATTATCAATGTTAAAACTAATAGTATGAGGAATCCAAAAATAAATGGAAATACAGTGATGTCAATCCTAAAGGCGAAATTTTCGAGCCATTTGTTCAACAAATAATACACTGGAAACAAAGCGATTAAAAACCCAATGATGCAATACAAAATATATTGTTTTGATAATTCTTTAAGCAAAGTATTGGTTTCTGCACCCAAAGTTTTTCTGATAGCAATTTCTTTCATCCGACTTTGTATCGAATAAGAAGCCAAAGCAAACAGCCCGAAAAGCGCAATACCAATTACCACAATATTTAACAATGAAAAAAGATTCTTTTGTTTTACATAGGTTTCATAGGTTCTGGCGTACTCCTTATCAACAAAATCATATTTGAATGGGTATTCAGTATTGACTTTAGAAGTCCATAATTTCTCGATATCGGCTATGCTATTTTCCATATCATCAGCTTTTAGTTTTACATACACTCGACGAATGGCTGAGTAAGACATATTGAAGGAAGTAGCATGAAAAATTGTCATTGGCGGAACTTGGTCTTCTGGACTAAATAGATTGAAATCTTTTACGACTCCAACTATTTTTAATTTTTTTCCAAGCAATTCAATTTCTTTTCCCAACGGATTTTTCTCCTTTATCATTTTGAGAGCTGTTTCATTTATGATAACTGAATTAATTGTGTCGCTAGCAAATTTTTCGTCAAGACCTCTGCCCTTTATCACTTTAATTTTCATCATGTCAAGCATACCAAAATCAACAGCCATATTTTGTCCTTGAAAATTTACCTCTTTATATGCAACGTTTGAAGACATTGCGCCATCACCAAACTTAACAATACCTGTCGAAGCCTGTTCAACTCCTTTTATCTTAGATAATTCCCGTTTAATAGTAGTATATCTATTGAATATATTTTGCAATAAAGGCGCTTCCTGATAATAGTCTGAAGCAGGGGGAGTAAAAGTTATAGACATTACTTGATCTCCCTTAAATCCAAGATCTTTATTGCTTAAATAGTTGACTTGCTGATAGACAATATGAGATCCAATAATAAAAAATGTCGCAATAGAAAATTGTAAAACCAGCATACCGTTGCGCAACCAAACGCCACTTTTACTTCTTCCGAAATTCCCTTTCAATACTTTTAAGGTTTCAAAATTGGAAATATAAACCGCTGGAAATATCCCTGCAACCAAAATGGTAATCATAAAAATTACAAGTAATTGCAAATAAAATTCATTGCCGTTTATTATTAATTCTTTTTCCAAAAATTCATTGTAATAAGGCAACCCTAACTCTACAATTACCAATGCCAATAAAATAGAAAACGAACTGATAAGGATTGTTTCAAAAATGAATTGACTAATAATATTGCCTCTTGATGCACCAACTACTTTACGCACACCCACTTCTTTGGCTCGCTTTATGGCATTGGCCGTAGCCATATTGACATAATTGAAAATGGATAAAATGAGAATTAAAACAGATAAACCAACCATTATAAGTAGAAACTGATAGTTACCTCTCCCCTCTGGATAGCCATCAACAACGGAGTGCAATCTGGCGATTGAGAGCGGTTCCAAAATAATTTTAATACGGCCATCTCTTTTAATTACATCATCAGGTGTAATTCCTTGTTCTTTCGCATTGTTTAGCGTTAATTCATTATAATATATTTGTTCAATCTTCTTTTTGATATCCTCTGCGTTAGAATAGGCTTTTAGTTTTAGAAAGACTTTAAAATTAAAAATATCTCGTTGGATATTATTTGAATCTAAATTCCTTCCTATCCTGTCAATCAATATCTCTGGAACAATGGACGAATTTCCAGGAATACGATAAACTGCGCGAACAACAAACATTCCGTAAAAAACTTTTAGTTGTTTACCGATAGGGTTTTCGTTACCAAAAACTCTTTTCGCAACATCTTCCGAAATGGCAATACTCGTTTCATCTTTCAATGCTGAAATAGCGTCTCCTTTAATAATTTTAAAAGGAAAAAACGAAAAGAAATTACTTTGAACATTGATGATTTTGTTGATTTCTTCACTCTTTCCGTTATAGAAAATTCGGTCATTTACATAATCCCCTTTCATATATAAGATAGTTTCAATTTCAGGATCTTTTTCTAACAAAGATTTTAATATCGGAGGTTGATTTGCAGATACGGTTCCATCAGGCATTTCAATCAATACCTGAAATACATTATCTTTTTCTGGATTCCAAGCGTTATAACTTTGTTCGTCATTCCAATAAAGCAATGCGAAAATCAATCCTGCAATTCCAATCGCTAAGCCGAAAACATTCAAAGCAGCAAACAACTTCTCGTTTTTGAGATGGTATAAAAATATTCGTGTCCAATTTTTTAGCATGATTGATAGAATTTATTGGTTGATTAACACATCAACATTACGACTATTTGTTTTTTCTGAAAGTATCATTCCATCTTTCATCAAAATTGTTTTTTGGGAAAAAGACGCATCGTACTCAGAATGTGTAACCATCAGGATCGTTGCTCCGTTGGAATGTAGATCAGTGAGCAATTCCATAACTTCATTTCCATTTTTGCTATCTAGATTTCCTGTAGGTTCATCGGCAAGGATGATTTTCGGATCGTTAATTAAAGCTCTTGCCACGGCCACACGTTGTTGTTGTCCTCCGGAAAGCTGTTGTGGATAATGTTTTAATCGGTGTGAAATCCCTAATTTATCGGCAATTGCTTCTACTTTTTTCTTTCTGTCTGAAGAAGGAACTTTGTTATAAATCAATGGCAATTCGATATTATCATAAACCGATAATTCGTCTATCAAATTGAAATTCTGAAAAATAAAACCAATATTTTCTTTTCTGGCTTTCGATTTTCCTTTTTCTTTCAATCCAATCATTTCCTGATTTAACAATTGATAACTTCCACTGGAAGCGCTGTCGAGCAATCCTACAATATTTAATAAAGTGGATTTTCCACTTCCCGAAGGCCCCATGATGGACACAAAATCACCTTGATTTATGGTTATAGAAACTTCACTTAATGCTTTCGTTTCTAATTCCTCGGTTCTAAATACTCTTGAAAGATTTTTAATTTGAATCATACTATTGTTCGTTTTTTGATTGATGCTATTTTTATGTTTCCTACTATTTCTTATTCTAAATTTAATATTTCCGCCCGTTTATAATCTTTGTACGATGACGTGATTACTTTTTCGCCAGCTTTCAATCCGCCAAGAACTTCATAATATAATGGATTTTCTTTCCCAAGTTTGATTGCTCTTCGTTCTCCTTTGCTGCCGTTGACAACAAAAATCCATTTCCCATTGGTTTCTTCATAAAAACTTCCTTTGGAAAGCACTACTGTTTTTGTTTTTTCTGACAAATTTAATTTAACCCCAAAACTCAATCCCTGTTGTAAATTCAAACTTTCTGAGGAAGTGAAATTCAATTCGACCACAAATCGTCCACTTTTTATTTCGGGAATGACTTTCGTAATCTGAACACGGATTGGTTTTCCATTAAAATCGACTGTTCCTTTTTGGCCATCAGTGATTTTGTTCAAATAAAACTCATCCACATCGGCAAGCAATTTATAGCCTTTCATTACATCAATTGTCCCAATACTTAGTCCCTGAATGTATGTTTTCCCCAGGATCGGTTCAAAAGAAGAAAGTCTTCCTGAAAGCGGGGCTGAGATTAAAAAATGCTGCTTGTTTGTTCTCAAAATCCCCAAACTTTTATCCATGAAAGCGATAGATTGATTCAGTTGTCCAATTTGGATTTGATTCGCCCGTTTCTCTTTGGTAACACTTTCCTTAATGATTTTCATTCTTTCTTTCTGGAAACGTAAATTTTCTACTGTTTTTTCCCATTCATTTTTAGAAAGGATTTCTTGCTCAAATAATTTCTTATTTAAATCGTATAAATTTTTAGAATCCAAATAATCGTGCTCTATTGCAATTAAATCTTTGGCCAAATTCAACTCCTGGTTTCTTAAATCGAGTTTTGATTTGTTCAAATTATTGATTTGTTCGATAATGGCAGTTTCTTGTTGCATATAATTCAACTCGGTGTTGGGATTGTAAAGTCGGGCCAAAGCTTGTCCTTTTTTTACCATCGCCCCATTTTCAACATAAATTTCCTGAACAGCGCCACCTTCGGTAATATTAATCAAAATAGAATTCAATGGCGTTACTTTTGCCTGAAACACGATAAAATCTTCAAAGAAATTATTTTCGACTGTTTTAATAGTAATTTCTGCTCTTTTGACATTCAGGCTCCTTTTTTTAGTCACTGAAGAATAAACCAAAAAGCCAAAAACCAAAAAAAGCGGCAATGCGATGAATAGATACTTATTTTTATTATTTTTACGAGGAAGGATGGTGTCCATTGTTGCTATTTTCAAGTGTACAAAGCAATTTCGTGCCAAAATTTTAAACCTTGCAATCGCCTGATTTTTAAATATTTTACTTTTAATACAAATTTCACGTGTTCAGTATTGAACACTTTTTGTCCAAAAATGAACAGTTAATGAAAAAGACAAACGCAAGCATTTTAGTGATTGACGATCAGGAAGACATCCTTTTTGCGGCTAAGATGCTGCTTAAAAAACATTTTGAGAACATTTATACACTCACTAATCCAAAAAATGTGGTTGAATTATTGTCAAAAAGCACCATCGATGTGGTTTTACTCGACATGAATTACAGAATAGGTTTCGAGGACGGAAGAGAAGGTTTGTATCTGTTAAAGGAAATAAAAACGCTTTCGCCAAAAACCATTGTTATTTTAATGACCGCTTTTGGTAAAGTAGAAACGGCTGTTGAAGGATTAAAATCAGGGGCTTTTGATTATATTTTAAAGCCTTGGGACAACGAAAAATTGCTTAATCTTGTAAGACAAGCTGTTAGTAAATCACGCAAAGAACAAAAGAAACTAATCGATGTTGCTACTACTGACGATTTCTTTATTGGTAATTCAGAGGCTATAAAAAAAGCTTATTTACTGGCTGATAAAGTAGCAATGACAGATGCCAATGTTTTAATCCTTGGAGAAAATGGTACCGGTAAATTTGTTTTGGCACATCACATCTATCTGCAGTCCGAAAGAAAAAATAATGCTTTTATTCCCGTTGATTTAGGTTCCTTGAATGCCAATATTTTTGAAAGCGAACTATTTGGTTACGCCAAAGGAGCTTTTACCGATGCCAAAACAGATACTCCGGGACGTTTTGAATTGGCTGAAAATGGAACTATATTTTTAGATGAAATAGGAAATGTTCCTTTGTATCTGCAGGCTAAACTCCTTCAGGTTATTCAAACCAAAACAGTAACCCGATTGGGCGAATCCAAATCAAGACCTTTGAATGTTCGTATTATTACCGCCACCAACTTGAATTTAAAGCAAGAAGTAGCAGATAAAAACTTTAGGGAGGATTTATATTATCGCATTAACACTATGGAAATTGTTTTGCCTCCATTACGAGAACGCAACGAAGACAAGATCCCTTTGGCTCACTATCTCTTGCAAAAAATGATGGCTAAGTACGGACGAGATGAAATCGCTTTTGATGAAAAATCATTGGAACAAATCGAAAAACATGCTTGGAACGGAAACATCAGAGAATTGGAAAACAGAATAGAACGCGCCGTGATTCTTTGCGAGAACAATCATATTTCGGTTTCCGACTTAGATTTAGAACAAATAACAACTTACGAGGATAATCCAGACGATATTCAGCTGTCGGCTATCGAAAAAGCAGCCGTCGAAAAGATGCTATTGAAAAACAACAACAATATCAGTAAAACGGCGGAGGAATTGGGATTGTCAAGAGGTGCTTTATACCGAAGAATTGAAAAATATAACATCAGCACCAACTAATATGTTTACATCCTGGAAAATATACCATCTCCTTTTTATAAGATTGCTACTTATTCTTTTGACTACCGGAATTTCCTTCTTTCTTTTTCAAAAAGGATTGGTTTTCACGGCCGTATTTGGTGTCCTTATCATTTTTATACTGCTCGTTGAAATGTATTTTTATGTAAAACAAGCCTTTTTACTTTTCGACAGAACGATTACTTCTATTTTGCAAAATGATTTCACCTCTGATTTTTCAAAGCATAAATCGTATAAAAATTATTCCAACGTATTCAAATTGTATGAAAATCTAAAAAACAAACAAAACGAAGAAGTTTCAAAAGACATTATTTACCGTTCTATTTTGAACAATATTGAAACTGGAATTATTATCCTGCAAAAACAGGAAACCGATTGGAATATATTTTTGATGAATGATTATTTTTCCAAACATTTTAACGTTCCAAAAGTTTCCAAATGGAAATATCTAAAAAATCAGTTGCCTTCTTTGTGTGAAGTTATCGAGGAGCAAGATTTTCAGGAAATTAAAACGTCATTAGAGATCCGTGTGAATCAACAAGACAGACAAACATTTGTACTGCAGACTTCGAGGAGTGAAATTTACAATCAGGATTATTTTATCGTTTTGCTGGATTCGATTCAAAATGTAATCGAGAAAAAAGAAAAAGAGGCTTGGGTCAATCTGATGAAAGTTATTTCTCATGAATTGTTGAATTCGATTACTCCCATTCGGTCACTTTCTCAGAATCTACAGGATTTAGTTCAGCAGGAAACCATTTCAACGGAAGACTTGGACGATATGAAAAGTAGTGTTGCCACGATGTTAAGGCGGAGCGACCATCTACAGCAATTTGTTGAAAGTTACCGCAAACTGGCCATGCTGCCTTCTCCCAAAAAAGAAAAAACAGAATTGTTGAAAATGGTTGAAAACAGTTTCCAAATTATGGATCCAATTTTCAAAAAAGAACAAATAGAAGTCATAAACACGATTGCTTTCGACCACAGGCTAAATGTTGACATGCAACAAATGGAACATGTATTGATTAATCTTTTGACGAATTGTATTTACGCCCTGGCAGATACAGAAAAAAAGCGGATTATTATTTCGGCAGAAGTTAAAGAAAAAAGAATTTTTATTAAGATTACCGATAACGGAAAAGGCATTGAAAAAGAAATAGAAAGCAAAATATTCTTACCTTTTTTTACCACTCGTAACGAAGGAGCCGGAATAGGTTTGACTTTATCTAAAAGTATAGTCGAAGCGCACGGAGGGTATTTGGCATATCAAAATGAAGGTAAAGAAACAGCTTTTGTAATTTGTCTGGTTGATAATTAAATTTTAGTTTTGGATTAATCCTGAAGGAGAGAAAAATTAGTTATAATAATTATATACTAATCTTTTCCGTCTTCATTTTTACTCATAAAACTAAGAGCAATATAACCCAATACAAAGAAAATCGCCAATATAAAAATTGAATTCCTAATCGAGTTTGTAATTGAAGCTACAAAACCAAAAATAAATGTACCAAGCACTATGGCAATTTTTTCAGTAACATCAAAAAAACTAAAATAGGTAGCATGATCTTCCGTTTCAGGCAATAACTTGGAATAGGTTGAACGTGATAAGGATTGAATAGCCCCTAAAACCATTCCTATCATTCCTCCAAGCGCATAAATTTGGATATCAATATATGTACTTTTAGCATCTAAGAAGTAGACCGTAAACCAAATAAACGCCCAAATTGCTACAGTAAGTTTTAGTGTTTTTATATTTCCAATTTTCTCTGATATTCTTGAAAATAAATAAGCGCCGAAAATAGCAATTACATTTATTAATAAAATTATAATAATCAATTTACTCGTACTAATTCCTAGTTCTTTTTTAAAGAAAATACCAGCCAATAATATCATTGTTTGTACCCCTATGCTGTAAAGAAAAAAAGCGGTTAAGAATTGTTTTAATTTTGTTAGTTTCTTTATACTTTTTGAAACAACTTTAAGCGCTATTAATCCTTTAAAAATATAATCTTTTTCGGGTTTTTTATGAAATACATTATTAGGCAAATAATAAAAAGTTACTTGGGCAAAACCAATCCACCAAATACCAACAGATAAAAACGAAATCCTCGCCGGTAAAGAAGAATCTGTTATCCCATACCATTGAGGCATCATAACCATCGTCAAATTAAACGCCAATAAAATTACAGAACCAAAATAACCATACATAAATCCTTTTGCACTTACTCGATCATGTTGTTCTGGAAAAGCAATTTCTGGCAAATAAGAATTATAAAAAACAATACTTCCCCAAAAGCCAACACTGGCTAAAATGGTACCTAAAATTCCAATCCACAATGTGTCCTGTCCCTTAAAAAAGAATAAACTCATGACTGATAACGAACCCAAGTAACAAAAAAACTGCATAAATCGTTTTTTGTTACCCGTATAATCAGCAATTCCAGACAATATTGGTGATAAGAGAGCAACTACTAAAAATGAGAATGATAAAGAGTAAGATAGCAAAGTTGAATTAATAAATTCTGTTCCAAAAAAATGAACAATCCCATTGTTTCCGCTTGTTACCGTTTCATAATAAATGGGAAAAACAGCTGTCGAAATTACTAAACTATAAACGGAGTTAGCCCAATCATAAAAAGCCCAAGCGTTAATAAGCTTTTTATCTCCTTTTTGTAATCCTTTCATATTTCATTTATTTATGCTACGAATTTATTTATTTTTTGTTTAACATTAGACAAAACGGGATGAAATCGTACATTAATAATCCGTTATCATAAGCACGCCGTTAGGATAAACAAAAAAAGCTTTTCTGAAAAAGAAAAGCTTTTGTATAAAATTAGATTTACTAATTAATATGATTTTTATCTGTATATAATTCCAACTTTTACAGCTGTTGCTTTAGCTTCAGGAATTAATGCTTTCAAATTCGCAATTCGGGTAGCATCAGAGGGGTGTGTACTCATGAATTCTGGCGGTGCTTGCCCAGCGGATTGCGCTGACATCCTTTGCCAAAAAACAACTGATTCCTCTGGATTGTATCCTGCAATAGCCATTAAAGTAAGTCCTATTTTATCGGCCTCTGTTTCATGACCTCTACTAAAAGGTAACATTCCGCCATATTGTGTGGTTACTCCGTAAGCCTGTTGCCAAATTTGTTGATTCTCAGCACTTTTTCCTCCCGTTGCAACAGCAACTCCTACAGCACCTAATTGTTGCAATTGAGCAGCACTCATACGTTGAGCTCCATGATTGGCTAATGCATGCGAAACCTCATGTCCCATTACGGTAGCTAAACCCGCATCATCTTTAGTTATAGGCAGTATTCCGGTATACACTACAATTTTTCCTCCTGGCATACACCAGGCATTCACATCTTTATTGTCTATTAATTTATATTCCCAACGGTAATCCTTCAAATATTGTGATTGATCTAAATATATTAAATATTTTTCTGCAGCAGCTTTAATTCGAAGACCAACTGTTTCCACTTTTTTTGCATCAGCAGTTCCAGTAATTACTTTGTTTTCACTTAAAAAAGTACCATATTGCTGAAATGAGGTTGGAAACAACTCACTATTGGGAACAAAATTTAAGTTTTTTTTTCCTGTAAGCGGATTAGTTGCACAAGAAGATAAAATACCTAGAGCTAAAACCCCTACTATTAAATGCTTTTTCATGATTTTATTGTTTTTAGATGTCATACAAAAATACAATTATTAATATTTTAAAACATTGAATTATTACTTGTATTTATAAAAACAAAATAGATCGATAATTGAATAAGAGACAATTAATGGATATTCCGGGGCAAACTGAACACCCCATTCCGGTTTAAACTGTGCATGTGATTCCGGAGCAAAGTGAATTAACGCATATGTCTTAAAAAAAATCGAAATAGGAAGAAGTAGAATATCCAAACAATAATTTGATTGAAGGTAAGCCGCTTTTATTTCATCTATTAATATTTTATGACAGGATTCATTTCAAATCCTCACGCTCTAAAATGAGACTTAAAATACAGATTTACGATAATTGCAAAGAACTTTTTTTAATCTATAGTGGACACTAGTGATTTTATGATAAAAATAAAATAACATGATATTAAAGATTGTATTGTTGCTTGTCTCTCTTGTATTGGAAATTATTGCAAAGTTAATCTTTCTATAATTTGAATTTGTCAATATATAAACGCGAAACTTTATCTTTTCAAAGAAAAATGTGATTTATACTCTTTAGAAACATTGTCTTCGGTATACGAGATAGAAAACCAGTAGTCATCTGCTGGGAGCGAATATCCCTTGAAAGTTCCGTCCCAACCGGAATCGTTCGGAAAAAGTTCTTTCAACAATTTTCCATATCGGTCAAAAATATATAATTTTAAGTTTTCTCCATTTGGTATTCCACTTATATTCCAAGTGTCGTTAAATCCATCTCCGTTTGGAGTAAAAAATTTAGGAGCATTTATGAGTTTGATTACAACTGGAATTGTAGCTCCACAACCTAGCGCATCACTTATGCTTATTTCATGAGTTCCAGGACTTACATTTGTAAATATATTGCTAGTTTGCGGAGAACTTCCATCTAATGAGTAAAGAAAATTACTTCCGTCACCCAAGCTTGGTATTGCATTTACGGTAATAGTTTGACTGTCTGTAAACCAGCCAGAAGTTGTCAAGGATATGGAAGCTGGAGGTGAAGACTCAATAACAGTGAATGGAACTGCATCCGATGTACAACCAAATATAGACAAATCGGTTACTGTTAATGTATACTTCCCTATTTGACTTGTTGAAAAATCAGAAGCAGTGCTTAACAAAGTACCATCTTCCGTTTTCCATTCAAACGCATATTGAGGGGCATTGTATCCACTTATACTATGTGAATTAGTAACTATACCAGTTTCAAAATCATGGCAAATAACAGTCACGTCAAGTACTGGATTTGGTTTTGACATAATGGTAATTACTATTGGTTTTTCATCCGGACAAATAATGGTTGATAGAATACCCTCTTCTGCATAAGCATAAATGGTTCTTGATGCTGTAATTAAATCGCCGGGAAATTTCTTTATATTGGTTTTGCCAGGCCCTCCTGATTGAGTGAAGTAGCTAGTTATTGGAGCTATAAATGGAGGTAATTCGTATGATTCACATCTTATTACAGGAGCAATAGCAGGAATTACAGGGCTATTGTAAATGGTAACCGTGAAATCATCTTCATCAAAACAGGCAATTCTATTATTCTCTTCTGCGTATATATATAATTTTGTCGTACTGGTTATCGGAGCGTAGGGAAGTGATAATTTTATACCTGCACCATGAGGACCATTGGTATCCGTATAGTAATCACCAGGACCAATTATTACCGGTAAATCATACGTATTGCATGCGTATTGATTTTGAATATTTACCACTTGATTTATCAAAAGTAATATACTATATTCAGAGATACAAGTATTTGGTGCAACTGCAGGAGCGTAAACATATATTGTTTTTGAAGATGAAATGGTGTAACCAGGAGGTAATATCGGATTTGTAGGCGAAGGACCTCCCGAAAATTCATAATATTCTCCATTTATTAAATCATCTAGTACATAATTTTCTCCACATTTTAGAACTTCTACCGGCCTTGCATCAATCAATGGTGAAGGACTAATGGTAATGAGAAACTTTTCTTCTAAATAACAAGTTTGAGTTACAGCCTTATCATAAAAATACATGGTTTGTGTAGTAGTGACAGGGAATCCTACAGGACACATCTTTCCAGTTCCTAAAGGGCCTGTAAAATAATTACCAGAATGTGCTACTGGCGGTAAATAATAGACATCACATTGAGGAGTTGTATCAATCATAATTGGTAATGGTACTGTGTTTATGGTAACCGTAAATGGTAAATCAGTAATACAACTTTCTTCGTTGACATAGTACCAAAGTGTCGTTGTTGCATCAATTGATGTTCCTGCAGCGACAAGTGAACCATCTCCTCCTGAATTGGTTCTATAATCACCAACTATTAATAAAGGTAAAATATAAGCAGAACAGGAATTAATATCCGATGGAGGATTAATAGCAGAAAGGCCAATATAAACTGTGAATGTTTTTTCAGAAGAAAAGGTCAAGAAATCTTTATAAACGTATATCGTCTTGGTCAAGTTAATAACAGTACCTGCTTCCATTATAGGAAGACCTTTATTTGGTCCCGAATAATAAATTCCTCCATTTGGATCACTAGGTAATGTGTATGAACTACAGCCAAATTGATTTGTATAATCCGGTAGTAGTGCGATTGGAATTATCGTTATGACAAAAGAAGTTTCTTTTATACATGGTGGTGTGACTGTATTGTCTTCAAACCTGACATATATGGTGTTTATTCCGGATGTATTAATAATTGTTCCAGCTGCTAATACCGTATTTCCTGGAGTAGTCGTACCACCACTCTGTGTGAAATATTTTCCATAAGGTAATCCTGGGAGTCTATATTCTGTCAAATATACAAATGATCTAGAGGTTATTTCATCCAAATCAACAACGGTAACTTTAAAAGAATCTTGATTCGAACAAATTCCAGATTGGTTAAAAACATAAATATCACTAGT
Organism: Flavobacterium sp. GSP27; assembly: GCF_003970395.1. Classification (NCBI taxonomy): domain Bacteria; kingdom Pseudomonadati; phylum Bacteroidota; class Flavobacteriia; order Flavobacteriales; family Flavobacteriaceae; genus Flavobacterium; species Flavobacterium sp. GSP27. The sequence continues at coordinate 27,793 of NZ_RYDP01000002.1, read as the reverse complement.
GGCATCGATACTACTTCCAGCAAAAAGTTGTGTACCACTTCCATTTTTATCTGTCCAGTATTCAGCTCCCACATTTATTAATGTTGGCAAAGTATACGAAGTACAAACAAATACATCTTTTAAAATATCGACTAGCGGTAGTGGACTTACGGTAATTTGAAAACTGGTAACCACAAAACAGTTATCATTTGAAATATTTTGGAGCCTAGCCCATATTGTAGTACTAGAAGACAGTAAAATAGTACTACCGCCAGTATTTATTATATTTGTATTATTATTGGCTCCCGCAAAAGAGGAATGATAAGAGATTATATTGTAAGTGGTATTTTGCAATCCAAATATTGAAGATTTTTGTGGCGCTAAGTCGAAGTTTGCTTTTAGAGGTATATCCGTTATGTTTCTGGCGCATACCGTTATATTATCGGGAATAGTTGCAATTGTTGGAGGTGGAACAATCTGGAGTTGAAAAGAGCGTATTTCATAACATAATGTAGTAGGATTTTGTGTTCTGACATAAATTTTTTTTCCGCTTTCAGAACTCAAAACAGTAAAAGGACTTGCAATTAGTTCAGTCCCAGCATTTGCATCTGCATTTGTAAGATGATAAGAGATAATTGTTCCAGCAGGTAAATCATCTAAAACACCAACTGCATTAGTTGATTTGTTATTGCCCGCTACTATAATAGAGGTGTTTTTTGTTAAATCAAAATCATAAATAGCAGCTCCTGTATCACAGATGTAAATATTAGGGACAGTTGCAATAGCTCCGATAGTAGGATAAATTTTGATCGTTATTTCATCAGTTATTTCAGTGCAACCAGGCTCCTTGTAAGTGACACTAAAGGTATGATTCCCAGAACTTATTAACGGAGTAATAGTATTGAGATTTAAAATAGCTCCCGTTTGAGCTGGTGAAAAGGCAACTCCTTCTTTTTTCCATACAAATGTAGTTCCGGTTCCTAAACTGGCAGCAGATAATATTGGTAAAATGCTTCCGGGACAAATTGTACTTTTGTTAGCATCGGTATAGTCTAATCCCAAAACATTTTGTCCAATGTTAAGACTATTTGCTTTAATAAATATTGCAGAATCATAAGCCGTATTATTTCCACCATCAGCAATAACTAATTTAATACGGTAAATGTGGCTCGTGTTTAAACCAGTTGCTGAGGCTATCATCGGAATTGTTTGTCCATTGAAATTAATCGCAGGACCAAATCCACTGCCGTTAAAAGCTCCAAAATAGCTTGGATTTGCAGAAAGGCAATTGGTATTATAAGCATTATCTCTTATCGTTTCCACTGAAACAGGTATTGTGGTATTTGGTATTACAGCTAAATTTACATTTGAGCCACCAGCAGTAACATCTTTCAAAAGAAATGCAAATGCATCTGAGAAATTACATTGCGAAGTACCATACTCTTCCGAAGCAAAAAGAAAGGAGAAATCGAAATTTGGAGATTTTGGTTTGAAATCAAATTCAATATAACTCGCATTAACAGAGTTCATAGTTATTCCTGATTGTGATAGTAAATTAGCCTCTAAATCTGTATCACCAGTCCAAGCAGCATTTCCGTCGATTAAAATAGTGTTATTTGGACTTACAATTTTTGTAACATCACCGGTGGACAAAACAACACCATTAGAAAAGGGAAAATTAGCATTGGTGTTTTCAAAATATCCAATACCATTTGTTGAGCCATACTGCGAACCTGTTTTGTATTTAACGTTAGTTCCGGATACACAAGGAGAATTAATTAAAATTTGATTAATCAATTGTTCGACCGAATAATTAGTTGTGTTGATCGTTACTGATTGAGAAAAACAAGCGACATAACAGAATAAAAATAGTAGTGGTAGGAATTTTTTCATAAAAGGATTAATTGAATTTTGCGAATTTTAAATAAATTGGCAAAGAGCTAACAAATTATTATTTTTACAAATCGCTTGGTATCTAAGTAATAGTTAAAATTTAATGTCGTATTTTTTTTCAAAATTATTCAGTACAAAGTATAATTTTTCTTTGAGGCTTTGGTATTTCTTATAAGCATCAAAACTAACCGTTGATATTTTATTCTACGCCATAGAATTTCTATCAGGTTTAATTCTGAAGAATACGTTGGTGTCAACCTTACTGGTGTATTGACTACTATAATCTGTATTGAAAATTTAAGGCGCATCAGTCGGCACTCATTGTGTTGCTTACACTACAGTTCAAAACAAATCTTGTGTTCAAATCTATAATCGCAGTCAAATACATAAATCCTTTTGCAATAGGAATGTAGGTGGTATCTGTTGCCTATATCTGATTTTTATGCTAATAATATCGTTACAAACTATAATTTGAGACCAATAAAAAGCACATTAATAACTCGCTATATAAACACTATGTCACGACACTAGAGACCTGTCAAAAAACTCAAAACAATTATCATTATAAATACGTAAGTGGCGGTCATTTTTCAGATAAAATTGTATCATGAAGAAAAAAATGAGTATCAAAAATATTTTATTCTGTCCGATAATTGACTCGTTATTCTTTTTACCTTATGAACACAACAGCTTACAAAAAAACACTTAAAAATAAAATGAGCCTGACTTATTTATATTTTGAACACAAAAAATGCGTTTTCAAAATAAAAAAGACAGACTCAAAATAAAAAACAAATTTAATTCAAAAAACTTTAGGTCTTGTTAACTCATTAACTAACAAGTATTACATTAGTGAATTTAATTTTTAGGTAGAAAATAAAGAAAACTAAACTTTTAAAAAAATCTCAATGGTCCTATCAACCTACCCAACAAACACTAAACTAATTCATTCAATTTAATGTTAACGTAATCTCAATTAAAAAAAAGAACCTACATCGATGTCATTTGATTTTTAGAAAATAAATTAAACTTAATAAAAATTTCATGCGAAGCAGTATTATAATTGCGCATACTTCTTGTTTCTAAATCATATCCATACCCAATAAAAACTCTATTATTAATCTGAAACCCTACAAGACTATTTATGGTTCCACCAAAACGATATGACGTCCCGAAGGTGAATACATCATTGACTAAAAAAGTTGCTGATGCATACGTTTGCACGTGACCTTCTTGAACTATTTTAACCAGTAATGCCGGCTTAAATTTTAAATTATAATCTAACTCAAATAAATGATTCGCTGTAAGAAAAATATTCAAATTATCTGTAGCAATACTACTGTTACTTGCATTACTGGAGTATTTATCATAAAATTTTGTTGCCAACAGATTAGGAACAGATAAACCAATAGAAGTTTTATCAGAATGCAGATACAAACCAACTCCAATATTTGGAGAAAATTTATTATCAATATTATTTTCAAAAACAGACTCTGTACCATCCTTTAAATACAATTTAGTAAAATCTACATTGAGTAAGTTAGCAGATGCTTTTAACCCAAAAGCTAACTTATAATTTGGATTCAATCTCAAACTGTAAGCAAAATCTACCGCTAAAGCACTCTGGACAGACGGACCTATCTGGTCATTCATTACAGATATTCCCAAGCCCACATTTTCATTTTTAGTAGCACCATTAAATGATAGCGCCATAGTCTCCGGAGCGCCAGCAACCCCTACCCACTGTGTACGATAAGAAGTAAATAAAGTATTCATCTCACTTGCTCCAGCAGCAGCAGGATTTATACCTATTGGATTGTATAAATATTGCGTATATCGCTCATTCTCTTGAGCATTTACGACAAAAATACCAATTAAAAATAAAAAAAAAGTAACCTTGTTTTTTATGTATGTAAAATTCATCATTACCTTAAATTTATATATAAATAATTCGATTTTTTAACCCTAAGCCCAGTAGATTCATTCAGATAATCAACAGTATAGAAATAAACCCCTAACGGTAAAATTGTATTGCTATTTTCATTTAAATATCCCTTAAAAACATTTCCTTTCGTATTGTATGAAGTGGTATCAAAAATAATTTTACCAAAACGATCAAAAACAGTTACTCTATTATCTGAGTGAGATTCTAAACCTTGAATTACCAGCTCGTCATTAACACCGTCACCATTAGGAGAAATACCAGGATGAGACAAAACTATATTTTCGGGCGCTACAATTGGCGCAACTCTTGCCAGGGTAAACACGCCGTAATTACCCAACGTCTGTGAAACGGTAACCACTTCTTTTTTAGAGAAATCCACTACCCCACCTTCATCTATCCAGAGCTTTTTTACATTATCCCATCTCACAACATGAATATCTTCAACAGGATCAGCAAATACAGCGGAAGGAGTCGTTGCTTCATCCCATTTTAAAGTCACAAAAACATTACTGGTACCAGGATCCGTTCTCAAAATCACCCAATATTCAGTATTATCAATTAAACTCAATGAAGGATCTAAATTAGCCGCTAAGGGATCCACAGTATTTGGATTCTCAAAAACATATTTTGATACAAAAGCAGCATTTAATTCATTTGGAGCAGAAATAGTAGTTGGCCTGTATTTACCCCCACCCCCAATTGGATAACTAAACGCGGTATTTCCTTTCTTGATAACACCTCCATTAACATAACTGACATCATCAGCATTTACTGCAGTTGCGCCTTTTTCAAAAGACAACTGATTAAGCCACCCCATACCCGAAGCCAAAGCCTCGTAATTAACAATCCCATTTTGAAAATCTGCCTTACCAAAAACATTCAATCCATTTGACATTTTAAAACCAGACTGCCCATTAAACTCCACATTATAAACAGCTGCTGTTTCTAATCCCGAAATTAACTGATCCTCAGATTTTTGTCCATAAAACCGTGTTATTCCAGAAGACAGACCAGGAGAAAATCCTACCTTACCATCATTCTTAAAGTCAGCATATACGAACAACTCCCCATCATTGATAAGCTCAGCCCCTAAATTATTTTTTAACGAATAAACCGTACTCAAAATTGTATTAGCCTTTACACTAACAACACCCATATTACTTGTAATACTTGCGTCGTTAACTGCAGACTGTGAAAGACACAAACAAGGTACCAATGCTATAAGAGACAACAGACTAACTCTACTTTTTTCTTTTTTTACCATAATCAATTAAGTATTAATTTCTATTTATATTATTTTCCTCCTACCTACTTTAAACAGATTCGAAACATCTTAGTTCTCCCTTTATTAAAGTAAATATACCATCCTGCGCAACTCAAACAAGCCAAGAGGTTACAAGTGGTTCATCACACTATATAAGTGGTAAAACACCTCCTGTTATTTTGCTACATCCCGTTTATAACTTTCTAGAATAGCCTCCAGATGATCTGCCGATAATGGTTTTGCCATGATCTTTTGAGTACCATCCAACAAATACATTGTAGGTGTTGCAAACACGCAGTAATCCCGAACCGCCTGCCCATCCCAGGATTGATAATTGCAACTGGAAACCCAGGGGAAGTCTTTTGTGAAACTAGCAAAAGCAGTCTTGTCAGTATCTAGCGAAACAAAAACAACTTCTACCCCTTCCTTTTTCCATTTTTCATACAAAGGCTTCAGTTTAGGTAACTCCTCTGTACATTTTGCACACCAGCTCGCCCCAAAAACGACCAACTTATATTTTGATTTTATCGCTGATAATTTATCATATCCTTTCACCTCTTCCGGAAATACAATATCAGGTGCTATTTTACCTATTGCCATTTTACGGTATTGCTCAAACAAAGCCTGATGCTTTTCATCAATTTGACAACTGCTCTCGTCTAACATGGCCAGCGCCAAATGCTCTGCGGACGAAAACAAACTGCGTTTCTCTAACAGGTTAAATAAATTTTGACTCATATCCTGCAACAACAATGGCTTATCTTTCAAACTTTTAAGAGCCACATCAATACTTGCATTAAGATGCGTATTTAACGCATTCATATCAGCGCCTGCAAAACTTTCCATTAGCTGAACGTACCCCTCAAATAAATCTTTATATAAACCGGAATGCTCCATTCTTGCATCTCCAAAATCCAAAGCATTAAATTCTTTTTCGTTTTCCGGAAATCGATCCATATACCTGCTTGCCGTCAACGGCATATCTGAAATCAGTTTTCGCAATTTTATATAATATGCAGCATACGAATTCTTAGGAAGCACTTCTAAAAAAGCCCGAAACAATTGCTCCTGTACTTTTAATTCTTTTTGAAAAAATGCCTGACTAGAAGGCTCGAGTACATAAAGCGGAATTAAATAAATCAATCCGGCTTTTTTTCCTTCAATGTTTTGATACAATTGCAAGCCGCGAGACAAATCACTGTTCTCTGTAGAGTGCATAAACTTTAAGCTAGAAAAATCCTCAAGATTACCCCAATTAATTTCAAAATCCTCGTTATTCAATAATATAATAACACTTTTAGCCCCTTTAATTTCAAACAAAGCAGCCCCAACATAACTCGACGGATACACGAGCTTAAACTTACCCTGTGCATCTGTCTTAGCCGTAGCTAACTCACTATCACCTTCAACATTAAAACCCCTGATTATAATTTCTTTATCGACTGCCTGAGGTAAAAACCCCACAATAGTGCGTTGTGATTGCGCAATAGAAAAAGCGCTAACCGAAAGAAAAAAAAGAATAAAAGAAATTGTTCTCATTTGCATAGTAGTATATATATATCCCGTTTAAATCAATACAATACGTTTAATAAAAAATGCTTTTATAATTCGTAAAAAACATTAAAACAAAAAAATTGATGATTTCTAAGACAAAAATAAACCTAAACCAGACCAACTAGAATTATAAAATAAACAACTGATAGGTTATATAGAATAACTGATGCGGTATTTTAAATTACAGTAATCACCAGAGATTACGTTTTATGATAACTGAGTCAGCCCTGTCACAATCCTACCTCCCACGATGCAATTAAAACTCATCATTTTAGCGATCTGACTGAAAGACCTCAAGAGCCCCTTTATTTGCCGCAAATTACAGGCAATATTCGTACTGAAGCCAGTGGGGGGAATCTAAATAGTCTTGTTAAGTGTACAAAGGTACGTTCACCGTAAAAGCCTTCGAGTTCCCTCAGGGTGACACTTCTGTACCGTATCGCAAAAATGGGATAATGTCATTAAGTCAGGAATTCGTCGCTTCGAGTGTTTTGACTTGCAGGAATATGTTTGAAAGCAGAAATGTAATAAGTAAAAATGTGTCGAGAAGCCATTAAAGGCAGAGATTCACTAGGTTTTGACTTAATCCATTTGATTGCAGATTTACGAGACTAGTAAATTCGATACATAATTATTTACTATCACCATTCTACTGGATCTGCAAAATCTGCGGGAAAATTTTTAGCCCGCTGATTCAGCAATCATCACGCTACAATAAAAAAATCCCTTAGCAGGAAAAAAATCATGCTAAGGGAAAATCTATACCAATAGGTTTATACCCATTACAAACTTGATTTGACTTTTTTTATGGTCTTAAACCCCCTTTTTTTTCACAATACGGGTTAAAACTTTCTGCCCCAAGAACAGAAAATAAAAGCTTTAGTTTTTAATACAACGAACAGAAAATCCATAAGCACGCCCACCATTAGCTTGAAGAACAGCAGAACCTGAAGCAATATTTAGAAAATATGCCGTAATACCACCACCCGAAGTGCTCGCAGTACTGGTACTAGTCCTATAAATTCCATTAGAACTTGTATTATATAGCGACCCACTAGAACTCATGCGTCCTCCTGGAGCCGGGAGCTTAAAGACAGAACTATAAGCTGTTGTACTATTCGTAATAGCAGTCTCAGCGGTAAACTCTGCGGAAGTAGGAATTCTATACTCTGAAGGACAGGGATTATTAACCCCGCTAATCCCTTGCCATAAATTATTATTTAAAGGAGAAACCCAGTCGTCACTTGAAAGTATAAAAGAGGCATTTCCAGGAGTGTCTGTTGTTGCCACTGTAGTTGTAGTTGCACTAGCAGTTCCTGCGGTACTAGAAGTCCAGGCAATACTGGCATGACCATCATTACCTCTACCCCATTGATACAAACACCCATAAGCGTAATTATCGTTGATAGCAGTTGCAACACGGCTAGCTCCTAAATTCCTGTCCATCCAAATCTTAGCTGTTGTGGGAGAAGTAACAGGTAAAAAAAAAGTTGAAGCTGTTCCATCACAAATTGCATTAGCTTCTAGAGCAATACTAACAGTACTGCTATATACAGGAGTTCCGGATACAACAGCATAAAACCTAAAAAAAACAGTACCACCACCAGAATTAACATAATTATTTACAGCAATATTCAATTTAGGATTAGCCGTAAAGGCATCCGCATTAAGTGCCGCAAAAGAGGTTCCAAAACCAAGCACCACCTTATTTGTTATTGGTGAACTAGTTCCACCGCTATAATAGCCATATTCGGTTATTGAAGATTGAGGTGTACCTGCATTAACAGTAAGTGTACCTGCAAACGTAGGATTTGCAGTCGTTCCTCTAGTAACTACTGGATCTGACATAACAGGATATGCATCACAACTAAAAACTATGGGATTACCATATTCAATGCCTGCGGCAGTCTTGGCATAGGTTCTAAAATAATAAGGACTTTTATTTGATGTTGTAGAGGTTAATGTAGGTATATTTACTGAAAATACAGTAGCAACCGTAGTCACAGTCGAACCCTGAGTTTTGTAAACAGGAACAGTAGCGGCACCCAGAGCATCCAGAAAGGGCAACGAAGCAAAGTCGGTTCCTATAATTTCTTTCCAAACAATTCCTGTTTCTGTTGGTAAATTACTAGACACTTCTTCCAATTTCCCACTGATTGTGGCAGAAGTAGCAGACACCCTTACAGGGGCAGGAGAGTTACTCGCGCTTGATATATTTCCGGTAGTGAGACTACAGGATGGAACAACTAATTTAATAGGAGCCCAGTAGGTACCCATATAAACACATAGCTGCCCCGATGCAGGCACTGTAGTACCATCACAATCCAAACACCATACCTGCAAACCTACAGGCGGAGTAGTAGCAATAGCATCACGTTGTTGTTTAGTCATGCGAGGGAGCAGAAAACCCTTGGTAGTACTCTCTACTTCAAGCGCCGCTTTATCATTGATTGTATAAGGATTTTCCCCAATCTTTAACAAGGTCACAAGCCCCTCCTGCGCAGAACTCGTTACTGCAAAACTTCCTATTATAAGAAGTAATGCTATTTTTTTTAATTGTTTATTATACATGTTCCGTATTAGTTACTGGATTTATTTATTTACGTGTTGGGTCCAATTCATTTTCGATTCGGATTTTTAGCACATTCGATTTTTTTATAAAATTATGTGTGGTTTATTAAAAAAAAAACATAGCAACATTAAAATGCTGATTTAAAAACAAAAATAACCTAAACCAAACCAACTAGAATTGTAAATAAACAACTGGTCTGTTACAACGGATAACTGATACGAAATTATAGATTACAGTGCATCGCCATTCCCCAAAACGGATCTCAACGCAACGACAGTGCAAAAATACTTTGCGTGTCCACAACAAGGAGACATCAAGTAAAAAATATTATTAGCTCATAACGCTCTTCAAGCAACGTCTCTTCGAGTGTTTTGACTTGCAGGATTGTGTTAGAAAGACCAAATTTCTTAAGTCAAAATGTATCGAGAAGCTATTTAGAGCTCAGATTCAGTGATTTTATAGTCCTTACTACTATTTCGAATTCTTGACCAATTATTTAAAAAATGTTAGCCACGACCCGAACGAACAGGCGAAGCAATTACACCAATTTTTACCGATTCTTTTAAAACTTACTCTGACAATCCGTTACTTGTACCAATGTTGAAAATGGTACATGGAGGACATGGATTTAAACGGATTAAAAACGGATTTTTTATATATAAATCAGTGTCATCCGTGTACGAGTATTTAATCGTTAGTCCGCTTAGCTTACGGTCCTAAAACTTAAAATAATCCATGGCCTACAGAACCCTTTTTTTACAAACACAAATCAGCTCCATCTGCGAAATATGCGGGGAAATTTTTAGTCCACTGATTCAGCAATCATCACGCTGCAATAAAAAAAATCCCTTAGCAGTAAATAAATCCTGCTAAGGGAAAATCTAAACTATAATTTGTAGTATAGTAAACAATGACTACACCTTGTACAACTGTATCATAACCCCGTTGGGATAAAGGAAACAGTATCACTGTAAGTAGTAACTCCCCTTGCAACAACATAATACCTAAAATAATTGGTAACATTAGGCGTAACGGTATAACTGCTTACAGGCAGATTTATAACGGGATTAGCCGTAAAGGTTTCTGCCGAAAGTGAACTATTAAGACCAGTAATAGTAGCAGCTGTAGAAAGCAGCACCTTATTTGTTGGCAGATTTGTTGTACTTACACAATAACCATACTCCGTTACTACATTTTGAGCTGTACCCGCATTAACGGTTAGTGTTCCTGCCAATGTAGGTTTTGTAGTTCCTGGGGTAACCGTTGGGATTGTAAATTTAGGAGGTGCAACATTAAAAATTACCGGATCTCCATAACCAACATTACCATTCAAACTAATTACATAGGCTCTATAATAATAAGGATTAGCGTTTAAAACATAAGGAATACCGTTATAAGTAGATGGTGTCGTTACCTCTATTGATCCATTAACCGTACTCACTGTAGACGAAGTAGCACTCTTATAAACCGGGAGAGCAACAAGCCCTCTAGCTGGCAGCACAGGATATGCAGTAAAGTCATTTGTAATCTCTCTCCAGATAATTCCACTTTCTCTTATATTGACATCATAATCGCTACCCGGAAGTGTAAGCAAAGTTCCTTTTATAGTCACCTTGCTTTCAGATACATAAACAGGAGCATTCGTAGAATCTGATCTTTTTCCTGTGTAAACTGTTGGTAAAAAACCCGTATTTTTGATACAGCGCACTGGAATTCCAGAACCGCGCCATTGATTAACACTCCCTTTAGCCCCACTACTTAATTGTATGTTTAGAACATACGATTCTCCCGCCCAATCAAGAGTCGAATACCTCGTAACCTGTCCATAAATATCTTGAATAAGACCATGATTAGGAGCCCCAGCAGCTCCGGCAATAAGCTTAAGCATTGCATAACCGTCGCCGGAATTCACAGAAGCGAAACTTCCAAAATCGTTCAAAACCTCATTAATATTAGGTAATCTAAATCCTGAAGGGCATGGATTGTTAATATAATTCAAAGGAAAATCAGTCTTCGTTGCCATCCAGTCATAAGGAACACTTGAAGAAAGTATAAATTTATTATGCTCCGGAGTAAGTGTAGGGGATAATGTTGTAGTGGTGCCATTAGTAAAAACCCCAGTTCCTCCCCAAGTAACATTGGCATGACCATCATTACCTCGACCCCATTGAAACAAACACCCAAAACCCCTAATATCGCCAAAAGCCTCAGCAGCAGCAGTGGCTCCTAAATTCCTGTCCATCCAAATTCTTCCTGAGGGCCCAGTAACTTCAACAATTGGTGTTGGTGATGTTCCATCACAAACAGCCTTAGCCTCAGGCATTTTGCCTGTATCAAAAATCACTGCTGCTGGTAACCTATCAATACTACCAAAAGTATTCCCTAACAACGAGGTTCCTGGAGTACCGGTCACCTTAAAATTAATAGTTTTATTTCCAAGAGGAGCTTCAAAAGTACCACTAGAACCATTGCTAGTACTCAAACCTGTTGTAGCACCACTTTTTGTGGCATTATAAAACTGAAAACCTAAATAACTCCCTGTCTTTTTAACATTAAAAACAACCGGAAAACTACAATCAGCAGACGCAGGCACACCTAAGTTAAGCGCTGGCGTCAAAGCCCCTACAGAAACATAGGTTGCTACTGCACTACCGCCCGTAACAGGATCTGCAGCAGCGTACCAGGAATATGGGGTAGCACTATACACAACTCGATCTACGTTTGCTACTGTAACAATTATATAATATTTAAAATAGTAAGTACCCACAGCAGGAACAAAAAATTTAGTTGTAGGAAGTGTTATCTTATAGTTTGCTGTAAAAGTATCACTTGAAAGATAGGTTTCCAAATTAGTAAGAGAAGTAGGTGTAGAAAGCACCCCTTTTGTATCTGCCGTTGCTGTTGTTGGTGATGCACCAGAATTTGTACTGCATATATAACCATACTCTTTTACTTTACCTAAAGGCGTTCCTGCATTTATAGTAAGTATTCCATCAAATACAGGCATCAAAGAGCTGCCGTTCTCAAACGTAACTGTTGGATTAGGAGGTGCAGTTGGCCAATTGCTCAAAACTATTGGATTCCCATAGTCAATACCTAAAGGTGTCTTTGCATAGGTATTAAAATAAAAGGGGCTCATCCAGGATGATAGAGTTGTTAAAGTAATGTTTCCTGATGTAAATGCACTACCTGCCGTAGTCACTGGCGTTGTAGTAGAGGTTTTTTTATAAACAGGGACAGAAGCGGTACCAGTAGCATCTAGATAAGGTAAGCTAGTAAAGTCATCATTTACAATCTCTTTCCAGACAAAACCAGTTTCAGTGGGCAAAGCCTGAGAAGGTTGAACCAAAACACCATTAATTGTAACAACATTCCAATCAGAAATTGTAGGAAAATTCGAGTCTGATTTTTTTCCGGTAGTCAGCGTACTCGTCGCGACACTTGAAGCAATAGTAGCCCAAGCAGTCCCCGTATAGATATAGGGTAATCCTGATGCACCATTACAATCGGTACACCAAATCTGTAAGCCCGCAACTGGGGATACAATATTATTACGTTGTAACCGAGTCATACGCGGTGGCAAAAACCCCTTGGTAGTACTCTCTACATCAAGCGCTGCATAGTCATTAATTGTATAGGGATTATCTCCCAGCTTTAGCAAAGTCTGAACATCAGTTGGTGCCTGCGCAACGGCGGTGCCTGCAAAACTTACTATTATAAGAAGCAATGCAATTTTTTTAAATTGTTTATTATACATAATCCGTATCAGTTACTCTATTGATTAATTTATATAACCCGTTGGTTGTACTTTAATTTGTTTCCTTTTTTAACCACATAGAGCCATCGATTTCATTTATTTCGAAAGACATTTGACGCTACTTCAAGAAAACAACAGCGCTGTGAAACCAAAAATTGGGATATCCCTCCAACACTTTTTTCTATGTTTCTATGTGGTTTCATTTTTTATTTACGCGATGAATCGAAATTTTTATTCCTTGTATCCAACGGATTATTTATACCAAAATTAGGTATGCAAGCTATAACATCTTAGCATCACCATACCCAATACCATCAGCAGTCCTTACAAAAGTTCTCCAATAATAAATCGTTGAGGCATTTAAGCCATTTACTATTACTGATATATCTGGTAACACTCCTGGATAAATAATTTTTATATTAGGTGCAGTAGCTGCTCCTGTAGCCGCTACAAGAGTTGGCAAATCAGTATCTGAAGTGTACACTCTATATACAACCCCAGATTCAAGCGAACTATTACCAAATGTGTCTACTAATTTACCAGTAATGGTAGCAGTAGTATTTCCATTAGATTTAACAACACCTATTGTAGTCACAATAGGAATTGTTATCGTGGGTAGCGCAATCCAACTTGTACCTGTATAAACACAAAGCTGACCTACTACAGGACGTGCAGCATCTTTACAATTCGTACACCACAATTGTAATCCGGCAGGTGGAGCGGTAATCGCATCGCGTTTTTCCTTAGTCATGCGCGGTGGCAAAAAACCCTTGGTAATACTCTCTACCTCAAGTGCTGCTTTGGCATTGATCAGATAGGGATTCTTTCCCAGCTTTAACGCAGTCTGAGCAGAGACCGTTCCAGCGAAACTTCCTATCAAAAGAAGCAACACAATTTTTTTTAATTGTTTGTTATACATAATCAATATCAGTTACTCTATTTATACACTACTTTTTTTATTCATTCTGTATGTAATCGCTATCCGGTGGTATCAGTATCCAGTTTCCTTCTTTACAATTACAATGCTGTTTTATTTTAAACAGCATCTCTCTCGGTTGATGGCCACCACCAACAGGAAAATAAAGCGAATAAATTCTTACAAGCAATTGCCCCTCAAAAACCGTAAGACTCCTCTAGTCGATACACTTTGTGTACCGGAACCTAGAGACTTTATATTTTTCCTGCTGTAGTAACCCAAAGAGTAAACTTATTTTTTGTACTCGAAGGCCTTCCCTGCCCACTTAAGTTTTGCTTCTATATATCTAAAAATTAATCAATGATTATCCAATTAGTACCATCACATTGCACTTTGATAGTTTTGGCATAATTTAAAACAACAGTTGTTGTAACTCCCGATAATTTTAATACTGGTGAAATAGTCAACGTATTTGTTGAATTATCATTTTTACGTATAAAAAATATCTTTCCGGTTAATGCAGTAGTAACAGTTGGCAAAGTTGCAGTCAAGCTAGCACTTGTAGTATCAAACAAAACAGTCGAATCTGCTGATGTAAGTTGAGGAGTACTAAGCGTTTGAATTCTTATAGACGGATTACTAGTAGCTGATTTCCATACCGGAACAGCAGGAGTTCCTATATTTACCTCTAATGCAGAATTGTCTGTATTATAAATAGTCAATCCTGAAGCTGGTAATGTACTATTAAGTGTTGTTAGCTGTAAAGCAGTCAATCGTGGTGGCAAGAAACCTTTTGTAGTCGAATTTATATCTAAGGCCGCTGTAGTACTTGATGAAATTCCACCTATACTAACTTGTGAAGTAGTGCTCCCTAAAGTAACTAAGTTTGCACCCGTACCTCCTGTACCAACATTAACCGTAGATACACCCGTTCCAGTTCCTATATTAGTAGTTTGAGCTGCAGTAGACGATCCTAAAGTGATAGGTCCCAGTCCTGCTGCATTCCCTATAACTATTGTTCCTGCTAGGTCTGCGGCTGGTGTTAACGTTAATGCTGCTGAACCGGACTTGATCGTTGTGGCACTCGTACTGGCATCACTCCCTAAAGAAACTGTTTTTGTCCCTGTTCCAGTACCAATATTTATAATTTGTGTTCCTGTACCTCCAAGGGTTATAGCACCTGAGGTACTACCCCCTCCTATGGTAGTGGCGTTTGTAGAAGCATTATTATTTAAATTCAATGCTGTCCCACTGATACCAAGTGTACCCGTCATCGTTCCTCCTGCCAAAGGCAAGTACGAATTAGATAAACCTGTCCATGCCGGAGCACCTGGAGTTCCTGTATTTACCTCTAATGCATTATTAGTTGTATTAAAAATAACCATTCCTTTATCTACTAATTTAGTAAGAGTCCCTCCAAGAATATCTCGCTCTCCAGAATTCATTCGGGGTGGCAAAAATCCTTTGGTCGTTGAAGTCACTGCCAAAGCTGCATAAGTTACTGGCGCTCCGCCTACACCAACTTGTGACAGACCGCCTCCTATAGTAACTAAATTTGCATTAGTATCTGAACCTGTAGCAATTTTTACCGTAGATATACCCGTTCCAGTTCCTATATTAGTAGTTTGAGCAGCAGTAGATGATCCCAAAGTGATTGTTCCTAATCCTGTTCCTGCTG
Organism: Flavobacterium sp. GSP27; assembly: GCF_003970395.1. NCBI lineage: Bacteria > Pseudomonadati > Bacteroidota > Flavobacteriia > Flavobacteriales > Flavobacteriaceae > Flavobacterium > Flavobacterium sp. GSP27. The sequence goes on along the minus strand of NZ_RYDP01000002.1, from coordinate 12,235 downwards.
GATTACCTATCAAAATAGGCCCTGTTTCTGCTGGTGTTAAACTTAAAGTTCCTGTACCTGACTGAATCGTCGTAGTACTTGATTCACTAACCCCCCCTAGAAGAACCGTATTTATACCTGCTCCTGATGCAATTCTTACAGTGGAAGGATAAGTAGAAACATTGGTAGCAATATTTCCTATGTTAACATCACTACCGCCAGTACCACCTCCACGACTTGATCCAATGAATACTTTAGCGATTCCAGTAGCAGTTCCTACACCTATATGAGTCTCTTGAGTATTACTAGAGGATCCCAAAGTAATATCTCCTGTTCCTGCTGCATTACCTATTACTATAGATCCTGTACCTGTTGGCTTTAAACCTAACGTTCCTGTACCGGACTGAATTGTTGTAGCACTTGCACCAACTGTACTACCTATAGTAACTGTTTTTACATTTGTACCAGTGGCTCCAGTACCAATGTTTATAGCTTGAGTTGCTGTACCTCCAAGGGTGATAGTTCCTGTGGTACCTCCAATTCCTATGTCTGTTGTATTAACAAGATTACCAGTGGTTCCATCATTTAATTTCAATGCTGATCCCTGGATTACTGCCGTACTTGTCATCGTTCCTCCTGCCAAAGGCAAGTACGAATTAGATAAACCTGTCCATGCCGGAGCACCTGGAGTTCCTGTATTTACCTCTAATGCATTATTAGTTGTATTAAAAATAACCATTCCTTTATCTACTAATTTAGTAAGAGTCCCTCCAAGAATATCTCGCTCTCCAGAATTCATTCGGGGTGGCAAAAATCCTTTGGTCGTTGAAGTCACTGCCAAAGCTGCATAAGTTACTGGCGTTCCGCCTACACCAACTTGTGATGCACTACTACCAATAGTAACTAAATTTTCAGCTGAACTTGTTGCAATGTTAACTTTATTATTACCTGTACCACCTGTTGCAATGTTAACAGTAGATACACCTGCTGATGTTGCTGCACCTACACTAGTAACATGAGTGTTACTAGAGGATCCTAAAGAGACTTCTCCATATCCTGCTGCATTACCTATAACTATAGATCCTGTTGCGGCTGGTGTTAAATTTAAAGCTCCTGTACCGGACTGAATTGTTGTATCACTAGAATTGACTGTACTCCCTACAGTAACTGTTTTTACACTTGTACCAGTTGCTCCAGTACCAATATTTATCGCTTGAGTTGCTGTACCTCCAAGGGTGATAGTTCCTGTGCCAAGCCCACCTCCTATGGTAGTGGTATTTGTATTGGCAACAGCAGTATCCGTATTTAAAGTCAATGTTGCCCCATTAACACCTACAGCTCCCGTCATCGTTCCTCCTGCCAAAGGCAAATAGCCTTTCACTGAACTCCATACCGGTTGTAGTGTCGTTCCTGTATTTATCTCTAATGCAATAGTATCAATATTAAAAATAGTCAATCCTACAGCTGGAGTTATAATACCATTACGCTGAAGGGTCGTCATTCGGGGTGGTAAAAATCCTTTGGTTGTACTTTCTAGTTCGAAGACGGCACTTTTGGTTACGTTAAAAGGAGTACCTCCAATTTTCTGAACCGTTTGCGCCGATGCGTTGTTTATGCAGCAACAAATGAAAAGAAAAAATAAACCTATTTTTGTTATTTTTGAATACATAATAATATAGAGATTAAAAATTAAAATTAAGCAACCGAGAATGTTATTCAACAATTACTTAATTACCAATTTATTACATTGAGGGCTGGGGTAAAATTTTAATGATCTATTAATTTTTAAAATTAATATAGCATTGTACAATTGGAGAAATCACATTAATTGCTCCTTTTGTTGTTATTGTTGTTGTTGTTGTTTGCATTCTATACCGTAATGGCAAATAAATTATTGTATGCTGCATTAAGAGACTATAAACCCATTCTAAGCATAATACATAAAGGCTATTAAAATAAATAACCCACTAGCATTAATGCCCTAAAAAGTAATCATCAACATTCCTGTTTGTTCTGTCACTTTGAACCCTAATAGACAAATAATCATTCAAAATTCTTACTGTAACTTTTGGGTGAAAATTAATGTTAAAAAAAATGGTGTACTCCATTGATTTGATTAATTAGTAGCTGATTTTAAGTGTTTTATAGTCAGAATGGTATTCTTTATTAATGTTTATAGAGGGTTAAAATAAAATACCGCTATTCTTGAGGAATAGACCCCACCCGCTTTAAAAACGGATGAGGACCGTGACTTACCCCCAAAAAAAGTATAAACGCAACCCTTGATTCAAATTGTTAGTTAGTTTTTGGGATAAACCCAGTTAACCTTAATTTCATAAATGAAAAATATTAATTAATAACATTCCATTTTGAACCGTCACTTTGAATTCTAACCGCCTTAGCATAGTTCAATTCACTAACCGCAGGATATTCTATATTAAAAACTAATGCTGGGACAAATTTTAATTTATTTTCTGATGCATCTATTTTAATGATGGTGAAAATTTTACCTTTGTTAGCAAGAACATCCGGTAATGTTACGGTTAGCCCTGCTGATGCAGCAGAAACATCAAACAAAACGGTAGCATCAGTACCAAGTACGGTATAATCAAGAACTTTTGCCAGAAGTGTAGTTGCAGTAACTGTAGCGGCACTCCACACTGGTAACGCTGTTGTTCCTGTATTCACTTGCAATAAATTATCAGTGATATTATAAATCGTTAATCCCGTTGCCGGGGTAGCAATAAGATCACGTTGTGCTGGTGTCATACGAGGAGGCAAAAAACCTTTTGTAGTACTCTCGATCTCCAGAGCGGCACTTTTTGTAAGAGCAAAAGGGTTTGCTCCTATCTTTTGAGAAACTTGTGCTGATGCCGTTGTAATTCCTGCAGCTGCGAATAATAAAATCGCTAATGCTTTTGTGTACTTGTTGTTCATAATGTGTTATTTATTAATTGTTATTTAAGAATATTCCATTTATTTTACGAATTGTTACTTAATTGACAACAACCCAACTAGTGCCATCGCTTTGCACTTTTAGTGTTTTTGTATAATTTAAAACACTGACTAGAACTCCCTCGGCAAATTTTAGGGAGGGAGAGAACGTTAGTGCATTATCACTGGTATCTGTTTTACTAATTATAAAGGTTTTCCCGGAATTAATGGCAGCATCAGGTAATGACACCGTAAACCCACCCCCAGTAGCATTACACAATACCGTAGAGTCGCTATCGACAATTACATAAGAGGCCGTTTTAGTTACCACACTTGTAGCCACAACAGCGTCCTTAGACACAACTGCAAGCCAGGTCCCCCCGTTTAGAGTAACTGATTTATTGCTGTAATAATAAAACCCGGGTTTTACCGCAACTAATCCAATACCTGATGTTCCTGTGGCGGTATTATACACTAACATCCCATCAAAACGATTTGGATTATTAGTAGGCCCCGTAGTTCCCGCCTGAGCCATATTCGCCATAGTTGTCAAATCGACTCTTGGAAAAACTAACCCCTTAGCTAAATTAGTATTAGTAATATTATTCCAACTAGGTGAACTAGAAGCATCCAAAAAAGCAGAGTTCGTATTCATAGTTGTAGTACCAATATTAGTATTTATCTTTATTTGACTAAAACCAATTTGAACCAACAACAAACAACACATAACTATAAAAATTTTCTGTATCATCCTTTAGGTAATTTAATTATTATAATGAACTTTGATATAATAACCATGAAGTACCATCACAAAAAGCATGACAAACTGTACCTCCTTGAATATTAAGAACAAAAGCAGCACTAATAGATCCAGTACAATTAATTGCGGAAGCAGAGGCATTAATGATTTTAATTTCCATACCCGTATTTGCAGCAGAAGGTGTCGGCAAAGTTAAAATAGAGGCCCCTACACCATTATATAAAACCGTATTTGCATTATCAGGAATAGTATATGCATTAGCTGTAGTCGTTACAAAATTATGTATAACAGCCGCATTCAATTTCAAAGCACCATCAATAACTAGTTGTGCAGTCCCTGTAGTAAAGGTTAAGTTATTATTATTCTGCGTTACTGTTCTTGCTCCAGTTAAAGTACCATCAGCATTATAAAAAGAAGGAACAGCATTAACATACGTTTTTACAGCTAATGCACTAGGATATTTTGTATCATTAGCAGTAGCGTCAATAACAATAGTCTTGTTAATTTTATCTTCTTTTGATAATTCTGCTGCTCTAGCTGTAGCTGCTTCAGTAGTTATTGCTGTAGAATTTAATAATTCTGCTGCTCTAGCTGTAATAATTCTGCTGCTCTAGCTGTAGCTGCTTCAGTAGTTATTGCTGTAGAATTTAATAATTCTGCTGCTCTAGCTGTAGCTGCTTCAGTAGTTATTGCTGTAGAATTTAATAATTCTGCTGCTCTAGCTGTAGCTGCTTCATTAGTTATTGCTGTAGAATTTAATAATTCTGCTGCTCTAGCTGTAGCAGCTTCCGTAGTTATTGCTGTAGAATTTAATAATTCTGCTGCTCTAGATGTGGTTGCTTCCGTAGTTATTGCTGTAGAATTTGATAATTCTGCTGCTCTAGCTGTGGTTGCTTCATTAGTTATTGCTGTAGAATTTGATAATTCTGCTGCTCTAGCTGTAGCTGCTTCAGTAGTTATTGCTGTAGAATTTGATAATTCTGCTGCTCTAGCTGTGGTTGCTTCATTAGTTATTGCTGTAGAATTTAATAATTCTGCTGCTCTAGCCGTTGTTGCTTCAGTATCTATGTTCGCTTGCAATGCAACTTCGGCAGCAGTGGCTCTTGTAGTTTCAGTAGCTACCGCAGCAGTTACATTAGCCGTTGATGCTTTTAAACCAACTGCAGTTTGCAATCCCGATTCGGCAGTAGTAGCTCTACTTACTTCGGAAAAAATCTGATTTTGCAATCCCGACTCAACAGTAGCAGCTCTAGTGGCTTCGGTATCGACGTACGTTGTCACCGCACTTTCTGAAGGATAATGATCCAAGGTAGTTCCTAATACTGTAGTAATATTAGCGATTGACTGCGCTCCTAAGCTAGCCAAAGCAGCCGGAGCAGTAGTCGCCCCTGTTCCTCCACTACTTATTGCAACATTCCCTGAAAGACCTCCTGCTAAAGTAACCCACTTAAGCGAATTCCAGTAATAAAATCCTGGAACAACATCTCCAGCAGTTGCCGTGTTATAAATTAACAAACTTTCTTTTGGGTTGGCTATAGTACTAACATCCGAGGTTCCCGTTAATTTCATTCGAGGAATCAAAATTCCTTTATTTGTCGAAACCACATCGAGTTGAGCTGATGTATCCGGATTAGAAGTTCCAACCCCTACTTGCGCATAGCTCGACAATCCCATGAACAACACAATGATAAATAAAAATTTTTTCATACGTTTTTAAGTTTTACAGTAATAATGACCTCAAATAAAATCATTTTCTTGTGAAAATACCATCCTAAATAAACAAGTGCACTTTTCAGGGAATAACCGTATCAATATCGGCATTATTCAATCTCAAAAAAACATAACACGTTTTTTATAAAAAGCGAACTGAAATCATGTGCCGCATGCTAATCAAAATTAAAACAGGATTTTGAATCTAAAAACGCTGAGCAGACTGTATGCATCTTCAAGCAACGTCACTTCGTCCCGAGACTTCGGGATTTTGACTTGTAGGATTGTGGTAGAAAACAGCAACGTAATAAGTCAAAATGTATCGAGAAGCTATTTAGTAAACAACGGTTCTCGATACAATTTTATAAACTGCTATCGATAATTTATAAAATCACTCGAACTGACATTTAAATGAAAACTCCTAACTAGAGCAACAGATGTAATTACTTCTTTCCTCACAATGACAAAATAAACCTTACCTTACTAACATTGCGCTTGAACTCCCAATTGGACTAATTAACGAACAACATTGGTAGTCCAACAAATTAAAATAAGAATTGTACATAAAAAAACTCTTTACAACTCAATAAATAGAGGGATTACAATGTGTTTTTATCTTGTTGTTTAACCTACCTTAGAAGCCCCGGAAAGCCTCAAATTAAACTTTATATAATCTATCATTTCCTGACGACTTAGTTGTAAATCAAGAAAAATAGTATCCTCTAACTCTTCTAAAGCATTACTGATTTGCATTATCCGAGTCCTTAAAAAAATCAGCACTCCTATTTATAAATCCGCATCATATCCAAAAGTTCTACAGTCTATAGTTGACAATAAAAATCACTGCAACAAAATCATTATAATCAATAACTTCCTCCCTTATGTATTCAAAAAAGCTCTTGAAATCAAATTCATTTTTTTTAATAATGAATTTACAACCGTTTGAAAAGTCATAAATCAGGAGTTTATTTTTCACACATACTTATTTTTTTTGCTTCTTAGCAAACCATTATTTCCTGGCCTATCGTAAACAATTATTAATTTTAGAACGTGATCCGAAAACCTAAAAAAATGCTGATTACTTAATGCCCTCTTCTATTCATTTCCTTAAACCATCTGAGCTAGTTACCCCTAAATTCCATCAATTACTGCTGCATTAAATGCGCTAAATATCCCAATAATCTAAATACGTTTTTTTCTAATCCTAAACTAAAAATTAAAAAAATCTTCGATTATTTTTTCATCAACTTCAAGTTTTGATTTCACTTTTAAAGAGCTACTTTCTCCAAAACATTTTACTAAAAAAGCAGCCTTTGCAACATCATACCTCAGAATCAAAAAACCTGCGGATATAGAACTGCTTTGCAACACATCAGCATGTAATATATCACAACTAAACAAAATCGGAATTCCATCCGCACTAATAACATATTTAATTATCTTCTTCATTGCTAAAATATTTAAAATACTTAAATTGAAATACTACTTAATCCAAGCTTGTTTATCAAAAAAATAACATCGTACAGGATAGAAAAAAATGTTGCATTTTTTCAAGTAAACAAACCAAAAAAATTGAAGTACCTACTACCCCTGTAACTTGATAAAAAAAAACTTTAACGAAAAGTACTCTCAGACATTTTTCAAAAAACAAAAAACTTTTGTACACACGTTCCAAACTCAAATGGATAAAAAGGTGGCATGACAACTATTTTTTTCAAATATTACTATTTTCAATAATAACTCCTATCTAAAAGTAACAAGTGTAAATAAAAGGAGTATAATTGCCCAAATATGAAAGTAAAGAACTCTCCCGCAACTACATCCACAATCTTTTATTAAATAGGCTATTCATATGATCGCTCTATATTTATATTGAAAATTTAAAGTTAACCCCTCCAGAAATCACATGGCTAAAATATACTACTATTGAGGTCGGCATTTAAATTCACACCTTTAAAGTCTAGTAAAACATATAAAAAATGGAAATTTTTAAAGGACAAAATCTCATAGAGTTTGCTGAACGATTCAAAACAGACCAAGATTGTAGAGAATATCTTTCAGAAATAAAATGGTCAGAGCACTGTGTTTGTAGTAAGTGTGGTTATACAAAAAGTCAAGTCCGCAAAGATTTTGCGAGAACTTGTAATATTTGTAGCGATACTGAATCGGCAATGGCTAACGCTTTATTCCACAAAGTAAAATTTGGTTTGAAAAAAGCATTTTTTATTTGTTTTGAAATGTCAACTAGTACAAAAAGTCTTTCCGCTTCTCAAACTGCAGTTCGTTTTGGCGTTCACCAAAGAACCGCTAGGTTATTTATGCATAAAGTGCGTGAGGCTATGAAATCAAGTGGAAATTTCCCTATGACTGGCGTAATTAATGTTGATGAATATGTCGTAGGTGGCTATGAAGAAGGTAAACACGGACGAAGTTATGACAGTACAAAGAAAAAAGCCATATGTGCTTTGGAACTTACAGATAACGGAAAAGCAAAACGTTTTTATACCTTTCAAATCCTCGATTACTCCGCTAAATCTTTAAGAAAAATGTTCGAAAAACATATAGATTTACACGCAAGAATAACGACCGACAAATGGAAAGGATACAATCCTATTGCTAAGGATTATGACCTAACACAAATATTAAGTGATAAAGGGTCTAATTTTAAAGCATTACATATTATGATTCATCCAGTGAAATCTTGGATAAGAACAACTTATTCTTGGGTAAGTGAGAATAATATTAACAGATATTTTGCTGAATTTTGTTACCTAATTAATCGTTCTCAAAACAAAGACACAATCTTTAACAATTTAATCAAAAGAATGGTGAAATCAGAGAATATTACTCATCAAGAAATGATATGTGCTTAAATACCGACCTCAATACTACTATATTCATTTAGTTTTTAAGCTTAATGAATTTGTTAAAGCTTTCCTGTCTCCTTTTGGAAACTGGTATGGTAATTTTATTCGCTAGTTCACAATAAACACCGTCTTTTTTGATAATACTTATTAAAAATCTGATATTTATAATATATCCGTGATGAATCCTATAGAAATAGGAACTATCCAAGACTTTCTCATACTCTCCTAAATTTTTACTTGATACAATTTTTTTACCCCCTAATAAGAAAAAAGTAGTGTACTTACCATCAGCCATACAAAACATAACATCCTCTTTTTTTATAAAATCAATTTTATTTAAAGATGAAATAGCTAAATAATCATTATGAGTATTTCTATTTTCTACAGAAAAATCAGCTTGCAAATACAAGTTATTCATCTTGATTCTCTTTACTGCTTTATTGATTGCCAAAATTACATTCTCTACTTTAAATGGTTTTAGAATAAAATCAACAGCATTATTTTCGAAAGCATTTACCGCATACGCTTTTTCTGAAGAAATAAACACTACCGGAACATCCTCTAAACTAAACTCATCTAAAAAATCAAAAATAATTGAATCTTTAAATATAACATCCATAAAAACGATATCAGGCTTATTCTCGTTAAGTTCAATAATTGCCTCCTGGATAGTGGCTATATGAATGACTGAATTAATATTGATACAATACGCTGAAATTATTTTTTTTAAAGCTAAAACATCAATAAAGTCGTCGTCAATTATCGTGATATTGTAATGTGCATTCATAGTAATTATTTTTAATTAGTTTTATTTTAAAAAAAATATCCTCAAATTTCGAGTCTAAAGTATAAGAATTAAGTCTAGTCTTTTAAAAACCCCAAACAGGCATTTTTAAACCAAATCTCAAAAGCAACAATTGTAACTGACAGATTATAATTGTTACTTTTTAAAGTATAAATGACAAACACAACACATTTGCGAGTGCCATAAATATGATCCAAAAGTAAAACGTAAATAATATTCCCCAATACTACATTGCTGCATTTGTTGCCTCATTTCGTCAAACGATGCGAATTTGCTGCCTTGTTTGGCGAAACGAAGCAATTATGAGTGGTTATTTAGTCCGTTTTACAAATTTTTTAAAATTAATCGCTTGCATGAAGGACACCTGTCACAAGCACTGAAACAAAATCCATTATAATTTAGGCTACTGTGGTACTTAATTCTACAACAAACAGCTCAGAATCTAATGTAAAAAAATGGTCCATTCTAGTTACCATTTCATATGCCAAAATTTTCCCTAATGCCAATTCAGTAATGGCTAAAATTTAATATCTTAGTGTAATGGAGCCCTAAATATATTCTTTGCCGCAGATTAATTTGCCAGCTAGCCCAAAAATCTCTTTAATTCTTAAAATTATTGGCAAAAACTCTTTTTACTAATTGGTCTCGTATTTTATATTACGACACTGTATCTTTCTAATTACTTATACCTCTCTTGAGAGAAGTCCAAAAATTATACTAGTTAAAAAAGATTGTGCTTATATACAATAACGACAACTTCGAATGTCCCACTAATTGCGGACGGTATTTATACTCTTGACCAAACTGAGAAACAATAAAAAATGCTTCCCCATTGTGATCCGGGAATTTGGAGTCTGATCTTTTATGACTATCCGTTACTAATACCAGTTGCTTATTTCCGTCCAGGATTATACGGATTTTACCGGAATACAGCAAAAAGAACCGTTTATTAGAAAACAAACAGTGAAAATATTTTAAATCTGAGGCTAAAAGGAAATTTACTCAGTCTGCTTTACGAGTCAAAATAATTTAAACGATTACAGCACTAGTCATTATGCAAATATTCAATACAAAGGAAGATACTAAACTTAAAAATTGCTTTTATGAGGAAAAAATAAAGTATTAGAAATTTCAAATTCAAGAAGTTATACCAAAGACATAAATAAGATAGCCTTATTACACCCCCTTCTCCTTTAGCTACCGTCTGGACACCAATATTAAAAAAAAATCAGACTCAACTTTCATAAATTATCACAAATTAATTCACGTAAAGTCGAATCCAGATAGGTTTTATTTTTACGAAAAAAAGAAAAAACTACGTTAATCTGTGTTATCTGTGTTCTATTTTAAACTTGTGTCTACAGCGTAGCTAAAGGAGATGTATCGATGATCCGTTTTTACAGAAAAGAAATCGGTTTAATACTTTTTATACTATTATGCTTTTTTTGCGCAAAATAATCCGAAGGTGTTTGACCGGTTACTTTCTTAAATGCATTAAGAAAAGAGCTCCGTGAATTAAAACCAGCCTCAGAAGATAGCCCTTCGAATGAAAAGGAACTCCAGTTTTCATCATACCGATGAACAATAATATAATTGATACGGTAACTATTAATAAAATCAGTGTAGTTACAACCATACTCCCCATTAATAACAATAGACAAATGATGAACAGGGATATTACAATCAATCGCAAATTCTCGTATCGAATAATTTTTTTTTAAATACGGTTTTTGACTCTCAATAAAAGACTCCAATGCTACCTTATACAGCTTCTTTTTATCGGAAGAAAGAATAAATTTTTTTGAACTTGATTCTGTTTGATCGTCCGCATCTATAGCTGTATTCATATTCAAAGTTTCTTTCATACCATACAACACTCTTGGATTAAACACTAAAGTAATTACACAAAAAAACTGAACCACACTTAGTGTTAAAATCGCATATATTCTTATATCGCTTCCAATATGAAAAATAGACAAAACAAAAACAAAAAGATAGGTTAAGCTATGGAAAAAAGTGAGACAAATTAGCCAATTCCAAACTCTTTTATTTTTTTTCGACCATTTATAGTCATTTTTGTAGAAAAAAAACAATAAACGTACCTGAAAAAACTCATACACAATACCGGTTCCTGTTTTAAGAAGGGGATGAAGGTTCGCTGGCAATAAACCTTCTTTTTGCTCAGAAAGTATTTCGACATGAGAAAAAGCAATTTTTAAATACGCTATTTTTTCATCTGTTGGCATAAAATAAAAAGGAATAAACTCAATAAAATGCAACAGGGCCGGCATAAAATGAAGCCAGTCCCATTTGCGAAAGCGAACTTCTCTATTAATAGTCGCTCGCACATATAAATAAAAAAAAGGCGCCAGCAAATATTGTGAAAAAACACCTAATCGATACAAATGTGGGTAAGAAAGATAAAAACCATCAACATACGTTAAACCGTTCAAAACAATAACAACAGAAATATTAAACAAACCCATCGCTAATAACCGATTTGCAAATACATCAACCCTATTTAAAATTAAAAGAATAAAAGCACATAATATTCCCGAAAAAGAAAAAGCTAAAAAGAAAAATAACAACATACTATTAGAATCAGGTAAAAGGGACATTAAAAAAAGCGAAACTACAACATATTAAAACTAATAGTTAGATTCTCTTCTATTATATTATGCGAATCAAGGGTTAAAATGTTAAGTTTATAAAAGCGGAAGCGATTTTGCCGAAGATATGAATCAACAGTCCTTTGGCAGACCTCACTTTACTAGCTCTTTGAATATCTGTTCTTTGAATTAGCCAACTAAAAAATGCTTCTATAGGTTGTCTAACTCTTGATACTGCTGTCGAAAACAAATCATTTGCAGCTTTATCTCTATTTTTGATTTCTTGACATTGCCCTTTAATTCCTTTGATTGGAGTCATCATAATCGAATTTTTCTTTTGCTCTAATTCAGTAAAAAAATCTAGATTATTGTATATTTTATCTCCAAAAAAATTCCTGTTAGTTTTCTCAGACCAAGCTTCTTTGAATACAGTTAAATCATTTACTGAGGCAGGAGTTATTTGAATTTCCTCAGGAAAAGGGATTTTATCTAAGCGTCTAAAAGCCAATGCGTGTAATTTCACACCATAATAATACAAGCTTTTAGTAGAGCAATATCCTTTGTCGGTCAG